>UQEY01000011.1 GCA_900540235.1 uncultured Eubacteriales bacterium
AATACCGTGGTAATCCATTCATAGCTTTCAGCATATTCCTTTTGAAAGCTCATAATCAATACTAAAAGGAGTTCGAGTATTTTTTATGTGTGCAACAAGAGAGGCACTGATTCCGGCATACTTCTTTGCGACTGAAATAGGTGAAACACTTTTAATTTCAAATGTTATAAAGTTATTTCCGGTGTCTATAGCTATAATTTCTTCAAGGATTGCACGAAGTTGTTCAGGTGTGTTTGGTAATTTTCTCAGAAGAAAATCTACATCTACTGTAACTCTGCTGTCAAAGTCAGTTATTGAATAGATAAATAGTCCACCCTTAAGTACTAAATTATCTGCATATTTTGAATTTTGCAACCGGCGTAAAAATTCTTCTTGGCAAAACAGCTGCATACACAGCTGATAGCTTCGACCGGTTTCTTTCGCTTTATTTTTTAATCTTGTAAGTACAGATGAGGCAATATCAGCCATTCAGCAGCACCTCCATAACACTCAACATTTTTGTATATACATGCATTTCTTTAGCATATTTTGAAAGATTTAAAAGATTCTTTTTATCGTCCGAAACATATGCATTAAGTGCTTTATTAAATGTTTCGCTATCAAGTTTTGTACGATACTTAAAACAGTCGCAAATAGTCCTTTCACGGTCGTAAACAGGGAGTGTTACACCATTAAAATCACCTATTGTTTTTCCGAGTTCAATTATATTCTTTTGAACATAATATGCTTTGATAGGCACTTCTTGGATATTTGAAATTTGATTTCTGTAAGTTCGAGGAACTGCTATTGACCATTCTCTTGGAGCAAAGTCACTGTATCCATAATGAAACAAAGCCGATTCAACGCAAACTGTTCCATAAGGTAATAAATTTGATATTAGCTGTTCTTCACTTATGTTGTAATTATTAGGAAGTTGGTAAAAGCCATTTCGTATTCTCTCGATAACGCCATCTTTGCACAATTTTGCAATATCATAATTTGTAAATCCCACATTTTTAAAATCGGAAGTTTTTGCGATTGCGCCAACATTTTGAAAAACATTTTTTGCAATTTTTTCTTTAGACAACGGCTCACCAACTTTCTGCGTACAGTTATCAAAATTTGTACGCAAATTTATTATAACAATGTTTTTAATAAAATACAACATTTTTTGAAAAATAGCCATGCAATTATAGAAACGGCAATTAAACAGACATAAAAGATAGCTTTATCACTTTAAAGTGTTGACTTCGGTATGCACCTATGATACAATACAAACGATATGGCAGATGGTGATACTGTTTTGATACTATAAACTTTGAGTTACAAAAACTCAGTAAAAACGGTTAGATTATCTGTATAAAAACAAAATATTTACTAAACAAAAAAGTTTAGTAAATAACCGAATTGAGCGAGTGGGAATAGTTCCCCTTGGTTTAGCTGTGCCGAAAAACCCAGTATTTATGCGCCTTTCGGGACTTGGCACTTTTTGAACAACCGTTTTTGCAACACTTTTGCAACACTTTTTCAAAAACGTGTTTTTGGGCAGATGAAATCGTCCCCATTGGCTTGCAACTAAACCTAAAAATCGCATAATTTTTAAGGCTTTCATCCTTTTTGGATGGAAGCCTTTTTGCATATTTGATAGCATTTTCTTTTTCGAGTATTATTAAATCAGAAAGAAAAACTTGGAGGTAAATACTGTGAGAGAAAATAAGTATCATATATATTTAAATACGGAAGAACGCAACTAAATTATTGCTTCTCTTGTTGGTTTAAAAAACAAATTGATTGAACAAGGTGAATACACCGATGCTGTTAATAATTAATTATTTGTTTGTTTTTTTGGAAGTGTTACAAGCATTACTGTTCCATTTTTGTCGCTTTTTTCAGCTTTTACCGTACCGTTGTGCAAAAGCACAATTTCCCATACAAGTGATAGTCCAAGACCTACACCGCCGTATGCTCTGCTACGAGATTTATCAACACGGAAAAATGGTTGAAAGATACTTTCTCTGTACTGCTCGGGTATACCATAACCGTTATCTTTAACTCGTATATAAAGCTGATTATTCTTTTCGTCAACAGTTATAATTACATAAGCGTTTTCTCTGTTGTAGCGTATTGCGTTTTCAGTTAAATTAAATAATAAACGATAAATCAAGGTGTCACTGCCTATCATCATACCATTGCCGTTGTATTCAAGGCGAATATTCTTTTTTTCTGCAAGGGGAGCAAGGTCGGTAAATATTTCTTCAATCATAGGGGCGATTTCTATTGTATCTTTGCACTCAACTGTACGAAGCTCACTCATTTCAAGCAGAGTTTTTGTCATTTGTGACATTCTTTCGTTTTGCTCTTGTAGCAGTGCAAGAAATTTTGCTGTATCGTTGCTCATATTTGGGTGCTCAACAGAAAAAAGCTCAATTTGTGCTTGAGTTAAGGCAAGTGGTGTTCTTAACTCGTGCGCTGCATTTCCTGTGAATTGTCGTTGAGCAGTAAAACCGTTGTCGAGTCGGTCAAGCATATTGTTAAATGATTGACAAAACTGTTTAAATTCCGGCAAAACATCGTCGCTTATTTTCATATCTGCCAAATTGTTGGGCTGTACATTCTCTACTTGAGAGGCAAAACTTTTTAGCGACTTTAAAGCACGACCACTGACAAAATATGCAAGTATACCACCAAGTACGCTTACGGCAATTGTTATGTACCAATTAGTAGTATTGAATGAAGCTTGTGCTCCACTGATAATAATGGTAAGCTCACGGTCGAGATTTTCATTTTCCGGATTAAATGAACTCGGTTTTCCTTTATCAATTTCACTATATGCTGATATTCCGTTGCCTATTGAATCCATATATCGCTTGCCTGAATAACCGATTAAACAATTCATTAGCACACAAGTTATGCAAATTAAAACTGTGGTCATTAAGGTTATTCGCCATTGTAAAGAAAGTTTTTTCATTTTTTCTCCTCCATTACATAACCCTCGCCTATACGGTTGTGAATAGGGTCATAGCCTAATGCATTACGAAGCTTTTTTCTTAATGATGAAATGTGCACTCTTATTGAGTTGCTGAAATTGTCAACACTGCTGTCCCATACATGTTCAATCAGCTCCTCTTGACTTACAGGTCTGCCTTGATTTAACATTAGATATTCAAGTATTCCTGTTTCTTTGCGAGTTAAAGATAATTCTTCATCATTTACATCTGCTTTGCGTGTTTTTGTGTTAAATGAAAGATTTGAACATTTTAAAACAATATCGTTTTGAGTGAATTTTCTAAGGGTAAGGTTTCGTATTCTTGCCGAAAGCTCATCTAAGTGAAATGGTTTTGTTAAATAATCATTTGCACCTTCATCTAATCCTAAAACCTTGTCTGCAACCTCACAACGAGCCGATAAAATTAAAACCTTTGTGTCAATGTCTGTTTGCCTCAGAGTTTTCAATACTGTCATTCCGTCAACATTAGGTAGGTTTAAATCGAGCACAACAAGGTCGAAACTTTCAACACTAAGCATATCTAATGCCTTTTGACCGTTATAGCAATAATCAACACTGTAAGCAAGACGCTTAAGACTTCTTACGATTGTGTCACAAAGAGCAACCTCGTCTTCAACAACTAAAATATGCATAAATATCTCCTAACACTTTTATTATTGGTAAAATATCTTTATTATAGATTATAACACAAAAAAATAAAATTTTTGTTAAATTTCTTTCTTAACAAGGATTTTATATCGTTCGTGATATAATAAGGCGAAATTTGAAAGGAGTGGTTAAATTGTTCAAAGTAAAAAAATCAATATCTCAAATCGGTTTCCTTGTTGCCGGAGTGGTTATGCTGTGCTATGGAGCAATGCGTGGTGAGGCAGACACTGTGCTTAGCAAAGCAATAAGATTATGCTTGGAGTGTATTGGAATTGGATAAAAGAAAAAAGAATGCTTCAAAGCTTGTAAGTCGTTTTCGTACTTGTATTCAGGCAGGTGCAACGCTTTTGACAAATATTCATTTACCTAATTTTTTTAAAGGCGGAATATATCAGGGCAATGGCAAGGCTGTGTGCGTACCGGGGCTAAATTGCTACTCTTGTCCTGCTGCGTCAGGTGCGTGTCCAATCGGCTCGTTTCAGGCTGTTGTAGGTTCATCAAAATTTAAGTTTTCCTATTATGTAACAGGATTTTTAATTTTGCTTGGCGTGTTGCTTGGTCGATTTATTTGTGGCTTTTTGTGTCCGTTTGGTTGGCTTCAAGATTTGCTTAATAAAATACCGTGTAAAAAGCTTTCAACAAAAAAACTAAAGCCTTTAACATATTTAAAATATATCATTTTGCTGTTGACGGTTGTATTGCTACCTATACTTGTGGTTAATGATGTTGGAATGGGCGACCCGTTCTTTTGTAAATATATATGCCCACAGGGTGTGCTTGAGGGTGCAATTCCATTGTCTGCTATTGATGAGGGTATACGCTCGGCTTTAGGAAATAAATTTATTCAAAAGCTTATTATTTTGATTATTGTAGTTGTACTGAGTGTGGTTTTCTATCGTCCGTTTTGCAAGTGGATTTGTCCACTCGGTGCTTTTTATGCATTAATGAACAAGGTGTCGTTGCTTGGAATAAAGGTTGATGAGCATAAATGCGTGTCTTGTGGCAAATGTGCAAGAGCGTGTAAAATGGATGTTGATGTAATAAAAACACCAAACAGCACTGAGTGTATTCGTTGTGGTAAGTGTATAACTGCTTGTCCTACTGATGCACTAAGCTTTCACTACGGATTTGGTATGCCTGAAAAAAATCTTTGCAACACTGTAAAAGAAAATAGTAAAACAGATGTTAAAACAAATAACAAAAAAGATATAACAACGGAGGAAAAATAATTATGAAAAAATCAAAAATATTAACTATACTTATGGTTTTAGTGCTTATGTTTAGCCTTGTTGCTTGTTCAACAACTAAAAATAACGACAAATCTCAGTCAAATAATACTGCTGATGTTTCAAATTTAATGGAAAGTGAACCAAGCGATTTAGATGATGCAACTGCACTTTATCAAAAGCTTATGCAAAAAGAAAATGAAATTTTTACAAGTAATTCACAGCTTTGGGAAAAAGTGTTTATGTCAGCAAATAAGGACACTCCTATGATTGAAGACGGAACAAATTATGGCGACTTTTTGCTCAATACTATTGAAAGCGGTAAAGATAACTTTACTGCAGATGAGTTGAAAATTCTTAAAGACGGTGCAAATCAAATTAAAGAAATTGAGGGTAAACTCACAATTTTAGAACAAAAATATCCGGGATGTGGCAGTAAGCCGAGCGAGGGTGAAAGTATTGACGCTAAAAGTGCAGGTATGGTAAGTGAAAATAGCGAACTTACTAAGTTTCCAAGCTTTAAGGGTAAGGACCTTGACGGAAATGATGTTAACAGTGATGACATCTTTTCTTCTAACAATGTAACTGTTATTAACTTTTGGTTTACTACTTGTAATCCTTGTGTAGGTGAACTCGGCGATTTGGAAAACCTTAATAAAGAACTTGCAAAAAAAGGCGGTACCGTTATAGGTGTTAACTCATTTACTCTTGACGGTGACAAGACTTCTATATCTGAGGCTAAGGATGTTTTGACTAAAAAGGGTATTACCTATAAAAATATTTGGTTTGATTCAAAAAGTGAGGCCGGTAAATTTACTTCAGGTCTTTATTCATATCCAACAACATATGTAGTTGATAAAAACGGAAATATTGTAGGTCAACCAATTGTTGGTGCAATAACTTCATCATCACAAGCAAAGCAACTTAATAAACTTATTGATGAAGCAATTGAAAACAGTAAAAAATAAAGATTTTAAATTTCTCTCTAAATCTTATTAAACCCATATAAACTAATAAAACCCAAGGCACATTTAATCATGTGTTTTGGGTTTTATTGTTTATATTACATTTTATATTATATATCAGTCAGGGTAGCCGGTTGGGTTTTGACTTTGCCATCTCCAGCTATCCTCACACATTTCGTCAATGCCTCTTTCAGCTTTCCAGCCGAGTTCCTTTAATGCTTTGCTTGGGTCTGAGAAGCAAGTGGCAATATCGCCGTCACGACGAGGACCGATAACATAAGGAATTTCCTTGCCGGAAGCTTTTTCAAAAGCCTTAACAACATCAAGAACAGAGCAACCTACGCCTGTGCCGAGGTTGTAGATAAATAAACCTTCTTCGCCCTCAACTTTGTCTACAGCTTTGATATGACCGAGCGCAAGGTCAACAACATGGATATAGTCACGAACACCTGTACCGTCAGGAGTGTCATAATCGCCGCCGAAAATATTGAGGTGGTCAAGCTTGCCGATTGCAACCTGAGTAATGTATGGCATAAGGTTATTAGGAATTCCGTTAGGGTCTTCACCCATAGTACCGCTTTTATGAGCACCGATAGGGTTAAAGTAACGGAGAAGGCAAATTGACCAACTGTTATCCGAAACATAAAGGTCCTTGAGTATGCATTCAATCATAAATTTAGTTCTGCCGTATGGGTTTGTAACTCCGCCGACTTCCATATCCTCCGTAAGCGGTGAAACATTGTTCATACCGTATACTGTAGCAGATGATGAAAATACGATTTTTTTGCAGTCGTGCTTTCTCATTACATCGAGAAGTACAAGTGTTCCTGTAACATTGTTGTCAAAATATTCAAGTGGCTTATGTACGCTTTCGCCAACTGCCTTTAAACCTGCAAAATGAATGACGGAAGTAATGCTTTCGTTTTCAAATACTTTGTTTAAACCCTCGGCATCTCTTATGTCACATTCATAAAACTTAAAATCTTTGCCGACTAAAGCTTTAATTCTGTCATAAGAACTTTTTTTACAGTTGTAAAGATTGTCAACAACTACAACTTCCTGGCCGGCATTCATAAGTTCAACGCAAGTGTGAGAACCGATATAACCAAGACCGCCTGTAACCAATACTGCCATTTTAGTTTCCTCCGATATAGTATTATAATATATTTAACAGCTTATACTGTTATTAGTATGCTTTGCCCCAGAAGAGCATTTTCTTAGCAGGCTTGCCGCAGCAAACGCAAACATCGCTGAGTTGCTCCTGCTCAAACGGAATACAGCGAGAACCGACGCCGGTAACTTCCTTAACCTTGTCTTCGCATTCTTCGTTTCCGCACCACATAGCCTTAACAAAACCGTCACCGTTTTCTTCAAGCGCCTTTGTGATTTCATCCATAGTTGTGCACTTATATGTTCTTCTCTCTCTGTTTTCAAGAGCACTGTTGTAAAGTCCGTCACGAACTTCTTTAAGCTTTTGAACGATAACTGTTTCAATCTCGTCAAGGCAAACAACTGTTTTTTCCCTGTTATGCCTTGTAACTACAACGCATTGGTTATTTTCAATATCTCTCGGACCAATCTCAACTCTTACCGGAACGCCCTTCATTTCATATTCGGCAAATTTCCAACCCGGTGAGTTTTCACTGTCGTCAATCTTGCAACGGCAAACTTTCTTGAGCTGTTCGCAAAGCGCATTAGCTCTGTCAAGCACGCCCTCTTTATGCTGAGCAATAGGAACAACTATGACTTGAATAGGTGCAACTGCAGGCGGCAAAACAAGACCGTTGTCGTCACCGTGGGTCATAATGATAGCTCCGATTAATCTTGTTGTCATACCCCAAGATGTTTGATGAGGGTATGCAAGTTTGTTTTCTTTATTAGAAAACTGAATGTCAAAAGCCTTTGCAAAGCCGTCACCGAAGTAGTGGCTTGTGCCTGCCTGAAGAGCTTTACCGTCGTGCATAAGCGCTTCAATACAATATGTACGCTCGGCACCTGCAAACTTGTCACTGTCAGTCTTCATACCCTGAACTACAGGCATAGCAAGGTCCTCTTGGCAGAATTTTGTATATACATTTAACATTCTTTCTGTTTCTTCAATAGCTTGCTCGGCAGTTTCGTGGAGAGTGTGACCCTCTTGCCATAAAAACTCTCTTGAGCGAAGGAAAGGTCTTGTAGTCTTTTCCCATCTTACAACGGATACCCACTGATTGTAAAGCTTAGGTAAATCTCTGTAAGAATGAACGATATCACGAAAATGCTCGCAAAAAAGTGTTTCCGATGTAGGCCTTACGCAAAGCCTTTCTTCAAGCTTCTCGTTGCCGCCGTAAGTTACCCACGCACATTCAGGCGCAAAGCCCTCAACATGGTCTGCTTCCTTTTGAAGCAAACTTTCAGGGATGAACATAGGCATATTAACATTCTCGTGACCGAGTTCTTTAAACATACCGTCAAGAATTCTTTGTATATTTTCCCAAATAGCGTAGCCGTAAGGTCTGATAACCATACAACCTTTAACGCTTGTGTAGGAAACGAGTTCTGCCTTTTTGCAGACATCTGTGTACCACTTGGCGAAATCTTCGTCCATAGAGGTGATGGAATCAACCATCTTTTTTTGGTCGTTTGCCATATTTTTAACTCCTTATCGCATAATGCGTACATATAATATAGTTTTAAATTATTTGAGAATATATTATATAATAAAATGCCGAATATGTAAACACCATTTTTTAACAAAAAATTTAAACAGAATGTTCAATTTTGTGGCATTTTGCCGTTTATTTGTATTGTTCTTAATTTGTTCATAATTGGTTGATATATTAGCAACTGTAAGCATAACATATGTTTATGTGATGAGCACAATAAATTTGATATAGCTTTTTGCACAAATAGTTTGTACGATTTTTGTTTAATTTGTCAAACATTACAATTAGTAATTACAATCAAAACATTTTGTATAATATTGTGCAAAAAAGCTTGAATTTTAAAATTTGTTGTAGTATAATCACGACAGTACAAACAAGGGGGTGACTGCAACGTTTGATACTATTTTAATGAGTGTAGATCTTCAAAAAGAACTTACCGACCAGCTTGAACTGAAAGAAGTGTTCAGCTTTAAGATTGGTAATTTTAAGCTTGGCTTCGATGAGGCAACAGTGGTAAGTTGGATAATTATTGCGGTAATGACAGTTCTTGCGATTATCTTAACCCGAAATCTCAAAGTAACAGGAGAAATTTCAAAGCGTCAGGCATTGCTCGAGCTTGCTTATGAAAAAGCGCAAGACTTTTTCAAAGGCATAATGGGAGAAAAAGTAGAACAGTTTATTCCTTGGCTTATGAGCGTGGCTCTTTTCATCGGCGTTTCAAACATTATAGGTTTGTTTGGACTTAAACCGCCGACAAAGAGTATGCAGGTAACTGCGTGTCTTGCTATCATAAGTATAGTGCTTGTAGAATTTACGGCATTTAAAAACAAAGGATTTGTAGGGCGTTTGAAGGAATTTACCAAACCGATTTGGATAATTACTCCTATCAACTTAATGGAAGTTATTACCAAACCTCTTTCACTTTGTATGCGTCTTTTCGGTAATGTAATCGGTTCATTCATTATTATGGAGCTTATTAAAGCTTGTGTTCCGATTTTCTTACCTACTGTATTCAGTCTTTATTTCGATATATTCGACGGTTTACTTCAGGCATACATTTTCGTATTCTTAACAGGTCTTTATTTACAGGAAGCTGTTGAGGAGTCGGAGGAAACAACCGACAAACAGAAAAAGAAAATTAAAAAAGCAAGTAAAAAGAACAAAAAGCAGGCTAAAGCCGCTTAACTATATTATTTAAAGTAAGAAGGAGATTATTATTATGACAGGTTCAGTTATTGCAATCGGTGCAGGTATTGCTCTTATTTGTGCACTCGGTGCAGGTATTGGTATCGGTATCGCTACAGGTAAAGCCGTTGAGGCTATCGCTCGTCAGCCGGAAATGGCCGGTCAGATTCGTACAACTCTTATCCTTGGTGCTGCTCTTTCAGAAGCAACAGCTATTTACGGACTTGTAGCTTGTATTATGATTATTTTCTTGGTTAAATAAAACAGTTTTTAATCAAAACAGTTTGATGAGAAAGGACCATAATTATAATGTTAAAATTTGACATAAACATTCTTTGGACCTTGATAAACTTGATTATCTTTTTTGTGCTTATGAAACTGTTTTTATTTAAACCTATTAAGAAAACACTTGATAAGCGTAAAGAATTGATTGAAGGTCAGTTCAAGGCAGCTGAAGAAAAAGAAAAGAAAGCCGACGAGTTACAGGCTGAGTATCAGTCACAGCTCTCAGGCGTTGAAGACGAAAAGAAAGCAATACTTACCGAAGCAAGGAATAACGCTAAGGGCGAGTATGACAAGATTGTTGCAAGGGCAAACACCGACGCAGCAAAGATTAAAGCCGACGCTAAAAAGGCATCAGACCTTGAAAGCGAAAAGGCAAGACTTGCAGTTAAGCAGGAAATCGCAGAGCTTGCTATGCAGGCAGCTACCAAAGTTGTCGGCAAAGAAGTTTCAGACGAAACAAACAAAATGCTCTATGACGAATTTTTAAATGAAAGCAGTGATAAATAATGATTCAAAATATTGAAAAATATCTTGACGCACTGTTTTCTGCTCACGCAAGTGTGTCAAGCTTGGAAGAAGCCTTAAATACTGTTAAATCTAACGATGAACTTAGGGATATATTCAACGATCCTAATGTTAATCTTGAGGAAAAGAAGAATGTTGCCGCAGACCTTTTTGCTCCGTCTGTTAAAGACTTTATCGGCGAGCTTGCGTCAAACGGCAAGATTGACAGTTTGAGCGAAATAGTTGAGGCATATATTTCAGCTCTCAACAAGCAAAACAATGTTGCCGAGGCAACAATTACCTGCGTAACAGAACCTGATGACGAACAGTTAAAGGGTATCAAAGAATTTGTTTGTAAGCAGGCACATACGGATGATGCCGTAATAAAAGTTGTTAAGGATGACAGTCTTATCGGCGGTTTTATTGTAACTCTCGGCGATAAGCAGTTTGATATGAGCCTTAAAAGAAAACTTGACGGTATCAAGCAAAAAGTTATGGACTCGGCAAGAAGCAATGCTGTTAATACAGAAAATGTTCTTGCTGTTTTGCAAAAGGATATCAGTGAATATGAACTTCACACAAACAGTGAAGAAATCGGTACCGTAATCAGAGTAGGCGACGGTATTGCTACTATTCACGGTCTTGACCACGCTATGTACGGCGAAATCGTTGTGTTTGAAAACGGCGTAAAAGGTATGGTTCAGGATATTAAAAGGCATCAAATCGGTGTTATTCTTTTCGATTCCGATTCAGGTGTTGAACAGGGTACAAAGGTTAAAAGAACGCATAAAAAAGCCGGTGTTCCCGTAGGCGAAGGCTTTATCGGCAGAATTGTAAATTCACTCGGTGAGCCTATTGACGGTAAAGGCGAAATCAAGGCAGACGGTTATCGTCCGGTTGAGCAACCGGCTCCGTCAATCGTTGACCGTCAGAGCGTTGATACACCGCTTGCAACCGGTATTCTTTCAATCGACTCAATGTTCCCAATCGGCCGTGGTCAGCGTGAACTTATTATCGGTGACAGGCAGACGGGTAAAACTTCTATTGCTCTTGATACTATTCTTAACCAAAAGGGTAAGGATGTTATTTGTATCTACAATGCAATAGGTCAAAAGGCATCAAGTGTTGCTAAGCTTGTTAATACACTTGAAAAAGCAGGCGCTATGGACTACACTATCGTAGTTTGCTCAACTGCAAGCGAACCTGCTTCACTTCAGTATATTTCACCGTATGCCGCAACAGCTATTGCCGAATATTTTATGTATCAGGGTAAAGATTGCCTTATCGTATATGATGATTTGAGTAAGCACGCAGTAGCTTACCGTGCGCTTTCGCTTCTTCTTGAAAGAAGCCCGGGCCGTGAAGCTTATCCGGGTGATGTATTCTATCTTCATTCAAGACTTCTTGAGCGTTCAAGCCGTCTTACAGATGAACTCGGCGGCGGTTCAATTACTGCGCTTCCTATTATTGAAACTCAGGCAGGCGATGTATCTGCATACATTCCTACCAATGTTATTTCTATCACAGACGGTCAGATTTTCCTTGAAAGTGACTTGTTCTTCAGCGGTATGCGTCCGGCTGTTAATGTCGGTCTTTCAGTATCCCGTGTAGGCGGTGCAGCTCAAACAAAGGCTATGAAAAAAGCAGCAGGTTCACTTAGAATTGACCTTGCTCAGTACCGTGAAATGGAAGTATTTACCCAGTTCTCGTCAGACCTTGATGAAGAAACCAAAGCAGGCCTTACTTACGGTAAGGGACTTATGGAACTTCTTAAACAACCACTCGGTCATCCGCTTTCACTCAGCGATATGGTATTCTCACTTGTTGGTGCAACAGGCAAGAAGTTTATGGATATCCCGACTGAAAAAGTTAAGAAATTCCAAAATGCAATGCTTGAATATATGCACGAAAATCAATCTCAGCTTGTAAACACAATCGAGCAGGAAAAAGTGCTTGATGACGGTACAAGAGAGCAGATTTTGGATACAATCGACGAATTTAAAAAGAGTTATCAAGAGGGTTAATAATGGCTAATGCTCGTGAAATTCAAGCCAGAATGAAGTCAATTAAGGACACTATGAAAATCACAAACGCAATGTATATGATTTCGTCCTCAAAGCTTCAAAAGGCAAGAAGGGACCTTAAAAATACAGAGCCTTATTTCTACACAATTCAAGATTCTCTTGCAAAAATTCTTGAGCTTTCACCTGAAACGGGTAACATTTATTTTGACGAAAGAGCAAATGTGCCTAAAAAAGACAGAAAGCAGGGTTATATCGTAGTTACCGCCGATAAAGGTATGGCAGGTGCGTATAACCACAATGTAATCAAGATTGCCGAGAAAGAGGCTCTTTCCGATAACCAAAATATGCTTTTTGTTGTCGGTCAGGTAGGTCGTAAATATTTTGAAAAAAAGAATATTCCAATCGATATAGATTTCAAATACACTGCTCAAAACCCTAATGTTAACAGAGCGAGAGTTATCAGTGATAAGGTAGTTGAGCTTTTTAGGGAAAAGAAGCTTGATGAAGTTTATGTCGTTTATACACGAATGGTTAATTCTGTTACTTTTGATGCTGAAATTAAGCAACTTTTACCTTTAAAAAAGGTTGAGTTTGAAACAAATGATGAGCATAACGCTTATGAAACGGCTTCGTTTGAGCCAAACATAAATGCCGTGTTTGACCATATTGTGCCAAACTATATTTCAGGTTTCGTATACGGTGCGCTCGTTGAATCTTATTGTTCTGAGCATAACGCCCGTATGATGGCTATGCAAACTGCAACCGATGCGGCAAAAGATATGCTCAAAAGCTTAGGTATAGAATATAACCGTGCAAGGCAGGCTGCAATCACTCAGGAAATTACTGAGGTTATCGCAGGTGCCAAAGCACAAAAAATGAAAGAAGATTAGGAGGTGTCCTTGTATGAAAAACGGTAAAATTGTTCAGGTTATGGGACCTGTAATCGATGTTGAGTTTGAAGATGAATTGCCAAAAATTAAGGACGCTCTTGAAGTAGAATTAGACGGTAAAAAACTTGTTATGGAGGTTAGCCAGCATATCGGCGGCAACTGTGTTCGTTGCATTATGCTTGCGGCAAGTGAAGGTCTTTGCAAGGATATGGAAGTTGTTAACACAGGTGACGCTATCAAAGTTCCTGTAGGTGACAAAACCCTTGGCAGACTTTTCAATGTTGTAGGTGAAACAATCGACGGACTTGACAACCTTGACAACGAGGAACACTGGGCTATTCACCGTAAGCCGCCTACATTTGAAGAACAAAGTGCAAATGTAGAAATTTTGGAAACAGGTATCAAGGTTATCGACCTTTTAACTCCTTATCCAAAGGGCGGTAAAATCGGTTTGTTCGGCGGTGCCGGTGTTGGTAAAACCGTACTTATTCAGGAGCTTATTACTAATGTTGCCACTCAGCACGGCGGTTACTCAATCTTCACCGGTGTCGGTGAAAGAAGCCGTGAGGGTAACGATTTATGGAAAGAAATGGGCGAAAGCGGTGTTCTTAACAAGACTGCACTTGTTTTCGGTCAGATGAATGAACCGCCGGGAGCTCGTATGCGTGTTGCCGAAACAGGACTTACAATGGCAGAATACTTTAGAGATGTTGAGCATCAGGATGTGCTTCTCTTTATTGATAATATCTTCCGTTTTGTTCAGGCAGGTTCTGAGGTTTCGTCACTTCTCGGCAGAATGCCTTCAGCCGTTGGTTACCAGCCAACCCTTGCAACCGATGTCGGTGAACTTCAGGAGCGTATTGCTTCTACTAAAAACGGTTCTATCACATCTGTTCAGGCTGTTTATGTTCCTGCCGATGACCTTACCGACCCTGCTCCAGCAACAACATTCGCTCACCTTGACGCAACAACCGTTCTTTCAAGAAAGATTGTTGAAAAAGGTATTTATCCTGCAGTTGACCCGCTTGAGTCTAACTCTCGTATCCTTGAGCCGGATGTAGTTGGCGAAGAACATTATCAGGTTGCCCGTAAGGTTCAGGAATATCTTCAAAAGTATAAGGAACTTCAGGATATTATCGCTATCCTCGGTATGGAAGAACTTTCCGATGAGGATAAAACAACTGTTTACCGTGCAAGAAAGATTGAAAAGTTCTTGTCACAGCCTTTCCATGTTGCTGAAGCATTTACAGGTCAGCCGGGTAAATATGTTGCTGTTAAGGATGCAGTTAAAGGCTTCAAGGCTATCATCGACGGTGAGGTTGATGATGTTCCTGAGCAGGCATTCTTTAATACAGGTACTATTGAAGATGTTTTGGAAAATGCAAAAAAGCTTGAAAAATAAGGTGATTTTATGAATACTTTTCAACTTAAAATAATTGCATCTAACAAAGTCTTTTATGACGGTCAGGCTCAAAGCCTTACAATTCCGAGGCTTCACAGCGGCAGCGAGGCTTTCCTTGCTCACCACGAAAATTGCGTTTATCCTATCGATTTCGGTGAAATGAAAATTGTTACAGCCGATGATAAAACCATAAACGCATTTGTCGGCAGCGGCTTTCTTGAATTTCTTAATAACGAAGCAATGCTTGTATGCATTTCGGCAGAGCTTCCCGAGGAAATCAATGAGCGCCGTGCTAATGAGGCTAAGCAGAGAGCGGAAGAGGAACTTCGCCAGAAACATTCTATTATGGAATATTATCATTCTCAGGCAAACCTTTCCCGTGCTATGGAAAGACTTAAAGTCAAAAACAGACATTCAATATAAACTCAAGGCGGCTTTCAAGCCGCCTTTAATTAATAACATAAATTTTTACTCGGCTTTATTTATGCTTTACATTACTTATGTAAAGGTATAAACTATGAGTTAGAGGTGATATGTATGTGGTGGTTATTCGCACTGCTTTCAGCAGTTTTTGCGGCGCTTACTTCTATTCTTGCAAAAATCGGAATAGAAGATGTTGACTCGACTTTGGCAACGGCAATAAGAACTGTGGCTGTTGTCGGTATGTCGTGGCTTATGGTATTTATTACAAATACGCAGTCAGGCATAACAAGTATCAGCAAAAAAAGTTGGATATTCCTTATCCTTTCGGGACTTGCTACCGGTGCGTCGTGGCTTTGCTATTATAAGGCAATTCAAATGGGTGATGTTTCAAAGGTAGTGCCTATTGATAAACTCAGCGTAGTTTTCACTTTGATTCTTGCATTTGTTTTCCTGCACGAAGAATTTAATGTTAAATCTCTTGTGGGTTCAATTCTTATCACTGCAGGAACGCTCTTTATGGTATTGTAATTCTTAAACTCATAAATAAAAGACAAGACAAATTTCGGTTTGTCCTGTCTTTTTTTCTTTTAAACATTTGTTGATTATTTGCCAAATATATGATATAGTAGCATATGGATAAGTCTGCAAATTTTCTTTTGTTACGGAGGCAGTTATATATTTATGGCTGAAATGAATATCACTTTAACCGACAATAATGTTAAACCTAAGATACTCATTGTTGATGATGCACTCTCCAACAGAATGACACTCAAAGAACTTCTGGGTGAGCAATACGATTATGTTGAAGCGTCAAACGGCAGGGAAGCTATCGCAAAAATAAAAGAATATCAAAATTCAATAGACCTTGTCCTTCTTGACCTCATTATGCCGATTATGGACGGTTTTGACACCCTTGAAGTGATTAAGGAAAACGGCTGGCTTGAATATCTTCCGGTTGTTGTGGTTTCGGGTGATGATGACAGCAGGCTTATGGAAATGGCTTACGAGCTGGGTGCCGCCGAATTTATTAAAAGGCCGTATGATGCGAGCATTGTTCGCAGGCGTATTAACAATACTCTTGTACTTTACCAAAAGCAAAAAAAGCTTGTAAATATTGTTGAAGAGCAGATATATGAAAACGAGAGCTATTCAAGGCAAATGATTGATATTTTGGGCCATATTGTTGAGTTTAGAAACGGGGAGAGCAACCTCCATGTTCACCATGTTCAGCTTTTAACTCATGTGCTTCTTTCCCATTTGCAGGAAATTACAAATAAATATAAACTGAGTGAAAACGATATAATGCTTATTTCAAATGCTTCGTCACTTCACGATATAGGTAAAATTTCCATTGATGAAAAAATACTTAATAAACCGGGAAAGTTGACTGATGAAGAGTTTGAAATAGTTAAAACTCACAGTGCTGTCGGTGCTTCTATGATAGAAAATCTTGCAGCATATAACAGCGAAGGTAAAAATTCTATTCTTTACTATTCTTATCAAATATGCCGTTGGCACCATGAAAGATGGGACGGCAAAGGGTATCCGGACGGGCTTAAAGGCAACGAAATACCTATCAGTTCTCAGGTTGTTGCCTTGGCTGATGTGTATGATGCGCTTACAAGCGAGCGTTGCTACAAAAAAGCATTTTCACACAAGACAGCAATAAAAATGATTTGCGACGGTGAATGTGGCTCGTTTAACCCGCTTCTTATTCGTTGCCTTGTTGAATGTGAAGATTATATTCACAGTGCAATTCACGGTGATTTTGCAAATTTGAGCGAGGAGAATGTTGTTATAAAACTTACTCGTGAAAAGCTCACCGAAAAGCTTAATCAGTCGGATGATAAGGAATTTTTTCTTGTTAAGCAGGCTCAGTCAAAGCGAAGATTTTTTATTGACGGCATTAAAGAACTTCAATTTGAATATGATGACGAAAGCAAAGCAATTTCATTGTCGAGTTATGCGGCTGACTTTTTGGGCAGCAAATCGCTCGTTGTAGATAAAATTAACGGTGCAAACTTAATAGGCAAAAAAAATCTTGAAAAGATTGAAAAACTCTCTGCTTCAACTACACCTGAAAATGTACTTGCTCAGTCAAAGCTACGCCTTTCAAACGGCGGCAAAAAGTATGTTTGCGATGTAAAAATAATGAGCCTGTGGAGCGACGACAAAGAACCTAAATTCATCGGTTGCGTTGGCAGAATTATACCAAATAACGAATTTGACGATTCTACGATTTCAGTTACCGACGACTGTGATTACGACGACTATGACAATTTTGTTAAGGAAATGAGCAAGGTTTTTGATGTCGTTCGTCTTGTAGACCCTGAAAAAACAGAAGTTATAGGCAATGACGAATTGAATGAAGCTGTGTCAAACAGTCAAAAAGACAATTCACTTAAATGTTACGAATTTTGGGGCAAAAACAAGCGGTGTCAAAACTGTATTTCATATAAAGCACTTACCGATAAGCGTGTTCAGTCAAAGCTTGAATTTGTCGGCGACAATGCATACCAGGTATTTTCAAAATATATAAATATTAACGGTAAGCCGAGAGTTGTTGAAATGGTATATAAAAACCGTGAGGATATGCTTCTTGACGCATACGGCAAAAATGATTTAATTGAATATGTTCAAAGTTATAACAGGCGACTGTTTCGTGACCCGCTTACAGGCATTTTTAACCGCAGATATTATGAAGAAGTTGCGAAAAATATGAAAAATGTCAGCGGTATTGTTATGATGGATATTGACCATTTTAAACATATTAATGACGAATACGGTCACACAATCGGCGATTTGGCAATAAAGCAAATAGTTGATGCTATAAGTTTAATTTTGAAGCCCGGCGATAAACTTATTCGTTACGGCGGCGACGAACTTGTTTTGCTGGTATTTAAAATGTCGTGCGGCGAGTTTGAAAACACGCTTAGAAATATTGTTGATGCTGTTAAAAAAACAAGAGTTGACTCACGACCGGATATGAATCTTTCGGTTACGGTTGGCGGTGTTTACGGTATTGACGATGTTGAAAAGGCCGTGGTTGAAGCTGATAAACTTATGTATCAAGGCAAAAATGATAAGAGGCACATTGTTTCCGAAACGGGAGAGGAACAATGAATTTGAAAAGTCTTATGTAGTCACGGGCAGAAACTATGAAAACGCCGTTACCTATGCATAAATTAACTGCGAAAATAATATGATTTTCCCTTGACAAATGAGGAAAATATTGCTATAATCAGTATGTACTTGAGAGGTACTAAAGTTAATATTTGGCAAACCATCGGAAACGGTGGGACGCAAAGTTATGAACCTAAAGTATTTACTATGGTAGTCAGACCGCAAATTGTTATTTTTCAATTTGTGGTCTTTTTTATTTTCATTTAGTTTAAACGATAATTGAATGTAAAGGAGATATATTTTATGAAAAAGATTAAAGTTCTTTCAGCAGTTCTTGCAATGATTATGCTTATTTCTTGCTTTCCGTTCACTGCACTTGCTGACGGCGAAAAAACGGTAAATGCAAGTTTCTTCATTTTGAAGGAAGGCTTGCCGGTTCCTACAGGAATAGGAAGTCAGCCTAATGCTAACTACTCACCTGTCGGTAAAGGTAAAATCACAATTACTGATGGATTTAAGGGCGAATACCACGAGGATGGTGTTCCTAATATTGTTGAAGCACCTGAGGTTAAGCTTGATAACGGTCAGTCAATCGTTTGGTATGTTACAAAGTATGAAACCACCGATAAAAGATGGCATGTTGACGGCGTTATCACTCCTTTTTACACCTTTATTTATGACGGTAACAACGCAAGCGGTTCAACAACGGACCCGACTCATTATTTTGAAAAAGATACTGCAAAAGTAGCTGAAAATGCTTTTTCAAAAGACGGCTATACTTTCAGCGGTTGGAACACAAAGGCTGACGGTTCAGGCATTTCTTACAATCCGGGTGATGAAATTGTAATCAAAGACCTTGGTTTTCCTAAGGGCATCAATACTTTGACATTATATGCAACTTGGCTCAAAAAGCCGGAAGAAACAACAAAACCGGAAGAAACAACTAAGCCAGAAGAAACAACAAAGCCGGAAGAAACAACAAAGCCGGAAACAACAACTAAACCAACAACAGATACTTCAAGCAAAAAGAAAGCTATCTATGTTGTAACTCCGAAAAAGATGTCTGTTCGTTTTGAAGACGGTCAAGTTTACAAAACAAATGACAAAATTGAAGTTGAAGTAGGCAAGGAATACAAATTCCAGATGTGCTCAAACGATTGGGACACAGATTCATATTCAGACTATGGCTACGGCATTGCCGGTACAGTAGTATATACAATGAAGTTAGTAAGCGAGAAAGATTTTGTTGAACTCAGAAAAGAAGCAATCAAAAATACCGACAGATACACTGTTAAAGGTATGGATATAATCGATAAAGAAAGCAAGACGATTATTATCAACAAAGATGCAGAAAACTGCCACCTTGAAACAGATGTAAACGACTTCTTTATGGCTTACAAGTTTCATTTCAACACAGACTACAACAAGCAGACAGGTATTCTTCATGTAGTTAATACTCCGCTTGAAAGCCTTTCTGTTAACCTTCCTCTCGGCTCAACAATTTTGGCTGACGCTTATGTAGCAAATAAGTACAAGAAGACAGATTTTGTATTTGTTGAAAAAGATAATGAACATCCAAACCGTTCATACAATACTTATAAGTGGGGCTTCTGATTAATTTATTCAATTTCCTTTTTTTATTTCAAGAAAAGACTGCAGGATAATTTTCTTGCGGTCTTTTCTATTGTGTTTTTCTTTTAGTTATAATATAATAATTATAAATATATTAATGAATGGGAGCTTTTTGTTATGAAGAAATTTCTTTGCGTTTTACTTACGCTTGCAATGTGTATGGGCCTTTTTACAGCTTGCTCAAATGCAGACCCGAATGTCAAAAAAACAACTTCTGCTTCAAACGACAATTATGTGGTTGACACTGATGAAAATGAAAGCGAAAGTTCAAGTCAGAGTAACGGTACTGTTGATATTGACTACTATGCAAACAGAAGCTATGAGCTTCACTTCCTTTTGGCAATCGCTTCTTTTGACGATGCGTCGCAAATATCCGCAAACGCACTCGTGCAGTATGCTTTTTGCAGGCTTTATTATGACAATCTTGTTGATATGCCGAGAAGCGGCGTAAAAATGAGAGAAGCTACCAAAAAACAGATTGACGACCAAATTCAAAAAGAGTTCGGCAAGGTAAGTGTCGATATAACAAAATCGGACCTTTATAACCAAAGCAAGAAAAAGTTTGAAATGTGGGAACCTCTTTACGGCTCGGATATTTATTTTGACGCTAAGGCTGAAGAAGTTAACAAAAACGAATATACTATTACTTCAACTTTCTATAATGACGAAGCTAAGAAAGAAGTTAAAGGCACTACAACTTTAACAATTCAAATTGACAAAAACGGAAAAGAATATATCAAAAAACTTTCTTCAAATTAAGGAGAGCGGCTATGAACGAGGAAGAACTTGTATCAGCCTATAATAACGAGGTTTATATTAATAATCGGCTGATTGAAATAATGAATGACATTGAATCAAAATATAATGAAATAGGCATTCTTTTAAACGAATTTCACGAACTTTTAGGTGACGATGCAGACGCTACTGTTAATAACAGTGCACAGGTTAAAAATCTTCTTAATAAATATTCAGATTTGAAAAAATGAGGTAAACTATGAAAGGGATAAGCAAAAAAATTAAAGCTGAAATAAAAAAAATATTTTCAGGCGTCAGGGCTAATCTTGCCGTGTTTTCAGCTTTGGCTGTGGCTATGGTTTTGCTTTCCTTTGCCATCCAGTATGCCGGAAACTATGTTTTTTTGCCGTCAAATGATGTAAGAAATATTCAGTCGTGGGACTATACTTATCTTGACAGTTTTGATTCTCCTGTCGATTCAACTAAGCTTGCCAATTCAAACTATGTTGTGCCGATTTCAAAAAAAGGCAATACCGGCATTTGCTATCTTACCCACACTTTTGATAAAGTTAATGAAAAAACAGTTTTGAAAATCGTAACAAATCATTCGCCGATTAAAGTTGTTGTGAACTCTCAGGAAGTGTACAACAATCACTACGGAAAAGAAAAATATGTTGCAAATTCATTTAACAGCATTGAACTTGAAAAAACAAATCGCTCGCAAAAAGTTGAAGTTTATATGAGTGTGCCTTTCTCTTTAAATTTTGAAGTTAAAGCCGTGCCTGCAACTTCAAATCAAAATGACTTAACTCCGTCATTTATTGCCGGCGCCGCTGTTTTCGGTGTTGGTTTGATTATGCTTTTGGCATCGCTGATTCTTTCGGTTAAAAATAAATATTTTTCAAGGCTTGTAGGCGTTGCTCTTTTTGATATTTTAAGCGGAGCAAATATTGTTTTTTGGCAATATCTTCAAAATTCATATAATCTCAATGCACCGATTTATTATAATATCTCGCTTGCACTCGGTCTTATTGTTGTTTATTACAGTTCACTCAGTGCATTATCCGAGTTTAAAAATTTGTCAAAACTTTGTAAGGTGCTTGTTGCATTGAGTGGTATTTCAATACTTCTTTGCGCAGTTCCGAGTTTTCCGCCGGCACTCAGGATAGCACCGTTGCTTTCATCATTCCTGCTTGTATGCGCTCTGTTTGCCGCTTCGTCGTCTTTTGTAAATGCGATAGGCAGAAGAATTAAGGGCGCAAATGCCGATTGGTTTTTGTCAAATTATATTATAGCCGTTCAATTTATCTTGCAGATTCAACTGTTTTTCGGCAAAACAAAATATTATGTAGTATTCAATGTTCTTGTTGCACTTCTTTATACGATTGTTATGACTATGATTAAATATGACCGCTCGTCTGTAAAATATAATCATAACAAAAAGCAGAAAGAACAGTTTATAGGCAGCCTTGGCTGGGTAAACTCTCTTGACAGTATGATGTCAAATATTTTAGCTCAGGATAATGACGAGGATAAACTTGCTGTTTGTGCTGAGGAATTTAAGCAAATAATTACAAACAGTATAAAGCCTGAAAGCAAACTTGCCGTAAGCGCTTGCATACTTGCAAGTGACGGTCGGTATTACCAAATTTACAGTGATAATCTTGACGAAGTCTGCAATTTTAACCTTATCGGCGAGCATTACAAAAATGACGGCGGTACGCACCATGTACTTTGGGGTGATACATATTTTGATGTAATAATCGATAAAAATTATGAGCCGTACGCAATTATTCATTTTGAAGGCGCAGACGATTTGCTTTCGCTCAATATTGAAAATGTGGTTGAAACAATAAGTGCCGATTTGGATGTTGTGATGAATTTAACGGATGATGAAATTCAAAATGAAGAATTTGAAGCCGGTGTGTTTGCCTCACTTTCTCAAAATGTTGAAGTTAAAAACGGTGTTGCAAAAAATCATCTTGAAAATGTGTCAAATATTACTTTTTGCATTTGTGCAAAGCTTGGTTTAAGTGAGGACGAGGTAAGGCAAATCGGCTACGCTTCCATGCTTCACGATATCGGCAAAGTCGTTATTCCGAGTGAACTTATTTCAAAGCAAGGCTATTTGACGGAGGAAGAAAAGGAAATTATGAAGCTTCACGCCGAGTGCGGCTATAAGCTTCTTTCATGTATTCCAGGTGATTTTACTTCACTTGCGGCTGACATAGCGCACTACCACCACGAAAAAATTGACGGCAGCGGCTACTATAATCTTAAAGGGAATGAAATTCCGCTCGCCGCAAGAATAGTTTCGGTTGCAGATGTTTTTGACGCACTTACTTCTTCCCGCTCATATAAAACAGCGTGGACGGATGAGAAAGCTATTGAATATTTGAAAGAAAACAGCGGCAGTGCATTTGACGAAAATGTTGTGAACGCTTTTCTTGAATGCTATCCTGTTATTTGTGAGCTTAGAAAGGGCGGTGACAACTGATGGCAGATGAAAACTTTGACAATGAATTTGACGAGCTTGAAGATTTTGACTTTGACGAAGAAAATGAATCTCAGCCTATTGAAGAAGAAAGCGAAGAAAATCAAACGATTTCTTTTGATGAATTGAAAAACAACAATACATACATACCGCCCGATGACGAGCAAAAGGACGAAAATTCTTTTGACGCAGAAAAAAATGACGAAGCCGTAAAAAAGAAAGTTAAAAAGCTAGGCAAAGCTAAAAAGGCAAAATGGTGGTGGCTGATTCCTCTTGCGCTCGTGCTTATTATGGTTGTCCTTTTTGTCGGCTGGCAGTTAAAGGGCAAAACAAAGCTCAATGTTTGTGTGCTTGATAAAACCGTTCTTGTTTCAACTGAGGATAACGATGTTGACAGTGACCTCGCTTACAGAAAGCATCAGGGCCTTTTTTGGCTTTTAAACCAAAAGAAAATAGTTAAAGATGACGGCAAAGCTTACGATTATAATAAAGATTATTTCGGCGAGCAGCTCAAAGATGACGGAACAAAGGGCAAGGAAAAATCACTCACTTCTCTTGATTATATTCCCGATTTGATGTACATTTCCGATGTTTACGGTGCGATTAACGATACCTACGGCTACTATAATAAAGAAGAAGCGTCCGGCTCGGGTTTTAACAGCGACGATATGTCCGTTGTGTCTTACGCTTATGAAAATAATGCGACTGTTGTGGGCGAAATGGAACTTTTTAATTCCGATATGAGCGCTTCCGTAAAATCTCAGCTTGAATCTCTTTTCGGTATGAGCGAAACGGGTTGGGTCGGAAGATATATATATGAACTTCAAGATTTTACCGATGTTCCCGATTGGGCACCGCCGCTTTATGAACAGCAGTCGGGTGTTGAATGGCAGTTCTCGGGTCCGGGAATTTTGCTTGTTTCAAATGAGGGCAAAATAATAGTTCTTGAGCAAAAGACAGATTTTAATTCTAAAAATCTTCTTCAAATATCAATTAACGAAAAGTATAAAAAAGAATTTAAAGGTGCAAAAAAGTGTAACTTTTATAACTGGTTTGAGCTTATTGAAGCAAACAGTTCAACCGAGTCGCTTGCAACTTTTGAATTTGATGTTAACGCAACGGGTATGGAAAAGCTAAAAGATATTTCTGCTAAACCTCAGTTTGTTGCAATAACAAGAAAAAAGAGTGAAAACAAGCCGAACACATATTATTTTGCAGGTGATTTTAACGATTATGTAAGCAAAAAGAATTTTTATAAATTCCTCGGCTCGGATAAATTTTTTAAATTTCTTTCTTATGATAATCAAGGCGATATCAGTTATTTTTACTGGAATTTCTACAACCCTTTAATGACATCGATTTTAAAAGAGGTTGAAAAGGAAAACGGTTCTCGCCATAACGATAACGAAAAAACGACTGAAAATAAAGAAAGTGTTTCAAAAATAAATAATGATAAGCTTGAAGTTAAAATTAACGGCAAGTGGCAGCAGGTTTACCTTAAAGCGCTCAGTTTGAATGCAAATAAACCGGGCGAAAAAAAGTACACGAGAGATTATTCCTATTATCAGTCGCTTATGGAGGAACTTGTGAACTTGGGTGCAAATTGCGTTAGGGCAAAAGATTTAATGCCGGCTGAATTTTACCGTGCACTCTACCAAAGCAATCAGGATAATAAGAATAATACGATTTATCTCATTCAGTGCATAACGAAGCCTGACGGTTTGGAAGCCGAAAATTACCTCAGTGACGAGGGTCTTGCAAAATGGCAGGAAAAGATTGAAACAGTAATCAAAGCAGTTCACGGCGACGGCAGTGTTAAAGCTACAAATATGCTTAGCCAAACAGCATATTTTAACGATGTTTCATCTTATCTTGTGGGAGTAATAATTGACCCCGATTTGAACGAAAACAATCAAAAAGCAATTCAAAAGTCAAATTCAGCGTTTAATTTCGGCGGTAAATATTTCACCGCTGACGGCGCAGTAGAGGGCTTGGCTGCTAAGCTTTGCGATATTGCGGAAAGTAAAAATGTTGACGCATACGGCTATAAAATTCCTGTGGGTATAAAAATTAATACAAACAGTATTGAAGGTTTTAAGTATGCAAAAAGCGAAGTTAAATATAATCTGTCGTCAATTTGTGCAAATGACGGGATGAAAGAATATTTCTTCGTTTGCATTGACGGTTCGCTCACTCAGTCAACTTTTGCTTCAAATGAAAAACATTACGGCGAAAAAACTTACGGCGACGCTTATGAAAAATATCTTGGCGAGGTTAAAAAAGCCGTGTCGCTGCCTTTACTTGTAAGCGGAATAAGTGTTTCAACAAATATTAGCGGTGCAACAGAATCTGAACAGGCAAATTCACTTATCGCAGGGCTTAATGCGTGCGACGGTGCAAATTGTATCGGCGGTGTTATTGATGACCTTAACGATAACTGGTCGTCTGTTTCAAGCAAAATGAAGCCGTTTACCGTTCCTCTTTCAAATAATTATTTGTGGCACGATGTTGCCGATTCTTCGCAAACAACAGGTCTTGTTGCCGTTGAATCACCGACTCCGCAAACTTCCGATTTGGAATACTTTGACGATGATCGAATGCAGGGTATGTCCGTTTCGGCAAATGAAAGTTATCTTTATATAAATTTAAGGCTTCTTGAAGAAATTGATTATTCTAAGGAAGAATTTTTTATCGGTATTGATACTTATCAGCGAAATGACGGCGACTACTACTATTCAAAAGATTATACTCCTACATCGCTTTCAGGTATGGAGTTTGTAATCAGGTTTAAAAATAAGCAGGACGCAGGTCTTTATGTAATCAATTCTTATGATAAAAATAAAGGAAACTATGCTTCAAAGGAAAGCTATACCGGTAATTATAACTTGGTGACAAAACTTAATTACGGCGGTTTCAGAAGCGGTGACAATCAGTTTTATACCACCGGCACAACCACTTATATCCGTATTGCTTGGTCACTTTTAAATGTTACCGACCCGTCGCAAAAACTTGTAATCAATAATGACGGCAAGCTTTCAAATCAAGTTAAAACTACTCAAACCAACGGCTTTTTGCTTTCGCTTATGATTGCGGATAAGTCAACGAAGGACCTTCTTTATATGTTCCCTGAGGCAAAGAAAGACCCGGGTTATAAGACTTTCAAATGGTCAACCTGGGAGGAAGTTACTTTTGAATATAGGGAAAAAGACGGTTTTTCAACTCTTAAAAAATATTACGCATCCAAATAAAAGGTGGTGAGATTTTGACATACGAACTCTTTGCTATTATAGGTATACTTGCCTGTCTTTTTATACTTGCGCTTGAATATCTTTGGCTTTACATTCTTGCAATCAGGCAGGAAAACAATAACAAAAAATATTCATCAGCGTTAAAAAAGAGTACAAAAATAGTTGACGCTTTAATGTATTCCCCAACTGTATCGTCAAGGGAAAATGAGCTTAAATCACTTAAAAAGCTTGTAGGTGACGACAATAAAATACTCGATATGGTTTATGAAAAGGTTAACGAGTATAAGAAAAAGGATGACGGGCAATTTTACGCATCACGAACAGAAATTTTTGACGAAATTGACAGTTCGCTCAAGCCTGTTCAAATGTATGCCGAAATCTTGCGAAAAGGTAAAACGCATGACAGATGTTATGCTTGCAGGCGCCTTGCCGATTTTAACGGAGTTGACTATATTAACGATATAGGAAAACTCAGCGAGGATAAAAACCGTGCCCTTGCATACAATGCCGCAATGGCTCTTTCAACATTCGGTGACACCTCCCGTCTTGCAAAATATATTGTCAGTATTGAAAATGACCAAAAGTATTCAACAAGAGTTGTGTTTGAACTTATATCGCATTTTACGGGCGATTTGGTTGAACTTGTAACATTAGTTCTTAAAAATTGTAACGAGCAAATGAAAGCAACAATTATTACTGCCGCCTCACCGTATGCGCTTAGTGAGTTTGCGGATGTTTACCTTGCCGGTGCTAAAAGCACGGATGATAATATGAAAATTGCCTGTGTTAAAGCGCTTTCGGGTCTTTGTGATGCTCGTTATGAACACGACTTAATAGTTGCGGCAAAAGATAAAAACTGGGTTGTTCGCATTGCGGCAATCAAAGGCTTATCACATTTTCAAACCAATGAGGCTATTGAAAATGTTAAAACCGCCACTAAGGATAAAGAGTGGTGGGTAAGGCAGGTTGCGGCTTCGTCGCTTATCAATATGTCGGTTAAAATTAAAGATATCGACGAGATTATGAAAGGTTATGACCGATACGCCGCCGACGCCGTTAAAAATTCACTTTACAGAGAAATCGATATGAGGGAGTAAATGCCGATGGATATAATGGGTTACATAAGAACAGTAATATCGTTTTTTAACTATTTTTGTATGGCGTTTACTGTGCTTTTGAGTGTTATTTATATACTTCAAATGATTATGTCTTTTATAAAAGTGCGAAAAGATTCAAAATCACTTCTTTCAAACGATTATGAAAGATATATGTACAGTGATAATTTGCTTCCTATTTCGCTTCTTATTCCGGCTTATAACGAGGAAGAAAATGTAGTTCAAAACATTAAATCACTTTTAAAAATGGACTATCCTAATTTTGAAATTATCGTTGTTAATGACGGTTCAAGCGACAAAACGCACGAAAAAATTGTTGAAGCGTTTAACCTTTATCAAATTGAAAGTTCGCAAAAAGTTTCGATTCCTACAAAAGAGGTTAGGGGAGTTTACTACAATGTTGACTATCCTAATTTGCTTTATATTGACAAGGAAAACGGAGGTAAGTCCGACGCTCTTAATGCAGGAATCAACGCTTCTTCCTATCCGCTTTTTGCTTGCCTTGACGCCGATTCCCGTCTTGAAAAGGATGCTCTTTTAAAACTTTCCATTGAGTTTAACAAAGATAAAAATACCATCGTTGCGGGCGGTATAGTTCGTATTGCCAACGGTTCTGTTATTCGTGACGGTGAGTTTAAAGGTTTTTCTATGCCTAAAAGAATTATTGAGCGTTTCCAAATAGTAGAGTATTATCGTTCTTTCCTTTCAGGCAGGGTAAGTTGGGGTATTTCAAATTCTATGCTTATCGTTTCAGGAGCTTTCGGCGTTTTCCAAAAGCAGGCTGTTATTGAAGTCGGCGGTTACAAAACAAGCACTATCGGCGAAGATATGGAAATTGTAGTCAGGCTTCACAGTTATATGAGAAAGCATAAGCGAAAGTATAAAATCATCTTTTGCGAAGATGCTGTTTGCTGGACGCAGGGTCCAATGTCGTTAAAGGATATCAGGGGTCAAAGAAGAAGATGGCAAATCGGTCTACTTGATACTCTTATTTCACATAAAAATCTTTTATTTAACCCAAAGTACGGAACTGTCGGTTTGGTTGCCGTACCGTATTTTTGGATATTTGAACTTTCGGGTGCGCTGATAGAAGTGCTCGGTTATTTTATAATTCCGTTTTCGCTTATAATGGGCGAACTTAACATTTTCTTTTTCGTCATATATTTTCTTTTGGCAACGCTGCTCGGCATCATGCTGTCAATCGGCAGTCTTATTCTTGAGCAGTATACAAAAAAGAACGCAATGACGGCAAAGCAGTATATTCTTATTTCTGTTTATGCAATTTTGGAAAATTTCGGATACAGGCAACTTATTACTCTTTTCAGAGTTGAGGGTATTCTTAAATATCGTAAGCTTCGCCAAACTTGGGGCAAAATCAAGCGAAAGGAGTTTGAGCAGTAATGAAAAAATATATCATTCCCGTAATTGCTACTTTTCTTGTTTTTGTCGTTTTGGCTCAAACGGGTCTGCTTCAGCCTTTCGGTATTCACGGCGTAACAAATCTTTTCGGTAAAGAAAAGAAAGAAAGCCAAAGTTCCGCCTCTCAGGAAGTTTATACCGACGATGACGGCATATCTTCCCGTTTCAAAACTTCGGGCGATTATTTTGAAGTGTATGAAAACGGCGAGTGGAAAAAGATTTTTTGGACAGGCGTTAACATAGGTGCAGGTGAACCGGGTATTTTTCCGGGCGAACTTACCATTTCTTATGACACATATTATAGGTGGTTTAAGTATATAAGTGAAATGAATTGCAATTCAATCCGTGTTTATACAACTATGCGGCCTCAGTTTTATAATGCGCTTGCAGATTTTAATAAGCAGGCTGATAATCCGCTTTATCTTTTTCAGGGTGTTTGGGTAAATGAGGAAGATATTGAAAGGCTTTCGGATGTTTATGCCGAAAATGGAAAAATACTTGAGGGCTTTATTGAAGATGCGGTAACACTTGTTGATGTTATTCACGGCAATGCAACTGTTGAGGAAACCGCAGGTGAAGCTTCGGGCACATATACTTCTGATGTTTCGCACTGGTTTGCAGGTTGGATACTCGGTATTGAGTGGGACCCTAATCTTGTTGTTAACACCAATACTCAGCACCCTGACAAGGCAAGTTATGACGGCACATATCTTTACACTCAGGCGGCAACTGCGTTTGAAGCGTTTTTGTGTCAAGTCGGTGACGAGGTTATTAAGCACGAAACGGAAACTTACAAATTTCAAACTACCGTTGCCTTTTCAAACTGGATAACTACCGATTCGCTCACTCACCCAAATGAGCCTCACGAGGATGAAGATAAAACGAGCGTTAATGTTGAAAATGTTAAGTGGCGAAATAAGTATAAACCGGGTATGTTTGCTTCATATCATATTTACCCTTATTATCCCGACAGTCTTAATTATCAGGAAGATTACCTTAAAAATTACGATGAAGACGGTAATGTTGATACTTACAGCGCTTACCTTAAAGATTTAAAACTTGCCCACACAATGCCTATTATCGTTGCCGAATTCGGTGTGCCTACATCTCGTGGGTTGGGACACAAAAGCGTTATGAACTATGACCAGGGCAGAATTGACGAAACGAAGCAGGGCAAAATTATTTCTAAACTGTTTGATAAAATTTATGAACAAAAATATGCCGGCGGTATTGTGTTTACCTGGCAAGATGAATGGTTTAAGCGTACTTGGAACAATGTTATGTTTGACATTGCAGACAGGCGTCCGTTTTGGTCTAATATTCAAACTACGGAGCAGTGCTTCGGTCTTTTGGCTTTTGACCCCGGCGAAAATGAGAGCGTTTGCTATGTTGACGGTGATGTGTCGGAATGGAGCGGTGATACTCCGGCTGTTTCTAACGAATACGGCGATATTTATGTTAAAAGTGACGAACGCTATCTTTATTTAATGGTAGACACTAAAAACAGTGATTACGATTTTAACACCGATACAATTTATATCCCTATTGACACATTGGCAAATCAGGGCAATAAAACCGCAAAAGATTATAACCTTACATTCAATAAGGGCGCAGATTTCCTTATTATGATAAACGGCGCTAAAAATTCGCATATTTATGTTGATAGGTATTATGACGCTTTCTATTATTATTTCATCAAATCTCGTATGCTTTCCGATATACCGGAGGATAAAGATTCGGACAAAAAGAACAGCGGTGTGTTTAACCAAATGCGTATGTGCTACGGCTACCATCTTACCGTTCCCGGTTCAAACAAGGAAGTAAGCGACAAGGTTTATGAAACAGGTAAGCTTCAATACGGCAATTCAAACCCTGATTCAAAAAATTACACTTCGCTTACAGATTTCAGCTACAAAAACGGAAAGGTTGAAATAAGAATTCCGTGGCAGCTTCTTAATGTTATGGACCCATCATCTAAACAGCAAATGGATGACTTTTATGAAACTCAGTCTATAACTCCAAAATCTTTTGAAAGCTTTTCTTTTGGCTTGGGCGTTCAAAAAAAGGACAGTTCATCAGCTCTTAATATCAATATTGACGGCAGCTATGATTATGATACTTGGAATACGCCGACTTATCACGAAAGATTAAAGCCGGGTTACTATACTCTTCAAAAATATCTTGAAAAGTATAAGAAAATGAATGATAAATAAACAGCAAGTATACAAAAAATTATTATTCCCGGTCTAAGTTTAAAACTTATTATGATAAATTATAGTTTATCTTACGGGTCGTCGGGGACGCCGACCCCTACAAAAGTCCAAAATAATAAGACTACCGTAGGGGCGGATATTATCCGCCCGTATACAATGTGGCGAAGCCGTCAACCGATTGCAAACTATAATTTACAACACAAAAGCCACGGGGTAAACCTCAAGGCTTTTTCATAACCATAATATCACCTCGAAAAATATCACCATTATGACGCCATAATAACACCATTTTCGTTTTTCTGCAATATTTTCGCTATAATTTAGTCATAATGATGTCAAAATAATGCTAAGAGGTAATAATTATGGACGATAAATTAGTGAGATACACATTAAGAGTTGACAGACTTTTATTTAAAAAATTCAGATACATTGCTGAAAGCGAGGGTCGCTCGGCAAATAAAGAAATTGAGCAGTATCTTAAAAGACGGGTTGCTCAGTATGAAAAGGAAAACGGAACGATAGAAACTGAATAAAATAAGAAAAGGTGCCAAATTCGGCACCTTTTTTTAATATACTTATTAATTTTGTTCTTCGTTGTTTTGAAACTTTTTAAGAACTTCACGAAGCATAACTGCTCTGTTTTGGTTCATTTGGTTTTGCTGAGATTGTTTTTGCACCTGAGAATTTTGGCTTTGTCGGTTTTGATTAACTGCCTGCTTTTGAACTTGAACAGGGCGCCTTTGTATCGGTTGCCTGTTAGCGTTTGCAGCCTGCCTTTGTGTTCTTACATTTTGCTGAGTGACTGCTACAGGCTGAATTGGAGGAACTGCCGGTTCTTCAAAATCGTTAATCTCATTTTCAATAATCGGCAAAACTGCAGGTGGAGCAACTTCCTCTTGAGAAGCTTTAAAAATAGGTTCTTGTGAAGCGGTTTGCGTTTCGGTTTCAGTTTCGTTTTCTACCGGTTTAACCACGGGTTCAACTTTGCTGACAGCAGGTGAAACTTCATTGTCGTTTGCCGGCAAAATTTCTATAGCCTCACTCGTTTTTTCGCTCTCATATTCTTTGAAGAATGAATCGTACTTTTTAATAACGCCGTTTGCATTTTCCTCGTTTTTAAGCCTGATATCATCAATGTTGCCCATTGAATCGGCAACACTTTTTGCTTTTTCAATAAGCTTGTCGGTGTTGGCAGAAACGGCGTTAATATTTTTAACAATACTTTCTGCAAGTGCTTTTATATCGGTGTTAATGAGCGCATAAGAAGTTATTGCATTTTCAATTTCAGCCTTTGCTTCAACACTTGATTTTGCTATTTCGCTAAGGAAGTTTTTAGTGCCGTCTTTTGCTTCGTCAACTATTTCACTTCCGCTTTCATAAGCACTGTAAAAAATCTTGCCGATGTTTGCAATATGATTGTCATTGGCTTTTGTGCTTTTTGCAAGCTGAGAATTTAATATTCCGATTTGTTCGTTAAGGTTGTTAATTTCACCGGCAAGAAGCGCTTTTTCATTTTCGTCATTGATTTTTTGAGTTTCAAGTTCGCTTACTTTAGCTTTTAATTTTTTATATTCGTCTTGAAGTTTTGCGGCTTTTGAAACTTTTTGAAGCGAAGATTTTGCATCTTCTTTAAGCTTTTCGTTTTCTTTTTCAAGTTTTTCTATGTATTCGTCAACATCTTTCTTTTTATATCCGCCCATAAAGCTTGACTTGAAATCTGCCATATTTTTCACCCTTTCATCATATTTTAGTTTATATTAACATTATTTTATGAATTTTTCAATATAAAGCGATTAACTACATAATAACTCCGTCTTTGAAAATGGAAATTTCACGATAATCGTTAATCTCGTTTTTAGTTTTTTTGCCGGATGCAGTGTCAATCAAAAGCTTAAATATTTCCTCGGTCATATTGTCAAATTCAGGCTTTTCAATAAGCTTGCCCGCATCAAAATCTATCCAGTTGCTTTTCCTTTTTGCAAGGTTAGAGTTTGATGAGATTTTAATTGTAGGAACCGGTGCACCGAACGGCGTGCCTCGTCCCGTTGTAAAGAAAATTATATTTGCGCCCGAAGCGGTTAAATTTGTGACCGATACAATGTCGTTGCCCGGACCTGTTAAAAGATTTAGCCCCTGCTTTTTGCAATGCTCACCGTATTTTAAAATGTCGCAAACAGTTGCTTTGCCGCCCTTTTGAATACATCCGAGTGACTTTTCCTCAAGCGTTGTTATGCCACCGTCGTGATTTCCCGGTGATGGGTTTTCATAACATTCCTGACCGTGGGAAAAGAAATATTTTTTAAACGAGTTAATCATATTAACGCACTTGTCAAAAACTTCCTTGTTTTCGCACCTTTGCATCAAAAGCTTTTCTGCACCGAACATTTCGGGCACTTCGGTAAGAATTGCAGATGCGCCGAAAGAAGTGATTTTATCTGTAAGCCTGCCGCAAAGCGCATTTGCCGTAATTCCGCTGAAAGCGTCCGAGCCGCCGCATTTGTATCCTACCACAAGCTTGTTAATCGGAATAGGCTCACGCTTAAAGCTTTTTACATAACTTATAAGTTCTTTTAAAAGCTTTTCTCCGTCTTTAAGTTCGTCCTCACAGTCCTGAGTTACAAGAAACTTGATTCTGTCATTATTTATATCGCCGAGATACTTTTTAAATGTTTTAATATTAGTATTTTCACAACCGAGTGAAACGATAAGGACGCCGCCTGCATTTGGATGATTTGCAAGAGAGGCAAGAACTTTCCTCGTATTTTCCTGGTCGTCGCCAAGTTGACTGCAACCAAACGGGTGAGTGTATGCAAAAACGCCGTCACACTCGTTACCGATAAGCGATTGACCGATTTTTTCAAGCTTTTTTGCGGTATTGTTAACACAGCCGACTGTCGGAATTATCCAAATTTCATTTCTCGTTGCAGCCTTGCCGTTTTCCCTCATATAGCCGTCAAAAGTGATATTGCTCTCTTTTGGCTCATATTTATTGTCACCGCTGAAACTGTAATCAATTATATTACTTAAATTTGTTTTAAGGTTGTGCTCGTGAATGTGCTCGCCTTTTTTGCAGTCTTTTGTTAAATGACCTATTGCATTGCCGTATTTAATAATGTTTTCGTTTTCGTTTTTGTCCTCAAGCAGAACTTTATGACCAAACGGAATATCGTCTAAAATCTTTATGCCGTCTGCAATTTCACCCTGCTTTAAAGGCTCAAGCGCAACGGCTGCATTGTCGTTTTCATTAATTTTAAAAAGCTTATTCATTTATCAATTTCTCCATCGCTTTTTTTACACCGAGATTTTTAATATTGTCAAAATGCGCTTTTACTTTTTCGTAAAGATTGTCAATATTTGTCAAATCTTCACCCCAAAAGTCAATATTTGAAAGGGTGTCAAAAACAATATTTTCGTGCTTGGCGGCAAAAAATTCCATAACACTTTCAACATCGTTAACAGGGTAGTCCTTGTTTTGATAATCTTCGTAAAAATTAATTAATGCCGCAAAAGCAAAAGAAAGTACATTTGGAGTTTTGCCGAATTTGTTATAGTAATCAAGAATTGAACAAAGACAACGAGCTTTAAACTTTGCAACGGAATTTAGGCTGATGTCAAGAAGCTTGTGGTCAATGAACGGGTTGTTGAACCTTTCAAGCACACTGCTTGCAAAAGAGTTAAGTTCGTCTTTGTCAAGGTCGATTGTTTTAAGTATTTCTTCACTCAAACCTTTGTTAATATATTCTTTAAATAAATCGTCATTAACCATATCACGAACTATTGTAAAACCTGCGTTATATGCCGCAAGTACGCTCATTGTGTGAACACCGTTGAGTATTTTAACTTTTCTCTCACGATATGGGATAATGCTCTTGACAAATTTGAAGCCCATATCAACCTTTTCAAACGGAATAATGTTTTTTGCTTTTTCGTCTGCCTCTGCAAGCCAGCTTGCATATGGTTCGCACGCAACGGCGCAGTTGTCGTTTTTATACTCGGCTTTGCCTGTTACTATTCTGTCAACGAGTGTGTTGCAAAAACTGCATTTGTTTTCAATAAAATTAATAAAGCCGCTTTCCAAATTCCAAAGCTTTGCATATTTAATTATACATTTTTCAAGCTCGGTACCGTTGTTTTCAATAAGTTCAACAGGTAAAAACACTAAGCCGCTTTTACTTGCTTTATATCTTTCAAAAAGGAGAGCGGTAATTTTTCCCGGAAATGAAATATTCGGTGAGTTTTCAAATCTGTCATTTTCGTCAAAGCAGATGCCCGCTTCCGTTGTGTTTGAAACAACAATTTGCAAACTGTCAAGGCAAAAAGTCTTTTTTAGCTCATCGTATTCACCGACCGTGTCAATGCATTTCTCGATGCAATCGATATGCTTAACATCGTTTATAACTTCGCCGTCAAGCCTTCCTCTCAAAAGAATATTGTATTCACCGTTTTGCTCTTTAAGCGCATTTATAACTTTTGTGTTTTCTCTCGGCTGGCAAATTGCAACCTTGCCGTCAAAAACGCCTTTTTCATTTGAAAGTTCAATGAAATGCTCAACAAATGCACGAAGAAAATTACCTTCACCTATTTGTAATACTTTAATCATTGCTTTGCTTCCTTTTGTTGATAAGTTTTTAGAAAAAATCAATTTAATTATATATCATAAAAAAATTAAAGTAAATAGGTATAATATATATTTTATTGTTGACTTATGGGGGTAAAATATATTATAATTACAAGGATAAAGAAAGGACTGTGGTTTATGACATTACTGATTAAAAACGCACTGTGTTTTATAGCAAACGAATTTAAAAAGTCAGATGTTTTTATAACCGACGGCATTATCACCGAGATTTCCAGCACTATTAATTCTAATGGTGCCGATAGAGTAATTGACGCAATGGATAAGTATTTCTTGATACCGGGCTTTGTTGATGTTCATACACATCTTCGTGAGCCCGGTTTTTCTTATAAAGAAACGATTAAGACGGGCTCAATGGCAGGCGCAAGGGCAGGCTATACTGCGCTTTGTACTATGCCAAACCTTAACCCGGCACCTGATTGCGTTGACAACTTGAAGGTTCAAACCGATATAATCGAGCGTGACGCCGTAATTTCCGTTTTGCCTTTCGGTACAATTACAAAAGGGAGAAAAGGCGAGGGCGAAGTTGTAGATTTTGAATCTATGGCAGATAAAGTTGTCGGCTTTTCAGATGACGGAACGGGAGTTCAAACAGAAGAACTTATGCAAAAAGCTATGGAAAAATGCGCCAAGCTTCATAAAATTATATCTGCTCACTGCGAAGTAAATGAGCTTTTAAACGGCGGTTATATTCATCTGGGCAAATACTGCAAGGAGCATAACCATAAGGGCATTTGCAGTGAAAGCGAATGGGCGCAGATTGAGCGCGATTGCAAACTTGCCGAAAAAACAGGATGCAAATATCATGTGTGTCATATTTCAACAAAGGAAAGTGTTGACATTATCCGCAAGGCTAAGGCGAGGGGCGTTGATGTCACCTGTGAAACAGGTCCGCATTATTTGACTATGTGTGACGAAGATTTGCAGGAGGACGGCAGGTTTAAAATGAACCCACCGCTCAGAGCGAGGGAAGATATGCAGGCGCTCATTGACGGCGTGCTTGACGGTACGGTTGATGTTATTGCTACCGACCACGCACCTCATTCGGCTGAAGAAAAGGCGAAGGGACTTGCCGCCTCGGCTATGGGCGTTGTCGGTTTGGAAACTGCGTTCGGTGTGCTCAATACCAAGCTTGTTAAAACGGGAGTTATCACTCTTGAAAAGCTTATTGATATGATGTCGGTTAAGCCGAGGGAGATTTTCGGCATTGACGGCGGTAAGATAGAAGTCGGAAGTCCGGCTGACCTTGCACTGCTTGACATTGACAAAGAGTGGACGGTTGACCCGGATAAGTTTGTAACTATGGGCAGAGCAACACCGTTTAAAGGATGGAAACTACAGGGTGAAAACCTTTTGACAATATATAAAGGAGAAATTGTATATGAAGCCATATAACAAAAAAATTGTGCTTGAAAACGGTAAAGAATTTTACGGCTACGGTTTCGGTGCAGACAAAGAAGCTATTAATGAAATAGTTTTTAACACTTCAATGGTAGGTTATCAGGAAATTGTATCCGACCCAAGTTATACCGACCAAATGGTGTGTATGACTTACCCGCTTATCGGCAACTACGGTATGACCGATGAAGATTATGAAACAAAAGTGCCTACTATGGGCGGCCTTATTGTTAGAGAGTATAACGATTTGCCGTCAAACTTCAGATATACCAAAACGCTTGACGAGGTTCTTGTTGAATATGACATTCCTGCTATCAGCGGTGTTGATACCCGTATGATTACAAGAATCATTCGTGACGAGGGTTCGCAAAAAGTTATGATTTGCGACGCCGATGTGCCTTATGAAGAAGCACTGAAAAAGGTTAAGGAATATGTTATTCCTACCGATATGGTGTCAAGAGTAAGCTGTAAAAAACGCTGGTATTCAAGAACACCTAACCATAAATATGATGTTGTAGCTATCGACTGCGGCATTAAGCATAACATTATTCGCAAGCTTAATGAAAAGGGTTGCAATGTAACAGTTGTGCCTTATAACATCACAAGCGAAGAAATACTCAAAATGCGTCCTGACGGTTTATTCCTTTCAAACGGACCGGGCAACCCTGAGGATGTGCAGACCGTTATCAATGTGGTTAAAGAGCTTAGGGGCAGGCTTCCTATCTTTGGCATCTGCCTCGGTCACCAAATGATTTCACTTGCACTCGGAGCAAAAACATTTAAAATGAAATTCGGTCACAGAGGCGGTAACCACCCTGTTAAAAATCTTGAAACGGGCAAGCTTGAAATCACTTCTCAAAACCATTCGTATGCAGTTGATGTTGATTCACTCAAGGGCACAGACCTTGAACTTACCCACATCAATCTTCTTGACAAAACCGCAGAGGGTGTTAAGTGCGAAAAGGACAAACTTTTCTCCGTTCAGTATCACCCTGAAAGTGCACCGGGTCCGCAGGACAGCGCTTATCTTTTTGATAAATTTATCGCATTAATGCAAAAGGAGGAAGACACTAATGCCTAAAAGAACTGACATACATAAAATACTCGTAATCGGCTCAGGTCCTATCGTTATCGGTCAGGCTGCCGAATTTGACTACTCAGGTACTCAGGCTTGTCTTGCTCTTAGAGAGGAAGGCTATGAAGTAGTTCTTATCAACTCAAACCCTGCAACTATTATGACCGACACCGATATTGCCGACAAGGTATATATGGAGCCGCTCAATCTTGAATATGTTGCAAGAATTATCCGTCACGAAAGACCGGACGCTATTTTGCCGTCACTCGGCGGTCAAACGGGTCTTAACCTTGCCGTTCAGCTTGCTAAAAAAGGCGTACTCAAGGAATGTGATGTTGAAATACTCGGTACTAATTTTGACGCTATCGAAAGAGCAGAGGACAGAGAACTCTTTAAGGAACTTTGCGAAAGCCTCGGCGAGCCTGTTCTTCCGAGCGAAATTGCCGAAAATCTTGAAGACGGTCTTAAAGCTGCAAAAGAAATCGGTTTCCCTGTCGTTCTTCGCCCTGCATTTACCCTCGGCGGTACCGGCGGCGGCTTTGCCGATGATGAAGAAGAATTTATGGTGATGATGAAAAATGCGCTTGCACTTTCACCGGTTCACCAAGTTCTTGTTGAAAAAAGCATTAAGGGCTATAAAGAAATTGAATATGAAGTAATGCGTGACGCTAACGACACTGCCATAACAATTTGTAATATGGAAAATATCGACCCTGTCGGCGTTCACACCGGTGACTCTGTTGTTGTTGCTCCGTCGCAAACTCTTACAAATAAAGAGTATCAAATGCTTCGTGATTCTGCGCTTCGCATTATTCGTGAACTTAAAATCGAGGGCGGTTGTAATGTTCAGTTTGCACTCGACCCGCACTCATTCCAATATTATCTTATTGAGGTCAACCCGAGAGTTTCCCGTTCATCTGCTCTTGCTTCAAAAGCTTCGGGTTATCCTATCGCAAGAGTTTCGGCAAAAATTTCTGTCGGTATGCACCTTGATGAAATTCCTATTGCCAACACTCCTGCTTCTTTTGAGCCTACTCTTGACTATGTCGTAACCAAGATTGCCCGTTTCCCGTTTGATAAATTTGCCGACGCTAACAATACTCTTAACACTCAGATGAAAGCTACCGGTGAAGTTATGGCAATCGGCAGAACTATGGAGGAAAGCTTACTTAAAGCCGTTCGTTCGCTTGAAATCGGTGTTTGCCACCTTTACAGCAAAAAGTTTGACGACTACAGTGAAGATGAACTTCTTAAATATATCAAAAACGGTACGGATGACCGTCTTTTCGCTATCGCTCAGCTTATAAGACTTCATACCGATTTGAACAGAATTTATAACGCCACCAAGATTGATATGTTCTTCCTTGAAAAGTTTAAGAACATTGTTGATTTTGAACATATTATTAAAGAAAATCAAAAGGATATTCAAACTCTTAAAGACGCAAAGAAAATGGGCGTATCCGACAAATATATCGGTATGCTTTGGGGTATGAGCGAATCTGATGTATTCAAACTCAGAAAAGAAAACAATATCTTCCCTGTATATAAGATGATTGATACCTGCGCATCCGAGTTTGATTCGTATGTTCCTTACTTTTATTCAACTTATGAAAAAGAAAACGAATCGATAGTATCCGACAAAAAGAAAATTGTTGTTTTGGGTTCGGGTCCTATTCGTATCGGTCAGGGTGTAGAATTTGACTACTCAACAGTTCACGCTATTTGGTCAATTCGTGAAGCCGGATATGAGGCTATTATTATCAACAATAACCCCGAAACTGTTTCAACCGACTACACAACTTCTGACAAGCTTTATTTTGAACCGCTCACCGTTGAAGATGTAATGAATGTTATTACTCTTGAAAACCCAATGGGTATCGTTGTATCTCTCGGTGGTCAAACTGCTATTAACCTTGCGCCTCCTCTTGACGCACTCGGTGTGCCTATTATCGGTACGGATGTTGAAGCTATTGACAGAGCTGAAAATCGTGACAGTTTTGAAAAAGTTATGGAATCGCTCGGAATTCCTCAACCAAAGGGTCTTGCCGTAACAAATATTGAAGAGGGTGTAAAAGTAGCCGCAGATATCGGTTATCCTGTACTTGTAAGACCTTCGTTTGTGCTCGGCGGTCGTGCAATGCAGATTGTTGCTAATGAGGACTCGCTTCGTCATTACCTTCAAACCGCAGTTGAAATAAATACAGAGCAGCCGGTACTTGTTGATAAATATATTATGGGTCGTGAGCTTGAAGTTGACGCTATCTGCGACGGAGAGGATGTATTTATTCCGGGTATTATGGAGCATGTTGAAAGAACGGGCGTTCACTCAGGTGACTCAATTTCGATTTATCCGACTTTCACCGCTTCTCAAAATGTTAAAGATAAAATTATTGACTACACCGTAAGGCTCGGTAAAGCAATCGGTATTGTCGGTCTTTATAACATTCAGTTTATTGCCGATAATAACGACGATGTTTATGTTATTGAGGTTAACCCTCGTTCTTCAAGAACCGTTCCGTTCCTTTCAAAAGCAACAAGTGTGCCTATGGCTCATATTGCAACTCAGGTGATTTTGGGTCATTCTCTTAAAGAGCAGGGAATTGACAAGGTATATCCTGAGGAAAAGAAGCGCTGGTATGTTAAGGCTCCTGCTTTCTCATTCTCAAAACTTAAAGGAATGGATACTTACCTTTCTCCTGAAATGAAGTCAACCGGTGAAGCAATCGGTTATGACAAGTCGCTCACCCGTGCGCTTTACAAGGCTATTCAGGCTTCGGGTATGAATGTTGCAAACTACGGCACAGTATTTGTTACCATAGCCGACCAAGACAAGCCGACTGCACTCCCTCTTATTAAGCGTTTTTACGACCTCGGCTTCAATATTGAAGCAACCGAGGGTACAGCTAAGTATTTAAAGAGTCACGGTATTCGTACAAAGGTTCGTGCTAAGCTTACTGTTGATGACAGTGATGAAATTCTTATGGCACTTCGTCAGGGTCATATTGCTTATGTTATCAACACAATCGACATCAACGCCGGCGACTCACACTCCGACGGTTCGGAAATCAGGCGTGCCGCTGTTGAAAACAATGTTACTATGTTCACATCCCTTGACACCGTTAAAGTTCTTCTTGATGTACTTGAAGAAATTACACTCGGTGTATCAACTATAGATGAGGAATAATTATATATGTTCTTTGAAAGTGATTACAAAATTTTATCTAATGAAAAAATAGCAAAAGATGTTTATAAAATGAAACTTGAGGGTGACACATCTCATATCACCGCACCGGGTCAGTTTATAAATGTTAAGCTTGACGGTAAATTTCTTCGCCGCCCGATTTCCGTTTGTGACTGCGAGGAAAATGCTATAACAATAATTTATAAAGTTGTCGGCGAGGGTACGCAGCAAATGGCTGAGCTTGAAGTAGGTCAAATGCTTAATATTCTTACCGGGCTCGGCAACGGATATGATATAACAAAATCGACTAAGCCGCTTTTAATCGGCGGCGGCGTCGGTGTGCCTCCTATGTACTATCTTGCTAAAAAACTTATTGCAGCAGGTCAAAAGCCTGCAGTCGTTCTTGGTTTTAATACTAAGGATGAAGTTTTTTATGAAGACGAGTTTAAGGCGCTCGGCATTGATGTTTTTGTTGCAACCGTTGACGGTTCGTACGGTGTAAAAGGCTTTGTTACCGACGCTTTCCCTGAAAATTACGATTATTTTTATACTTGCGGTCCGCTTCCTATGTTTAAGGCTGTGTATAATAAAACCGAGTGTTCGGGTCAGTTCTCATTTGAGGAGAGAATGGGTTGCGGTTTTGGCGCTTGTATGGGTTGTTCTTGCAAAACAAAGTACGGCAACAAGCGTATTTGCAAAGACGGTCCGGTGCTTGAAAAGGAGGAGATTATATGGTAGATTTGTCTGTAAATCTTGCAGGACTTCAAATGGATAATCCTGTTATTCCGGCTTCAGGCACATTCGGTTTCGGCAAGGAATTTAAAGATATTTATGATATCAATATTTTAGGCTCTTTCTCATTTAAGGGTACTACCAAGGACGCTCGTTTCGGCAACCCTACTCCGAGAATTGCAGAGTGCACTTCGGGTATGATTAACGCAGTCGGTCTTCAAAACCCGGGCGTTCACCATGTTATTGAGCACGAACTTCCTGAAATGAAAGAGTATTTTCATAAGCCGGTTATCGCAAATGTTTCGGGTTTTTGCGTTGACGATTATGCATACACCTGTTCACTTCTTGATAAAGAGGAGCAGGTCGGCATTTTGGAGGTTAATGTTTCTTGCCCCAATGTTCACGGCGGCGGTATGAGTTTCGGCACTTCTCCTCAGTGTGCGGCGCAGGTTACAAAGGCTGTAAAAGATGTAACTGCTAAGCCTGTGTTTATTAAGCTTTCGCCAAATGTTACCGATATAGTTTCTATCGCCAAAGCTTGCGAAGAAGCGGGTGCAGACGGCATTTGTCTTATCAATACAATGCTCGGTATGCGTATTGATTTGAAAAAAAGGCAGCCTGTTATTGCCAACAAAATGGGTGGATTCAGCGGCGACGCTATTTTCCCTGTGGCTGTAAGAATGGTTTACCAAGTTGCCAAGGCTTGTAACATTCCTGTTATGGGTTGCGGCGGTGTTTCAAGTGCAAAAAATGTTATTGAAATGATGATGGCAGGTGCAACTGCTGTCCAAGTGGGTGCGGCAAATCTTGTCAACCCATATGTTTGCAAGGATATTATCGAGGCTCTTCCGACTGAATGTGAAAAGCTCGGTATAGATAAATTAAGTGATATTATAGGAGTGATTGATTAATGGGTAAGGATGTTATCGTAGCTTGTGACTTTTCAAGTGCTCAGGCAACATTTGATTTTCTCGATAAGTTTACCGAGGAAAAACCTTTTGTAAAAATCGGTATGGAACTTTACTATGCCGAGGGTCCGTCAATAGTTAAGGAAATTAAAAAGAGAGGTCACAAGATTTTTCTTGACCTTAAACTTCACGATATTCCGAATACGGTTAAAAAGGCAATGGCAGTTTTGTCAAAGCTTGATGTTGATATGACAAATGTTCACGCAGCAGGAACGGTTGATATGATGAAAGCCGCTGTTGAAGGTTTAACAAGAGAAGACGGCACAAGACCGCTTCTTATCGCAGTAACTCAGCTTACTTCAACAAGTGAAGAGCGTATGCAAAACGAGCTTCTTATCAATGCTTCAATCAACGATACTATTGTAAAATATGCTCAAAATGCAAAAGAAGCGGGTCTTGACGGCGTTGTTTGCTCACCGCTTGAAGCAGGTATGGTTAAGGAAAACTGCGGCAAAGACTTTATGACCGTTACGCCGGGCGTTCGCTTTGCAGACGGTGATATAGGCGACCAGGTAAGAGTTACCACTCCTGAAAAGGCTAAGGAAATCGGCTCGGACTATATCGTTGTCGGCAGACCTATTACTGCGGCTAAAGACCCTGTTGCGGCATACAGAAGATGCGTTAAAGAATTTGTAGGTTAAGGAGAGAATTACTATGGAAGGCTATAAAAGAGAATTTATTAAGTTTTTAGAAGATGCAGGCGTATTAAAGTTCGGCGATTTTACTGCTAAGAGCGGCAGAAAGATTCCTTATTTTATCAACGCAGGCGATATCAAAACGGGCGAGCAGATTCAAAAACTCGGCGAGTTTTACGCAAAGGCTTATTTTGAAAAAGTAGGCAACAAAAAGTCAGTTCTTTACGGTCCTGCTTATAAGGGTATTCCTATTGCAGTTTCAGTTGCCGTTGCACTTGCTAAAGACGGACTCAATGTGCCGTTCTTCTTCAACCGTAAGGAGGAAAAGGACCACGGCGAGGGCGGTGTGTTTGTTGGCTACAAGCCACAGGCTGGCGAAGAAGTTGTTATTGTTGAAGATGTTATTACTGCCGGTACCGCTATAAGGGAAAGTATGGCTATTCTTTCAAAGCTTGAAGGCGTTAAGGTAACCGCTACTTTCGTTATGGTTGACCGCAAGGAAAAAGGCAAGGGCGAAAAGGGTGCAATGGCTGAAGTTGAGGACGAATTCGGCTTCCCTGTATATTCTGTTGTAGATGTTTACGATATTATCGAATATCTTGAAGAAGATGAGAAAAACCGTGAAAATGTAGACAGAATCAAAGCTTATCTTGAAGTGAACGGCGCAAAAGAATAATTGCAAATTTTGAAAGGAAGTGTTACTGTGCGACATTTGCTTGATACAACAGATTTATCGCTTGAAGAAATAGATAATATTATTGCAACCGCTATGGATATTATCGAAAATAAGGAAAAATATGCTCATATTTGCGACGGCAAAAAACTTGCCACGCTCTTTTTTGAGCCGTCAACCCGTACCCGTCTTTCATTTGAAGCCGCTATGATGGAACTTGGTGGCAATGTTCTCGGTTTCAGCGAAGCTGCTTCTTCATCTGCTTCCAAGGGTGAAACGGTTGAAGATACTGTTAGGATGGTTTCGTGCTATGCCGATATTATCGCTATGCGCCATCCGCTTGAGGGTGCACCGAGGGTTGCGAGCTTTAAGAGCGGCGTTCCTATTATCAATGCAGGCGACGGCGGTCATTCTCATCCTACCCAAACTATGACCGACCTTTTAACTATTTTCCGTGAAAAGGGCAGGCTTGATAATATGACTGTCGGTCTTTGCGGCGATTTGAAATTCGGCAGGACTGTTCATTCGCTCATCAAAGCTATGAGCAGATATAATAATGTAAAATTTATTCTTATAGCACCAAAGGAACTTGCTATTCCCGATTACATCAAGACCGATATTCTTGACAAATCAGGTTGCGAATATAAGGAAGTTGAAACTATGGAGGAAGCTATGCCTGAACTCGATGTTCTTTATATGACCCGTGTTCAGCGTGAAAGATTTTTCTCCGAGGATGAATATTTAAAAGTTAAGGACGCTTTTATTCTTGACCTTTCAAAGCTTGAAACTGCAAAGAATGATTTAACTATAATGCACCCTCTCCCAAGAGTTAACGAAATAGCAACGGAAGTTGACGACGACCCAAGGGCAAAATATTTTGTTCAGGCGCTCAACGGCAAGTATGTTCGTATGGCTCTTATTAAAACACTTCTTGAATGGGCAGGTACTATCAAATGAAAATAGATGAAATTGAAAACGGTATAGTTTTTGACCATATTAAAGCAGGCAAGGGTATGGAAGTTTATAATACTCTCCGCCTTGATAAACTTAATTGCCAGGTTGCAATTATTCAAAATGCCAAGAGCGAAAAAATGGGCGCAAAGGATATTATTAAGATTAATAAACTTATTGATATCAATCTTGATGTCCTTTGTTATATCGATAAAAATATTACAGTCAATGTAATCAAAAACGGCAAGTCGGTTGAAAAGAAAACTCTTTCTCTTCCGAAAAGGCTTACCAATGTTATCAAATGCGCAAACCCAAAGTGCATTTGCAATAACGAAAACATCGACCATATTTTTACCCTTACAGATGATAACGGCACATACCGTTGCCTTTATTGTGAAACAAAGGCGAAATAATAAAACAAAAAACTCGGCACTTTTGAAGTGTCGAGTTTTTCTTATGCTATCATTATTATATAGGGGTCGGCGTCCTTGATGCCCGATATTGTTTCAATTACAAAACATTCATAGCGGCGAACATTGCCCACTGCTTTATATAAAATTATAACTGCGCCAAATCATATGGCGTTTTTTGATAAACAAAATAGTTGAGCCAATTACTGAATATTATATTTGCCGAGCTTTTCCAACTCATAATCGGAACTGCATTGTCGTCATCATTAGGAAAATAATTATAAGGCACATCAATATCAAGTCCCTTTTCCTTATCCCTAAAATATTCCTTAGCAAGCGTGTCCCTGTCATACTCACTGTGACCGGTTATGAAAAACTGCCTGCAGTCCATATCCGATATGATATGCACGCCCGACATTTCACTGTAAGATATAACTTGAAGTTGCTTAACAAGTGCAATATCGGCAAGCCTTGTTTCAGTATGCCTTGAATGAGGAACATAATAAACATCATCAAGTCCACGCATTAACGGATGTGTTTCGTCAAGCGACTTATGAGGGAAAATGCCGAACATCTTTTTCTTGAGCGGATATTTTTTTATACCATAATGATAATAAAGGCCTGCCTGAGCGCCCCAACAAATATGCATAGTAGAGTAAACATTTTTTTTGCTCCACTCCATAATCATACAAAGCTCGTCCCAGTAGTCAACTTCTTCAAATTCCATTTGCTCAACAGGAGCACCGGTAATAATCATTCCGTCATATTTGTTGTCTTTAATATCGTCAAATGTATTGTAGAATTTAGCCATATGAATTCTTGATACATTTTTAGCTTTATGGCTTTTAACCTGAAGAAAATCAATATCAACCTGAAGCGGGGAATTACTCAAAAGCCTTAAAAGCTGAGTTTCCGTTTCAAGCTTGGTTGGCATAAGATTAAGTATTACAAGTTTTAAAGGTCTGATATCCTGCATATTAGCCCTTGACTTACTCATAACAAATATATTCTCAATTTCAAGGTTTTGCTTAGCAGGTAATTCATCGTCAATACGAATAGGCATTTATATCAGCTCCTTTCATTTAGCTTAAACATTATAACAAATGTTAAGGCAAAATTCAATACTGTATTAGTCAGATAACTTTTGCAACAATATATAATGTATTATTAACATTACTAATTATAATTAATATAATAAATCAATAATACTTTAAGTACAATTATTCATATTTATAGTACTATATGTACTGCAATATATTACAAAATGATACTTATTACAGTATATAGTGTCAGTTTGTAGTGAATTATGTACATAAATTGTTACTTTTGTTGTAAAATTATATCAATATCATAAAAACGGTAAAAAAATGAAAAAATGTGTTGACAAACGGAGAATGATTTGGTATTATGTACAAGTCGCAACGAGAGAGCGA
>UQEY01000012.1 GCA_900540235.1 uncultured Eubacteriales bacterium
CGTAAAAAGCAGTATTCGGGCATAAAAAAGCCTCGGAACACGAATGTTCCGAGGTGATGGCAGAGGTATAAGGATTCGAACCTTAAATGACGGAGTCAGAGTCCGGAGTGTTACCGTTACACTATACCTCTATATTATTCAAAGCAAAAGCCAAAAGCGGCAATCGCTTATTGCTGAATAATATTAACATATTAAATTAAAAATGTCAATAGAAAAATCGGAATTAATCAAAAAATTGTTAATCATTGTAAGTTTCGAGAAACGAATGTTTAACCCCGTCCTTTTTATATGCAATAACGGTGTCAATATTGACATTTTCAACGCTTTTGAAAATATTGCTTTCCACCTGTGGGTTAATTTTTTTCATTTTGCGAATCATATTTTTGATTTCCTGACGCTTGGAAGCATTATCCGGGTTGCAGGAAGTGCAAGTATCCGTAAACTTGCAAGCACACTGGATAAAGTGCAAATCGTTATAATCACGCCAGCGCTTAATTTCATCCTCACGGATAAGATACATCGGGCGAATTAGCTGCATTCCCTCAAAATTGGTTGAATGAAGTTTCGGCATCATAGTTTGAACCTGACCGCCGTAGAGCATACCCATCAACACGGTTTCAATAACATCGTCATAATGATGACCGAGTGCAATTTTGTTACAGCCGAGTTCCTTAGCCTTATTATAAAGGTGACCCCTTCTCATTCTTGCGCAAAGATAGCAAGGTGATTTTTCAACATGGAGCACCGATTCAAAAATATTTGATTCAAAAACGGTGATAGGAACATTTAAAAGCTTTGCATTTTTTTCAATAATCTCTCTGTTTTCAGGGCTGTAGCCTGGGTCCATAACAAGGAAAACAACTTCAAACGGGAACTTATTATGCCTTTTAAGCTCCTGAAAAAGCTTAGCCATAAGCATTGAATCTTTGCCGCCTGAAATGCAAACAGCAATTTTATCCCCTTCTTCAACAAGTTGATAATCGTTGATAGCGGCGGTGAATTTACTCCAAATACCCTTATGAAATTTTTTATTGATACTGCGTTCAACATCTTTGGCTTTATCGGTATCGTTTTTGAGCTGAGAAAGCATATAGCCGTAGTAGCCCTCTTTAAGGTTAGCGGCATTAAAACCCTTCTGCCTGAGTTTTTCTGCTACAGGGTCGCTGATAATTCCGCTTTTACAGCAAATAATCAAAAGCTTATCTTTAGCAAGCGTATCAACATTTTCCTCAAGTCTATTTTGAGGAATATTAACTGCACCGTTAATTGTGCCGTAGGCAAATGCAATTTCGTCACGAATATCGATAATTTCATATTCGTCAGAATCAAGCGACAGCATTTCATCTATTGTTATTTCTTCATAATTTTTCATAATAAAATATAATATTTCCTAAAATTATTTTTTGATAAGGTCCTTAATCACTTCACCTGCAATAATAAGGCCTACAGTTGACGGAACGAAAGCATTAGAACCCGGAACTTGCCTTCTTGCAGTACATTTTCTTTTAGTACCCGGCGGACAAACGCAGTGATATTTGCAACTGTTTGCCATATCTTCCTTTGGTTTAATAGGAATTTCTTTTGAATAAACTACTTTAAGCTTGCGAACTTTTCTCTTTTTAAGTTCATATCGCATAACCCTTGCAAGCGGGTCAACGCTTGTTTTGTATATATCTGCCACTTCAAATGCAGTCGGGTCCATTTTATTACCGGCGCCCATTGAGCAAATTATAGGCGTATTGTTTTCCTTAGCCTGCATAACAAGTGCAATTTTGCCTGATACTGTGTCAATAGCGTCAACCACATAATCATATTTTGAAAAATCAAACTCCCCTGCCGTTTCATTTGAATAAAAAGTTTGATGCTTATACACATTACAGTCAGGGTTAATTGACTTGATTCTTTCTTCGCAAACATCAACTTTGAACTTGCCGACAGTATCGGTTGTTGCAATAATTTGACGATTAATATTTGTTAAGCAAACTTTGTCGTCGTCGATGATATCAATAGAGCCGACGCCGCTTCTTGCAAGCGCTTCAACCGTGTAGCCGCCGACACCTCCGACGCCGAAAACGGCAACTCTTGAAGACGCAAGCTTGTCCATAGCTTCCTTGCCGACTAATAATTCAGTTCTTGAAAAACGATTTAACATATTTCACACCACCGATTAATTTACATTTTTAAAATTATATAATGCTTCACCTACCTTGTCAATAGGTTTATTAATATATTAATAAGTATAATAATATTGACATTTGCAGATTAATCGTGTATAACTAAGCTAAAATGAGAAATAGTTATATAGTAATTATTATGGGTCATCGGTAACGCCGATCCATAAAACAGTCTAAAATGATAAAACTACCGTAGGAGCGAACTTCATTCGTCTGCCGGGCAATAATTTTTTAAGGGTAAATTATGAGATATGACATTGGAATTATAGGAACAGGGCCGGCAGGTATTTCTGCGGCAATAACAGCTAAAATCAGAAATAAAAGCCTTATACTTTTAGGCAGTAAAGATTTAAGCAGTAAGATAAGCAAAGCTGAAAAGATTAACAATTACACGGGCATACCCAATGTGACCGGTCAAAAGCTTGCCGAAAGTTTTCAAAATCATCTTGACGCTTTTGGAATTGAAATTACAGATAAAAAAGTTACTGCCGTTTACTCGATGGGCAAATATTTTGCGCTTCAACTCAGCACGGGCGAAATGGTTGAATGTTCAAGTGTTATTTTAGCCTGCGGTGTTTTGCCGAGCAAAACGATTGAAAACGAAGACAAGTTTTTAGGCAGAGGGGTCAGCTACTGTGCAACCTGTGACGCCATGCTTTGCAAGGGCAAGGATGTCAATATGCTCGCTTTTGGCAAAGAAGCCGAGGATGAAGCAAAGTTTTTAAGTGAAGTTTGCAGTAGCATCACATTTATACCGATGTATAAAGAAGAAATCGGTGATATAAAAAATATAGATAATATAAAAATCGTTTATGACAAACCGATTAAATTTGACGGTGAAAGAAAAGCGGAAAAACTCGTTTGCGAAAACGGAGAATACGAAGCTTTTTCAACTTTTATTATAAGGGACAGCATTGCGCCTAAAAACTTAGTGCCCGGGCTTAAAACCGACGGTGCGCACGCAGTTGTTGACCTTGAAATGAAAACAAATATTGACGGTCTTTTTGCCTGCGGTGACATAGCGGGAAAGCCGTATCAATATATAAAATCGGCAGGACAAGGAAATGTCGCCGCACTTTCGGCAATCGCTTGTCTTGCTAAGAAAGCAAAGGAGAATAACAATGATTAAAGAAATAAAAAACAGCGAATTTGACGATGTATTAAACAGTAAGCTTGCGGTAGTTGATTTTTCAGCCGTTTGGTGCGGTCCGTGCCAAATGCTTGCACCGGTGCTTGAGGAACTTTCAGACGAGATGGACGGCGAGGCAGACTTCTTTTCGGCAGATGTTGACGAAAACCGTGACCTTGCATATGATTATGACATTCAAAGTATCCCTGCAATCGTAATTTTTTCAAACGGTGAAGAAGTTACAAGAACAGTGGGTTTCCAACCAAAAGATGATATTAAAGAATTAATTGAAAGTTGTATGTGATAATATAAATTATATTGTATTATTTGAATAACTTCTTAATACGCTTCTCAATTTTATAAACATAAAGAAGCGTGAGTTTATCAATCATTTTTTCATAAATCAAAAACATTATATTCATCAGGACGGCAAAAACGGCAATAAACCATTCGCCCTGACCGTCCTCCAAAAACGGAATACCGAAAACTTTAATCAAAACCACTTGGCAGACAAGCATTGCAGTGTTAAACAAAACAAGCTTTGCGATAATTCTGAGCGGTTTTGATTTTATTTTTTGAAAATAATCACGAATAATCGGATAGAAACCGAAAAAGCTTACATACATCATCATACATTCCTTGTCCGTCACAAGGATAAGCGCAAGAATACTTGTAGATATATAAGTTACCCATGCGCTTGAAGCGGAAAAAGTGCGTTTGAGCATAATCATTAATATACCCAAAAACATCGGCACAGCATAAGCAAGCACCATTGTTATTCCGCCCAAAAACAGCATAACTACCGACAGTGCGGTTGACAGCGCCGACACTGCAAGTTTCGTTGAACTTCTCATATTTTCACCATATTATTACAAAATTTGAATTAAAAATACTATATCATTTTAGGCAAAATATGTAAATAGTGTGAATAAGGAGTTAAATATTTGTTCATTTTTCACCTATTCCCTTTACAAATATTATAAGTAAATATATAATTATTATTAATATAAGCTTTTATATTCGAGGGGTGTTAATTTTGAAAAAAATACTTATTATTTCTCTTTGTGCGGTGCTCGTTTTGTCATTTACTTTTGTTGCCTGCTCAAAAAACAGCGACCAAACAAACGGCACAACAACTACCGCAAATTCCGGTGAAACTGTCAACGAAAACGGCGAAACTACGCAAACCACTGCCGACGGTCTTGACACTGCCGACAATGAATACGGTTTTGAAACCGAAGTTGTAACAGATAAAAACGGTAAAGAAGTGACTGACAAAAGCGGTGAGAAAGTAACGACCGATGTTGCTGTTGCTTATCATACCGACGCAAAGGGCAATACATACGCTCAAAAGATAGATGACGACGGCAATGAAGTGACTGACAAAAAAGGTAACCCTGTTACACTTAAAGAAACTACTACCGCTAAAAATACAACTACAAAAGCCGCAAAAACCAGCAAAACAAGCGGTAAAGCTGATTCTTCAACTTCAAAATCAAACAGCACGACTGCAAAAGGTGAAACAACAAAATTAACCGCAGAATCTACAAAATCTTCCGGCAATGAAACCACAAAAACCGGTTCAACCGCAACAACCAAGAAAAACAGTGCTGTAACCACAACAAAGAAGAATGAAAAAAACACTGAAGCTACAACTGAAAGCACAACCGAAAAGGTAACAGCTACCACAAACAAGAACGCAGAAGTAACAAAAACTTCCGACACAACAAAATTTGAAGGCAACGAAAGCGTACCTAAAACTTCAGCCACAGGCAAGGAAGTAAGCTTCAGCACAGGAGATATGGAAACTATAGCAGATATGCTTGAAGTGCCTTACCTTTACCTTACAAGCTATGAAAACTCGGAAGGTGTGCCTATCAACATTGCGGCATACACAGCAGTTTGGATGGCTCAGCACGACGGCGGCACCGGTGAAACTTATCCGTCAAGCCCTGTTGTTCTTAACCTTTTCAAATTCTACGGTCAAACCGTTGTTAACTTCAAAACAAAGGTTAACGATGTTAAGGATACACCTATTAAGTACAACACTAAAAACGACACATTCACAGTAAGCACTTACCCTGAAAAGAAGCAGACAATTAAGATTACAAAGATTGAAGACCTCGGCGACAATAACTTCTACAAGGTAACAGCAGATGTAAGCGGTGCAGGCAAGATTAAGAAAGTTTATGCAATTATTCAAAAGAATAAGCTTGACTCAACACTCGGCTTCTCTGTTAAGGCACTTAATTGGAAGTAAAAATCAGGCTGACATTATAATACAACAAAACGGACAGTGAATTAATCGCTGTCCGTTCTTTTTATCTGTATTAATTATTTAGTTGAAAATCTAAATTCTGTTATTGTTTTGAATTCCTCATTTGCCTCGACATACTTGAACGGGAAATTAGAATGGTTAACAGAATCAGGGTAAAACTGAGTTTCAAGCGCAACGCCACGGCGATATGTAACCTTTGAATCACCCTTGCCCGGGTTACCATCCTTTGCAAGCCAGCCGCCGCAATAAACCTGAATACCAACCAAGTCAGTCCAAACTTCCATATTTCTGCCCGAAGCTTCGTCATAAAGCACAGCCGCCTGAGTAAGTTCACCAAGCTCTTTATCCTTTAAGCAGTAGTTATTGTCGTAGCCGATACCGTCGATAACCGCTCTGAAAGGCTCATCAATCTTGTCACCGATTTTGTGAAGAGTTGAAAAGTCCATCATAGTACCTTTAAGCTCACCGAGTTCACCGGTAGGAAGCTGAGAATCGTCAGTTTCTGTAAACTTATCGGCATTAACAAGCAAATATTCATCCTCAACAGTTTTGCTTGAATCGGCTGAAAGGTTGAAATAAGAATGGTTAGTTGGGTTTGCAACAGTCTTTTTATCGCTCAAAACAGTGTACTCGATTTTAAGAGCATTGCTGTCATCAAAAGTATACTTAACTTTCATAGTGAAGTTGCCCGGGAAACCATCCTCCATATCAGGTGAGAAGAATTTGAAAGTAACAAAATTGTCGCCGACTTCCTCCACATCCCAAATATTGAAGCTGAAACGACCACCGCTGTGAAGAGTCCAAGTGCCTTGATTATTAGGAGTGTGATACTCGTTACCGTCCAAAACAAACTTAGCATCACGAATACGGTTTGCATATCTGCCGACAACTAAGCCCTGATAGCCGAGGTCAGGGTCAACATAATTGTTAACATCATCAAAACCGAGCACAACATCGCCAAGCTTTCCGTTTCTGTCGGGCACATTTACCGAATGAATACCTGCGCCGAGTGTCATAAGCTCAACAAAAGCGCCGTTTGAATTGGTAATCTTATAAAGTTCAACATCACCTTTACCGTCAAGGTGACCGAAACTTCTCTTTTCAATACTCATAATTATTCCCCTTAATAATATTGATTAATCTTTATAAATCGACCTCAAAAGAGCAATTTCCCTTGCATAGCCGTCAATATCGTTTGGCGTTTCAAGGAGGAAAGGCAAATGCTTAAGCCTTTCGTTATTGATAATTTTTTCAATAGCGTCAAGACCGATAGTGCCCTCGCCTATCTTTTCGTGCCTGTCCTTGTGAGATGCAATTTGATTTTTTGAATCATTCAAATGAATAGCTTTAAGCCTGTCAAGACCGATAACGCTGTCAAACTCGTCAAGAACACCGTCAAGGTCACCGACTATATCATAACCTGCGTCGTTAACATGACAAGTATCAATGCAAACACCGATTTTGTCACTTAGCTCAACTTTGTCGATAATCGCTTTAAGTTCCTCAAAACTTCTGCCGATTTCCGTTCCCTTGCCTGCCATAGTTTCAAGCAACACGGTTGTAGTCATTTCAGGAAAAAGAACTTCGTTAAGCGCACCTGCGATAAAATCAATACCGACATCGGCACCCTGCCCCGTATGAGAACCCGGATGGAAATTGTAAAGCTGATTTGGTGTGTATTCCATTCTTTTTAAATCGTCTGCAAATGTATTTTTCGCAAATTCTCTTGTTTCCGGTTTGGCACTGCAAAGATTTAATGTGTACGGTGCGTGAGCTAAAATGACAGAAAAATTATTTTCCTCCATTAAATTTAAAAAGGTGTTAACATCATTTTCGTCAATAGCTTTTGCACTGCCGCCACGAGGGTTACGGGTAAAAAACTGAAAAGTGTTTGCACCAATCTCGACTGCCTGTTTAAGCATAGCCGTATAGCCTTTTGACGCACTCAAATGCGCTCCGATAGTAAGCATATTTCTCTCCTATTTAAGCAGTAAATCACTGCCGTAAAATTTATTGTTTTTTTGCTTCTTCTTTTGCGATATCCTCATCTGCTTTGCCCGACATAATATATTCAAGCAAATCTGCAACGCAGCCCTTATTGCAATGGCACGCTTCAAACTTGCAAATATTATGTATCGGCTTAGGAGCTTGACCTGCGCAGGCAGGAAGTCCAACGGTTTTGAGCATATCCCAATCGTTATAATAATCGCCGATTGCCGCAACATGGCTCTTTTCTATACCAAGCATATCGGCAAGCTTCATAATACCGACACCCTTGTGAGTATCTTTTTGAAGCATTTCAAGTGAAAAGATTGAAGACGACATAAAATTAGCGTCCGGATTTTCATTTTCTTTAATGAATTTTTTTAGCTTTTTAATAGTAATCGGGTTCGACCAAAAGATAACTTTCATCCAACCGTCACGAGGCACACGGTCAACATCCTTAACAATTTCGTAGTGCGCCTTGTCAAAATACATTGTGCCTTTTGCAAAAAGTCCGCTTTTTACAATGTAAACATAATCGTCAAAATAAACGCCTATATCGACGCTGTGAAAAGGCTTGTCAAATTCTTGTGCTACTTTTTTGACAAACTCACGACCCTTTTGACTTATTGTACTGCGCCAAAGCATTTCTCTTTTTTTGTAATCGTAAAGACCTGCGCCATTTAATACAACAGCAGGTTGATTAGGTGTTATTCTGTTATAATTTCGTTCTAAACTTGATTGAAGTCTGCCCGAAGCTAAAGTGAAATTGCCGCCCAAATCGGTAAATTTTTTAATAGCGTCATAATTTCTTCGTGGCAGTTTTCTGATTTTATTATTGAGCGTGCCATCAATATCTGACACGACGAGCCAATTTTCAAAAGTTTTTTCCATACCTTACCTCTTAACGGTGTTATTGTCTTTTTTCCAGCTCTGCCAAAAAATCGGTAAAATAATCAGGCAAAGGTGCTGCAAAATGTAAATATTTTTTCGTTCTCGGATGAACAAAACCAATCTCGCCTGCATGGAGGCACTGACCTTTAAGTTTCAAAATTATCCTTTTAGGTCCGTACACCGGATCGCCTGCAAGCGGATGACCGATATATGCCATATGAACCCTGATTTGATGAGTTCTGCCCGTTTCAAGCACACATTTTATGTGCGTAAAATCACCAAAGCGCTTTAACACTTCGTAGTTTGTTATTGCCACTTTGGAATTTCTTTCGGTAACAGCCATCTTCTTTCGATCCTTCGGTGACCTGCCGATAGGCTTGTTAACCGTTCCCTTATCCTCTTTAAAATTTCCGTAAGCAACTGCCTGATAAGCACGATAAAATGAGTGCTCTTTTATCTGCTTTGCAAGTTCCAAATGGGAAAAATCGTTTTTTGCTACTATTAACAGACCGGATGTATCCTTGTCGATTCTGTGGACAATTCCCGGCCTTATTACACCGTTAATACCACTTAAACTGTCACCGCAATGATAGAGAAGTGCATTTACAAGAGTGCCCTCATAGTTGCCCGGTGCAGGATGAACTACCATACCCTTTGCCTTGTTAACTACAAGCAAATCTTCGTCCTCGTAAACTATGTCAAGCGGTATGTTTTCAGCTTTTGCTTCAAGTTCTACCGGGTCGGGAACATATATATTTACTATATCGTTAAGCCGACATTTATAGCTGCCTTTATCTACAGGAGTACTGTTTACCGAAATGCATTTTTCATTAATCAATTTTGAAACCATACTGCGTGTTAAGTCGTAAACACATTCGCTGACAAACTTGTCAATTCTCATACCAATGCAGTCTTCACCCGCAACAAACTCATACTTTTGACCCATTGCTCTTATCTCCTTTAAACAAATCAATAATCGCCCAAGCCAAAAAGCTTATTGTACCGAGTGTTACGGCGCAATCTGCAATATTAAACACAGCAAAATTTACAAAAGTCGGATTGATAAAATCAATAACATAGCCAAGATAAATTCTGTCAATTAAATTGCCGATAGCACCTGAAACAATAACGCCAAGCGACCAAAAAAGCCACAAATCGTTTTGCCCCTTGCCCTTATACATATATATAAGGCAAGCAATTACAACAACAGCCGTCAGCACCACAAAAAGCCAGCGACCGCCGCTCCAAAGTGAAAATGCAATGCCCGTATTTTCAGCGTAAACAAATTCTGCCACGCCTTTAATAAACTGCTTTGCACCCTTACCGTAAAGACAGGCTTTTGCAAAATATTTAGTTATTTGGTCAAATGCAACGATTAATATTATCATAACCGTGCACCATATCTTTTTATTCTTTAATTTCACAAAAACCTCTCCGTTTATTACGATAAATAGGCATACCGAATATAAGGCAAACGCCGCCTCAAGGTATGCCTATTTTATTTATTATAATGAAAGTTCTTTCATAACGCTTGCGCAATGAGCACAAAGAGTCGGATGCTCTGCATCAGAGCCGACTGTGCTTGAGAATTTCCAGCAACGCTCACACTTTTCGCCGTCTGCCTTTGAAACAGTAACGCTGAGACCCTCAACATCGCCCTTAACTTCACCCTCGCCGTTAGAAACGGTAACGGCTGATGTGATAAAGATTTCAGGAAGGTCAGCCTCAACACTCTTTAAGAAGTCATAAAGTTCACCCTGTGCAAAAAGTTCAACCTTAGCCTCAAGAGGTTTGCCGATAATCTTTTCATTTCTTGCAAGTTCAAGTGCCTTTTGAACATCATATCTTACGCTGTGAATTCTTTCCCACTTAGCGATGAAATCAGCGTCAGCTTCGATAAAGTCAGGCTGAGGAATTTCATTAAAGAGAGGTGACTGTGCATTTCTGCTCTTATCGTGAGGCATTGACTGCCAAATTTCGTCAGCAGTAAACGCAAGAATAGGAGTAAGCATAAGAGTGAGTGCATCAAGAACCTTATAAAGAACGGTTTGAGCGGCTCTCCTTGTTTGGCTTTCAGGAGCTGAAGTGTAAAGTCTGTCTTTAAGTACATCAAAGTAGAAGTTACTCATTTCAACTACGCAGAATGTGTGAAGCGAATGAGCGGCTGTATGATAATCGTAAACTTCAAAAGCATCCCTTGAAATTTTAAGAACTTCGTCAAGCTTCATAAGAGCATACTTGTCAAGTTCTTCAAGCTTATCGTTTTCAACCATATCATTGTCAGGGTCAAAATCGTAAAGGTTTGAAAGACAATATCTTGCGGTATTACGAAGCTTACGATAGTTGTCGGAAATCTGTTTCAAAATTTCAGGACTGATACGGATATCAGCGTGGTAATCGGCACTTGCAACCCAAAGACGGAGGATATCGGCACCGTACTTTTCAATAATTTCCTGAGGAGCAATACCGTTGCCGAGTGATTTGGACATCTTTTTGCCTTCGCCGTCAACAGTCCAGCCGTGTGTGATAATTTGCTTATAAGGAGCACCGTTGCCGCCCGCAACTGAAGTAAGAAGTGATGACTGGAACCAACCTCTGTACTGGTCTGCGCCCTCAAGATATACATCTGCAGGAACTTTGAGGTAGCCCCTCTTTCTGCAAACAGCAGCGTGAGAAGAACCTGAATCGAACCAAACATCCATAATATCCTTTTCCTTGTCAAAGCCCTTATCACTGCCGCAATGAGGACACTTGAAACCGTCAGGAAGGAAGTAATCTGTATCGTGAGCAAACCAAGCATCTGAACCTTCTTCGCCGAAGATTTTTGACACTTTCATCATTACATCGTTGTCAATAATTTCCTTGCCGCAGTCTTGGCAATAAACAACAGGGATAGGAACGCCCCATTTTCTCTGACGGGAAATGCACCAGTCAGCACGCTCCTTAACCATTGACTGAAGCCTATCTTTACCCCATTCAGGGAACCACTTAACATCCTCGGCAGCTTTAACTGCTTCGTCCTTAAAGTCGTCAACAGAGCAGAACCACTGGCTTGTTGCACGGAAAATAACCGGCTTATGACATCTCCAGCAGTGCGGATACTGGTGCTCAATCTTTTTAAGAGCAAAGAGAGCGCCGATTTCTTCAAGATGGAGGGCAATAGGCTTGTTAGCTTCCTCTGTAGTTAAGCCTGCAAACATACCAGCTTCCTCGGTAAGTCTGCCCTTAGCGTCAACAGGAACAATAATAGGAATTTCAGGATAATTTTTACAAACAATAAAGTCCTCAATACCGTGACCCGGTGCAGTATGAACGCAACCTGTACCGCTTTCAAGAGTAACATGGTCACCTACAATAACAAGAGAGGTACGGTCGATAAACGGATGCTGAGTTTTCATATATTCAAGCTCAGAGCCCTTAATAACGCCGAGAGTTTCATAATCGCTTACGCCCTTAGCTTCCATAGCTGCAGCGGCAAGGTCGGTAGCCATTACATAATATTCGTCGCCGCTCTTAATAAGAGAATATTCAAAATCAGGACCAACGCAGATAGCAACATTTGCAGGAAGGGTCCATGTTGTTGTTGTCCAAATAACAAAATATGTTTTGCTCAAATCAGCGCCCATAGCGGTAAGCTTGCCAAGGTCATCGGTTACATTAAACTTAACATAGATTGAATGACATGGGTCCTCGGCATATTCAATTTCTGCTTCTGCAAGAGCGGTATTACAATCAGGGCACCAATAAACAGGCTTTAATCCCTTGTAGATATAGCCCTTATTTGCCATTGTTGCGAATACTTTAATCTGTTCTTCTTCAAATTCTTTTTTAAGGGTGATATAAGGATTATCCCATTCACCTATAACGCCGAGACGCTTAAATGATTCTCTTTGAATGTCAACAAAACCGAGCGCTGTGTCACGGCAAATCTTACGAAGCTCAAGGTCGGAAATGTTAGTTTCGGCGCTAATACCTGCTTTCTTTCTTGCAGCAAGCTCGGTAGGAAGACCGTGAGTATCCCAGCCCGGAACATAAGGTGACTTAAAACCGGTCATATTTTTATATCTTACAATAAAATCTTTAAGGGTTTTATTAAGTGCGTGACCGATATGAATATCACCGTTTGCATACGGAGGTCCGTCGTGGAGAACGAAAAGCGGCTTGCCCTCGTTATGTTCCATAAGCTTTTTGTACTGGTCGTTTGCTTCCCAGCGTGCTAAAAACTCAGGCTCTCTTTTAGGAAGACCTGCACGCATAGGAAATTCGGTTTTTGGTAAATTTAATGTTTGGTTATAATCCATTATATTAACTCCTTGATAGGTTTATTTTTTCTTTTTAAAGAATCCTTTAAATTTTTTGTTGTCGTCCTCTTCCTCGTCGTCCTCATCTTCAGGAACAAGAGAAATGGTTTCGTCAGTGTTGTGAGGGTCTTCACGGTTTACATGAAAATAATTTTCAAACGGCTGTGGCTTATCCTCAATTTCAGGTTCTTCAATAATTTCCGGAATAGGCGGCTGCTCACCGTCAATAGGTGTTATCTCGTCACTTGAAAAAGCGTCAAGCGCAGCTTTTGCTTCTTCTTCGCTGACAGGTTCTTCATCATTTTCTTCGTCAACCTCGCTGAGATTTCCTATTGATTTCTTTTCGGAATTTTCTATTTCATCAATGATTTCGTCAATAGCGTCTTCCTCAGCCTCATTTTCTTCTGCTTTTTCTACGGCTTGAGTTTCGTCTTGATTGTCGTCAACACTTGATTCTTCACTGTCCGAAGCAGGAACTTCAGCAGTTTCTTCGACTTCGTCTGCTTGCTCTGTGATTTCTTCTTCAACTGCTTCTTCCTCCTTGACTTCAATTTCCTTTGCTTCATCTATAACTTTGTCAACATCGTCAGATTTTATAAGCTCTTCAATAGAAGCATAAATATCGCCGAGCTCTTTTTCAATCTTTTCTTCGTCCGCCATAACGGTTTTGATGTCGACATCGGTTGTCATATTTTTAATAGCTTCAAGCTGCTTTTCATAAGCCGAAACAATCGTTTGCCTAAAGTTCTTTGTTTCCTCATTAAGCTTTTCAACAAGTGCCTGTTGGCTTTCCTTTTCAGCCTTTGCCTTGCCGATAAGGTCTTTTGAAAGTGACTTAGCCTTTTCAAGCATATCCTTAGCAACAACTTTTGCACCGCTTACGGCATCATTTGCTTTCTTCTCGGCTTCGTCAACAATTTCGCTTGCTGCCTTTTCCTTTTCATTTGTAAGGTTTGCAACATAATCTCTTGCACTTGAAATAATCTTGTCTGCCTTTTCCTTAGCGTCAACAACAGTGTTTTGCGCTTTCTTTGCACTGTCTTCAAGCGCATCGGCAGCCTTTTGCTTTGTTTCGTTCATAAGCTTGTCGGCAGTTTTTTGAGCGGCGATAAGAGCGTTTTTAATAGTGTCCTCGTCTGCTCTGTATTCCTCAATTCTGTTGGCAAGTATTTCCATCTTACGGTAAAGTTCTTTGTTTTCAGCGTAAACAGCTTCGTAAGATTCGATTATTTCGAGCAAAAGCTCGTTAACTTCATCTCTGTCATAACCACCACGGTCAACGGTGGATATCTTCTTTTGGCGAATTTGACTTGGTGTAATCATTATATTCTTCCTCCGTAATTATATATACATACTTAAATTAAACCCTGCGTGTTTTAGCCACTTTATCGCAGTCTTTCATCACATAAACATTCCGTTATTTTCCAGCTCATCTATTAAATCACCCATAATATCAACATTATAAGGGGTGATAATATATGTACTGTTTGCAACACGCTTAATCTGGCCGTTGCTTGCGTATGCTACGCCGCTTAAAAAGTCGAGAAGTCTGCGTGAAACATCACGGTTTGTGCTTTCAAGATTAAGAACTACCGTTCTTCTTTCGTTGAGGTTGTCGGCAATGCCTGCTGCTTCTTCAAACCTTTCCGGCTTAACAAGAACAACCTGAAGCTGAGTAGTGGTGTGAATGTTAACAACCTTGTCGCTGTCGTGCCTTTTAATTCGTGCACGCTCGGCAAATCTTTCTTCCCTGTCGGAAGCAGGCGGCGCAGTGCGTGAAAACTTTTCCTTCGGAGGGGCAATTCCTATTGAACCGCTCTTTTTGTCATCCTCGTAAAAATCATCGTATTCGTCTTCATCACTCTCGGTCACGATTTCCTTAATTTTGTCGAAAAAACCCATATTCTCTCTGCCTTTCTTTTAAAAATATTTTCTTGCACCGAAAATTGCAGAACCGACCCTAACTATATTTGAGCCGTTTTTGACTGCGGCTTCGTAGTCGTGGCTCATACCCATAGATAAAATGTCCATATCTACATTATCAATGTTTTTATTCTTAATGTCAATAAAAGTTTGATACATTGACTCAAAATACTTCGAAACTTCCGCTTCACTGTCGCAAATCGGCGGAATTGTCATAAGACCTTTAATCTTAATGTTTTCCATTTCGGCAACTTCGCAAACAAGCTCGTTAAGACCCTCAAGGAAAATACCGCTTTTTGACTCCTCTTTGCCAACATTTACTTCAAGCAAAACATTCGTGATAATTCCCTTTTTAGCCGAAACTTTACTTATCTCTTTTGCAAGGTGAATACTGTCAACAGATTCAATCGTATCAACCTCGCCCACAATTTGCTTAACCTTGTTGGTTTGAAGGTGACCTATCAAATGTTTTTCAACACCGTTTAAATGAAGTTCGTCTTTTTTGCCTAAATACTCCTGAACTCTGTTTTCACCGATAAGGTCGGCGCCAAGGTCAAGAACTCGGTTAATATAAACGCTTTCAACTGTTTTTGTAACAGCCATAAGTCTTACATCATCTTCATTTCTGCCGGATTTGATTGCCGTTTCCTTAACATCGGTTAAAACTTTTTTGTAGTTGTCGGCAACACTTTTTAGCCTGTTTTCATCGACTGTAATCTTTTCCATCGTGTAAATCCTTTCCTTGCGTAATTATTTCATCATATATGCGAATAGCATCCTTGTCCGTCGTATCGTATTCAAACAAAACATAATCTTTTGTTGAATAAATAATTTCACCTGTTTTTGCACGGGCAAAATCAGCAACAAGAGTGTATACTATTTTATTGCCTTTTTTATCTATATGAAGCGCTGAAGTCGGCACTTTAATGCCGGTATACTCGTTATATCTGATTTCAATATCTTCAAGCCTCATTGAAGCAAGCTCGCTGTCCATATCGTTTGAACGAAGAATTAAAACCGATTCCTTGGTACCAAGGTCAAGCGTAGCACCGCTTACGACTTCACACTCAATCACCTTGTCACTGTCTTTTAAAGCAACACTCAAAGTGTCGCCGTCGTTAATATCTTTAACCTGGTCATCAGTAACCTTACAGGCAAAATACCACTCAAAATCTGTTATAAGCTTGCCGAGGTTATCGCTCTTTTTAGCACTCTTTGCTTCATTCATATATTTATCGAAGGTTGAAATGTCAAGCTTGTCGATATTTTCATAGTCAAATGCAGTTTCCAAATCGTCGGTATACGATGAAAAGATGCCCGATTCATCGGTAGTTAAATAACCGCTCGGCTTGCAGGCATCAACATTAATTGCATTAATCTGCTTTTCAAGCGATTGCTTGACAGAAGAAAAATCAATATCCTCGCCGATAATCATCTGCCTTCTTGTAAGCTTATCGTTAAGGTCAAGCGCCGAGGACTGAACTTTTGAAATGTTGCCCGAAGCCGAATTTTGAATATATTCATTAACATCGGTTAAAACATCCTTGTCAATCTGCTCAACATCGGTTGCCGTACCTGCCGACTTGCTCTCCAAATTTATATAATAATCTAACTGCTTTTGCAAATCAAGAGAAGATGAGTAGCTTTTTGCATTTTCACTGCTGTCAAATACCATTGCGATATTGCCGCCGACATTCACCTTTTCACCGTCAGCCACGCAAGGCACGGTAACACCGCTTTTGCCACTGTCAACTATATGCTCGTTTCTTATAACCAAAGCCTCGGCGTTAAACGATTCATAAACCGTTGATTCAAGCGCAGTAACCGTTTTAACATCAACATGGATGGCATTATAACACTGAACCCCTACAAAAATCGCAATAGCGACAAGAAGAACAGCCATTACCAAAACATCGGTTTTAACACGAACTTTCTTCCTCTTATTAACTTTTTTTGCTTTTTCGTCAGCCATTTAAAAAGTCCTCACATTTTGTGATAACCGATTTTGTTTGAGAATCTGTATCCCTGTCATATGTAACAAAGACTGCATCATTTCTCCTTTTAAACCAGGTTATCTGCCTTTTTGCGTATCGGCGACTCTCCTGCTTTAGCTTATTTTTCGCTTCTTCAAGAGTGGTTTCGCCGTTTATATATTTTGCAAGTTCCTTATGCCCTATCGCCTGAGCCGAAGTTGACTTTTTCGTCGAAAGCATATTTTTCGCTTCATCAAGAAGACCTGCTTCCATCATTTTGTCAACTCTCAAATTGATACGGTCGTAAAGAGTTTGCCTGTTTTCATATTGAAGCACGAAATAGAGAAATTCATAAGGACTTTTCTCCTTTCGTGAATTATCGTTCTGAACTGTTTTGCCCGAGCCTGAATAATAAAGTTCAAGCGCACGGACAACCCTTTTTTTATTGTTTTTGTGTATATTTTCACAAGCCTTCGGGTCAAGTGATTTGAGCTCGTCATAAAGCGAATCAACATCACGGCTCATAAGCTCATCTCTCAGCTTTTCATCAACTTCCACATCGGCAAAAGCGATATTGTCAACAAGGCTGTCAATAAACAAACCCGTTCCGCCGACAACAACGGGAACTTTGCCACGGGATAAAATATCGTCAATCTTTTCTTTTGCAAGCTTACACCACAACGCCACGCTGAAACTTTCATTCGGCTCTAAAAACTCCACCAAATGATGAGGCGCCAAACTTTTTTCCTTTGGCGTGGGAGCTGCGGTGGCAATAGGCATATTTTTATAAACCTGCATAGAATCGGCTGAAACAACTTCGCCGCCGACTGCCCTCGCAACTTCAATACCGAGACTTGTTTTGCCCGAAGCCGTAGGACCTGCAATAACTATAACTTTATTCATAAATCAATCACTAAACTCTGCCAAACTGTTTTTCAATCTCATACCTGCTCATTTTGATAAAAACGGGTCTGCCGTGAGGACAAAAGCGAATATTAGGCATTGAAAGAAGCTTTTCAACAAACATTTCCTGTTCCTGCCTTGAAGTGTAGTCACCGGCTTTAACAGCGCCACGGCACGAAGCGGAATGGTATATCCAATCGATTTTATCGGGCAAAATATCCGTCTTATGTTCAAGCAGTTTTTCACTGATTTCCAAAATTAAATCTTTAACATCATCGCCGTCAACAAGGCTCGGCACAGCTCTCACTATCACTTGGCTTTCACCGAACACTTCAAGTTCAAAACCGCACTGCCTGATAAGTTCAATATTTTCCTCAACAGCGATAAACTCATCCTTGCCGAGATTGACCACAACGGGTGAAAGAAGCATCTGAGTTTCGACAGTAGCCTGCGACTTTAATTTTTCATAATTCATACGCTCGTGAGCGGCGTGCTTGTCGATAAAATATAGGTCATTTTCAATCTCAACCAATAAGTAAGTTTTAAATGCTTCGCCGATAAGCTTAAAGTTAGGAATAATGTTTTCATTATCCTTTTCGTCACGAATAACCACTTGCTTTTGAACTGTCTGCTGCGGCACTTCTTCTCTTATCTGCGGCTGATTTATTTCTGTATTAACCCTCGGCTTAACTTCATTTTCCTGCGTGTCAAGCGTTTCGTCATATTCGATGTCAAGCTGAGGCTTACTTGCCTTATATTCCGGCTTTGGCGAATTAACCTGCCAAAAATTTTCCTTCGGCTTGGTTTTAATCACCTGCTGCACAGGCTCGTCATCTTTCTTTTTAAAGAAATTAAGCTTTGCTTCAAAACTTTTATTTTCAGCCTTTGGGGCATATACACTTTCAATCGTGTTTTCATAAGCTGATTTATTATCAAAATTAAAACTGTTGTTTTTAAGTTCGGCGGTTTTAACCGTTCTGTCATTTTCAATCGCAGTTTTAACACCGTAATAAACAAGGTCAAAAACAGGTTTTTCATTTGCAAACCTAACTTCCGTCTTAGCCGGATGAACATTGACATCCACCATAGCCGGGTCAAGCTCAATATTGAGCACGCAAGCAGGAAATCTGCCGACCATAATCGAATTTTTATAAGCCTGCTCCAAAGCCGCCATAGCCGTTTTTGACTTAACAATTCTGTTGTTTATGTAAAAAAACTGCATTGCTCTGCTCTTTCGTGAAGCAGTAGGCTTTGAAACAAAACCCGTAAGCCTCATACTGTTGTAGGAATAATCAACACTCATAAGACTGTCGCTCATTTCCTTGCCTAAAACAGAGTAAACAGCGCTCTTTAAATCGCCGTTACCGGAGGTGATAAGCACCTGCTTGCCGTCACGAATAAAACGAAAAGAAATTTCAGGATGTGAAATTGCCATTCTTTCAACTATACCGGCAACCTGATTACCCTCGGTAACATCTTTTTTCAAAAATTTCATTCTTGCAGGGGTGTTAAAGAAAATATCCCTAACAACAATAGTTGTACCGTTTGGGCAACCTGCGTCATCAAACGCTTTTTCCTCTCCTCCTGCTATTTCATACCTTGTGCCTATATCTTCGCCATCGGCTTTTGTGAGCAATTCAACTTTTGCCACAGCAGAGATGGAAGCCATTGCCTCGCCCCTGAAACCGAGAGTACCTATAGAGTTAAGGTCATCTTTTTTTGCTATTTTGCTTGTTGCGTGGGAAATGAAAACTTTTTTAACATCGTCACGCTCAATTCCGCAACCGTCATCTGTAATGCGAATATAAGTTGAACCGCCGTTTTTAATTTCAAGAGTAATGTTTTTTGCCCCTGCGTCAAGCGAATTTTCAATCATTTCCTTTACTACGCTTGAAGGACGCTCAACAACTTCACCCGCCGCAATAAGCTGGTATATTTCTTTTGGTAACACATTAATTTTAGCCACTGAACTTCCTCCTTTCATAGTAAGTTTGTATAAATCAATTTAATTCTTCAGCTTTAAGTTTTAAATCGTAAAGCGTTTGCAAAGCTTCCATAGGCGTCATTGAATTGACATCGGTTGCTTTAAGTATTTCAAGTATTTCATCGGTACCCTGAGCGGTAAAGTTATATTGTATATCGCTCTCATCTTCGTCAATGTCAACATTCTCCGCCTTAAACTCAATAGGAGTTGAATTAGCTTCAAGCTCTTTAAGTATAACTTTTGCACGCTTAACCACACCGTCGGGAACACCCGCAAGCTTGGCAACTTCAATACCAAAGCTTTGGTCAGCGCCGCCCTTAACGATTTTGCGAAGAAATGTTATATCATCGCCACGCTTTTTAACCGCTATTGAATAATTCTTAACACCGTCAAGAAGCCCCTCCATAACCGTAAGTTCGTGGTAGTGGGTTGCAAAAAGTGACTTTGCGCCGAGCGTTTTCTTTTTGCAAACAAATTCAAGCACTGCTCTTGCAATGCTCATTCCGTCAAAGGTGGAAGTGCCCCTGCCGATTTCATCAAGAATAATAAGCGAATTGCTCGTCGCATTTTTAAGAATTGTTGCAACCTCATTCATCTCAACCATAAATGTTGACTGACCGGTTGCAAGGTCGTCACTCGCACCGACCCTTGTGTATATTGCGTCGACTATTCCGATTTGCGCACTCTTGGCAGGAACGAAAGAACCGATTTGAGCCATAAGGGTTATAAGTGCAATCTGCCTCATATAAGTTGACTTGCCCGCCATATTAGGACCGGTAATAATTTCACACCTGTTTTCTTCCATATCAAGCTTAGCGTCATTTGGCACAAACGGTGCGCCGTCAAGCAAAGTTTCAACAACAGGGTGACGACCGTCTTTAATATCGATTTTGCCGTCATTTGTTATAATCGGGCAAACATAATTATTGTTTGAAGCAACCTCACCGAGAGATGCCAAAACATCAAGAGTAGCAAGCGCCTTGGCAGTTTTTTGAAGCCTTTTAACTTCACCCGATATGCTTTCTCTAATCTTGCAAAGCGCCTGATATTCAAGTGCGATACAGCGTTCCTTGGCGCCGATAATCTTGCCCTCTAAATCTTTAAGTTCCTGAGTAATATATCTTTCGCAATTAGTAAGCGTTTGCTTTCTTATGTAAGTTTCGGGCACTAAATCTTTATACGCATTCGTAACTTCGATATAGTAGCCGAAAACCTTGTTGTATCCTACTTTAAGCTTAGGAATACCGGTAATTTCCCTCTGCTCATTTTCGATTGAAGCAATAATACCGGCGCCGTCGCTCATAATCGATTTGAGTTCGTCAATATCGGGGTCGAAGCCTTCTTTTATCATTCCGCCCTCACGAACGGTAAACGGAGGTTCGTCAACAATGGCACCTGATATTAAATCAACAACATCTTCAAGTAAGTCAATATCGTTATAAACCGCTTTTAGCATAGCCGACGAAGAATTTGAAAGCTGAGCCTTGATTTGCGGCAACTTTTCAAGCGTGGTTTGAAGAGACTTGAGTTCCTTCGCATTAGCAGTTGAATAAACAATGCGTGCAAGAAGCCTTTCAATATCGCTTATACCGGTAAGCAACTGCCTGATCTCATCCCTAAGCATTGGGTTGTCGGCAAGTTCGCCGACAGCATTTTGCCTTTTTGTAATTTTAGGTATCGACATAAGCGGTCTTTCAAGCCAAGAACGAATCATCCTCTTGCCTGCTGCCGTTTTCGTTTTATCAATAACCCACAAAAGCGAATGTTTTTTGTCGCCGGTCATCATCGACTTTGTCAGTTCAAGATTTCGCCTTGCGGAAAAATCAAGTTTCATATACTTGTCGCAGTCGTAAAGTTCAAGTTCGCTCGGCGCTTCTATTTCTTCTTTTCTTTGTGTGTTTTTAAGATAAATAATTACCGCACCGAGTGCGCACACGCCCGTTTTGTTGTCATCAAGTTTAAGCTGCGCCTTTTCACTTTCCGAAAGAGTTTCATCAATTACTTCAAGCGCTGTTTTATAGTCAAACTTATCAGCCGAGATAACTTCAATGTGAGCGCTCGCCCTGCTATTGTAATCATCCATAAGCGACATATCAAATGCGTCATGATTAATAATAACTTCCCTGGGCATATATGTATAAAGTTCGTTTAGCACTCGCCTTTGAGCGTCAGCCTTGTTTTGCTCGTCAATGCAGGTAATATGAAATTCACCCGTTGAAACATCGGCAAAGCACATACCGGCTTTCATTTTGTCCTCTGTTTTATAAATTGAGCAAAGGTAGTTATTTGCCCCATCCTCAAGCATATTGCTTTCAATAACCGTTCCCGGAGTAATGATTCTTATGACATCTCTTTTAACAAGACCTGTTGCTTTGCTCGGGTCCTCCACCTGCTCGCAAATAGCAACCTTGTAACCACGACCGACAAGCTTTGCAATATAATTATCGGCACTGTGGAAAGGCACGCCGCACATAGGCGCTCTTTCCTCCTGACCGCAGTCCTTACCGGTGAGCACCAAGTCAAGCTCACTTGAAGCAGTTTTTGCGTCGTCAAAAAACATCTCATAAAAATCACCTACACGGAAGAACAAAATTGTGTCGGGATATTGCTCTTTAACTTCAAAATATTGTGCCATCATAGGTGACAATTTATTTGATTTACTTACTTTCCCTGCCATTTTTGTTCCTCCTTTTGTGTTTGTGAAATAGTTTAAAATTTATAAATTAGTGGCAACCGCCGCAAGTTGAGCAGTCGTGTGTGCAAGCGTCCTGCGCAGGAAGTTCGCAAGTTTCAGCGTCCTGACCGTCAAAGAAAAGACCAATCATACCGCTGATATACTGTGCCATCTTTTCCATCTCGGCAGCAGCGGCAGAATAATTTTGCATATTTTCGCCTGCCATAATTTCAGTATAAAGCTTCTGATAATCGTCCTGATATTCCTTAATCTTATCTTGTGAAGCTTCTTCACCCTTTTCAGCTTCCTGCTGATACTTGAGTGAAATAAGTTGCATTTCCTTCATTTGGTTTTGAAGGTTTTCATCTGCGTCATTTGCCTTTGCAGCAGCCTGAAGAGCGACAAAACGCTCGTCCTTCTGAATTTCTTTGCCTAATTCTCTGAGTGCTGATTCAATACTCATAATTGTTTCTCCTTTACTAATTCGCCCCTCATAACAAATGTAAGCGGTTCGATTACTTTAATGTTTTGAAAAGTTCCGATAAGGCTTTCGTCACCCTCAAATTCTATAATCAAATTGCCGTCGTTTCTTGCGGCAATATAATTATCGCCAAGCTTGCCCTTGCCGTAAACATAGCACTTGTAAGTTTTGCCCTCGTGAAGCTTCATCTGAGCGGCGCTGATAGTTTCCTGCAAGTCGGTAAGTTCTTTAAACCATCTTGACTTTTCCTCATACGGTACAGGGTCGTCCATCTTTGCCGCCGGAGTACCCTCACGCTTAGAATAAATAAATGTGAAAAGCTGAGTAGCATTTATTTCCTTAACAAGTGAAAGCGTTTCTTTAAACTCATCATAAGTTTCGCCCGGGAAACCTACGATAATGTCGCTTGTTATTGAAAGTTCGTCACCCATAAGCTCTCTCGCATAACGGATAAGTTCAAGATACTGTTCTCTCGTATAATGCCTGTTCATAACTTTAAGCACTCTGTTGCTGCCGCTTTGAAACGGAAGATGCAAGTGCTCGGCTACTTTGTCGCAGTTTGCCATAGTTTCAATAAGTTCTTTTGTGCAGTCCTTAGGATGGCTCGTCATAAATCTTATCCTAAAGTCGCCGTCAATTTCGTTAAGTTCCCTTAAAAGCTCGGCAAAAGTGACCCTCGGCTCTAAATCCTTGCCGTAGGAGTTAACATTTTGACCCAAAAGAGTAATTTCTTTATACCCTTGCTCAACAAGGCACTTAAACTCGTTTATTATATCCTGCTTCTGCCTGCTTCTCTCCCTGCCCCTGACATAAGGAACAATACAGTAAGAGCAGAAATTGTTGCAGCCGTACATAATCGGAAGCCAAGCCTTAGCCTCGTTGTCACGCTTAACAGGAATACCCTCGGCAATTACACCGTCAACATCAGTTATGTCAAACACTCTCTTTTTGCCGGTAAGCGCACGGTAAAGAAGCTCCGGCAAACGGTGAACAACATGTGTGCCGAAAACAAGGTCAACAAACGGATAAGACTTTTTAATCTTGTCGGCAATATGCTGTTGCTGCATCATACAGCCGCAAAGAGCGATGACTGCGTCGTGGTGCTCAGCCTTATAACTTTTAAGCGCACCGACATTTCCGAATACTCTGTCCTCGGCGTGTTCCCTAACAGCGCAGGTATTAAAAATAATAAGCTGTGCTTCAAGGCGGTTATCCGTAAAATCATAACCCATTTGTGAAAGCATACCCTTAATTCTCTCACTGTCGGCAATATTTTGCTGGCAACCGTAGGTAATTACGCAAGCCTTTGGTTTTTCTTTATATGAGGCAGATAAAACCGAACCGACTTTTTGACTAAACTGTTTCTGCCTGTCAAGTTCTTCTTTTGAAACAGTATGTGTTTTTTTGTTTTCGCTCAATTATCTGTCCTCTCAATCTTAAAAAATCACATATAAAGCCGCATAAATTTACGACTAAACATACTCTTGCATTATACGGAAAATATTATATCAAATCTGCACCGTATAATCAATATATAATTATTAATAAAATAATAATTATAATTATATAAAATTTTAGTAAGTGTGGGTAAATTATAATTTGCCTTACGATTCGTCGAGGACGCCGACCCCTACAGAAGTCTATAATTTAAAGACTGTCGTAGAAGCGAACTGTGTTTGCCTTGCTTTTTATTTTGTAAAATGGTAGAATACAAAATATTACGCATAAAAGAAAGAAGTGAATTTATGTTAAAGAAACGAGGAGCGGGTGTGCTTCTTCACATCAGCTCTATGCCGAGTGACTACGGCGTGGGTGTATTTGACAAAAATGTTATTCATTTTATTGACAAAATTGCAGATATGGGCTTCACCTACTGGCAGGTTTTGCCGTTTAACCCGATTGACGGTGCCAATTCGCCTTACTGTTCACCGTCCGCTTTTGCTGGCAACTATCTTTTTATTGACCCAAAGAGTCTTTATGAAATGGGGCTTGTGGGCGAAGAAGATTACAAATCAAATATTTATTCAGGCTCGCCTTACACCGCCGATTATGAATACGCAGGTGAAAAAAGGCTTGAGCTATTAAAAAAAGCTTTTTTAAATATTAACGACGAAATTGCAAAAGAGATAAAAGCTTTTGAACTTGAAAATTCTTGGCTTACCGACTACAGCGTATTTATGGCAGTTAAAGAGGCTGAAAATATGAAGCCGTGGTGGGAGTGGAGTGATGTACACGCACACTACTTTGAGTGTATAAAAGACATTTATTCTTATGAAGAAAGTGCCGCATTTTGGAAATTTGTACAGTATATTTTTTACAAGCAATGGAGTAAAATTAAGGCTTATGCAAACGAAAAGGGCATTGCAATAATCGGCGATATGCCTATTTATGTGGCTATGGACAGCGTTGATGTTTGGTCTAATTTGCCAATGTTTTTAATAGACGAAAAAACGCTTAAAGTTGAAAAAGTAGCCGGTGTTCCGCCCGATTATTTCAGCGAAGACGGTCAGCTTTGGGGCAACCCTATCTATGATTGGAAAGCAATGGAAAAGGACAATTATTCGTGGTGGATATCAAGAATAGGACACTCTTTAAAACTTTACGACACAGTCAGAATTGACCATTTCAGAGCCTTTGCGTCGTATTGGGAAGTTCCTGCTTCTTCAAAAACGGCAAAAGTCGGTCAATGGGTTGACGGACCTAAAATGAAGCTTTTTGACAAGGTTTTTGAAGCGTTTCCTAACGCTGCGATTATTGCGGAAGACCTCGGTGTATTCGGCAAAGATGTTGTTAAACTTCTTGAGGATACCGGCTTTCCTGGTATGAAAGTTGTCCAGTTCGGCTTTGACCCTAATTCCGATTCATCTCATATGCCACACAATGCCGTGCCAAACTCGATTAACTATGTCGGCACTCACGACAACAACACAATTCTCGGTTGGCTTTGGGAAGCGAGTGAGGATGAACGCAGATTTGCGCTTGAATACTGCGGTTTTAACGGAGATAATTGGGGCGAGGGCGGCTACTACAGTCCGTCTTGCAGAAAGATTATCGAAACCGTTTGGAAAAGCTCGTCAAATGTGTCAATCATTGCGCTTCAGGATATGTGCGGCTTCGGTTCGGACGCAAGGATGAATATGCCTGGTATACCTGAAAAAAATTGGCGATTTAGGACAACAAATGACACAATCAATCAAATTGATATCGATTATTTTAAAAAGATAAATTCACTTTACAGAAGAATGTATCCGGCTTTTGATAACGAATAAATAATAATTGAAGAGGCCGTCTCACAAGGTTAGTGAGGCAGCCTCGTTTTGTTTATTCGTTTTTGTTGTCGCAGTCTGTCGGTTTATCGGTGCAAGGCGGGCAGCCTTGGGTATCAGTCGGGAAGAACTGTTCAACCGGGAAATCGATACCCTGGAAAGTTTCGCAAGGGTTTGATGTGTTACAGTTACACTCTCTGTCAGGCACGCAATAATCGTAAGCAGGAATGAGAATTTGAACATCTCTTTCCATTTGAACTATTGAAAAAAGACCGAGAGTGACAAGAATTGCTTTTGAAGCGCCACAGCTTGGAATAGTATCCTCGATAGAATTAAGAATTGACTGAGGAAACGAGGAACAAACGGAAATGTTACAGTCGCAACTGTCGCAAATATCGGTCGAAAGCACAACCGGGTCAACCGCCTGAACCTTAGCCGCCGGATTAGTGTATTGAGGCGCAACCGGACAGTCGGTGGTTTCACTTATCGGATTTGACATAAATACTTTTACATCGCCGTTTGAGCCGAAAAGAATACACTTTTTGTTAAATCTCGCAAAGCCTACCGCTACCTGCGGGGTAGTGCACGGAGCTGAATAAGTGTCAAAGCAAAGCTTGAAGTAGAAAGTTATGTCCACGCTGTAAAAACCACGGTTAAACGGTACTTCTTCAACATCAATGCTGACTTCTTCAATATCACAATCTCTCGTTTTTATAGTCACTGCCTCGTCAATAAGTTTTTGACTTCTTGAAAAAAATGTAACTCTTAAATCTTCAAGGCAATCTTTGCTCACGCAACTGTCAAAAATTCGTTTTGTGTCGATGCAAACAGCCTCATTTATGCGTCTTTCACCTGTTTCTAAAATATTATCAGGCATAAAAAAACTCCTTTACAGAATATTGAAGATAACTTCAGTAATATTCTATGAAGGAGTTGATTTTTTGTTACTGTCAAATTTTAAAATGAAGCGTCAACATAATCATTGCCGACAATTACGCTTTGTTCAACTGTTTTGTAAGCGAAAATTCTGTAGTAATTTTTTGCATTAACTCTTGCAGATTTATCCTCAAAATTGAGTGAAGAAGCAGGCACGGTTGCAATTTGAGCAAGTGAACCGTTATCAGTCGCACGGTAAACCTTATAGCCTGAATTACCGTTAACGCTCAAAAGCCTGACAACCGGCTTACCCTTTTGGCTAAACTCGGTTGAACGAACCGTTACAGTGCCTATATTTTGATTATAATTTTGAGAGTTGATACAAATAGGACTTTTGCCCGATTTTTGAATATTGTTGTCATTTCTGATTGTGGCAAAAGAATTTGTTGCAATTCTTATACCGTATGACATAACAGACTTGATAACATTTGACGAAATGTCTGTATTTTTACTGTAGGCGAAGCCGTTGTCATATAGTGAAATGCCGTTATTGAAAGTGCCGTCAATAACATTTGCAGAAATATTATTTTTTTCGCTTGAGCAAACATTAATTGCGTTAATTCCGCCACTTGCAAAAGCGCTGTCATAAAGGTAATTGCCGGTTATATCGCTTTTATTAACGCCGGTTACGAATATACCCCTTGCCTCACTTGAAAGACAGTTAATTTCATTATTTGAAATCGTGATATTTTGAATTCTGTAATCACCGCCGGTAACACCGCACTTCTTCGCCGTGGCTGAATCAAGAATGGCGCCGTAAACATAAATTGCGCAGCTTGATGAACCGTTTTTCTCTGTTATATTAAGCGTATTGTCGCTTATAGTTGTTGAGCAGTCGGGGTCAAGAGCGTTTGAAATGCCGCTGTTTGGCTTATACATCCTCTTACTGCCCGAAGAAATATTATTAGGCAAATATTCAAATGAAATGCCATAATTCACATCAATAAAAGTGTTGGAACTTATATTACTGTTTTTATAATTGAAACAGCTTATTGCCTTTTCTTTAATGTTATTAAATTTATTATTAACAATATTGATATTGTCAAAATAACTGCCCGAAACGCCGCTTCTTGTGCCTATTCCGGAGTAAAGGTCGGTAAAAGTACAACCGCTTATAGTTATATTTTTGTTAGGAGTATCGTCAAAATTCTCATATCCCGGAAAATGAGCACTGTCATGAAGAATATCAAGCTGAATTGCTTCGCACGAATTTGTTGAGTCCCCACTTCTGACAGTTGATGTGAACATACAATTTGTTACATTCATACCGTCAACGCCTGCTGCCTCAATATGGTGCGCATTCTTAACATTGCACACATTGACATTAGCAATATTAACATTGGTGCAATGACCGAAACGCATAGCGCACGAGCCGTTAAAATTCATATTAAAAGTGCCGCCGTCAACAGTAATATTCCTGTATCCGCCGTAGCCCGAATTCACCTCGTTGAAACCGGCTTTAATAATATTTTGACCCTTTGGCGCAGTTTGCAGCAAGGTTGCGCCGTCGTCTAAATGAAGCTTTGTGTTGCTGTAAACAAACAAAGTTGCGTCAAGATAATATGCACCCGCAGGAATATTGATTTGATACGGCAAATAATCGGTTGCATTGTCCCTCGCTTCATTTAGCGCTTTTTGAATAACGCTTGAAGCACTGTCATAACTAAACTGCTCAGCCGATAAATTTATTTGCTTGTATACAGTTTCATCTGCATATGCCGTAACTTGCAACATACAAAAGGCAAAGACAAATGCAGACAACAAAGATATTATTTTTTTCAATTTTTTGCCTCTTAATTTATAGATTGTTTTGTATTTTACAGCGTGGTATCTAAAACGACGCTCCTACAGGCGTTATTTATTGTTTTTCTAACTCATTGAGTGAAACACTGCTGATTTTCGGAGCAAAACTCTCCTGATTGTCAAACTTGGTTTTGCCGCTGTTTGAAAGAGTAATTTTGTTATTGCCGTTTTTTAATTTCACATAAACCGTCACGGTTTTATATGTGTCAAAACTATATGTATTTCTAGCCCAAACATCCTGCTTTTTGCCATTAACATCAAGAGTAACATACTGCTCGATAAGGTCAACATTATATGCGTGGTGACCGCCCTCGGCATTGTTTGAATAAGTGAATGTAAGAGCATAAACTCCGCTTTTGTTCGCCTTTATATTTGCCTGCGCTTTGCCCGATTTTGACGAAATTGCATCAAGATATTTAATCTTCAAAACGCTGTTTTCACTGCATTTTGCACCGCCCAAAAGCTTAAAATCATCTGCGCTTAATACAATATTTTCAGCCTTTTCATCATATTTTAAAACTGAAAGAGAGGTTACACTTTTATCTTTGACATCAACATAATTTAGCCCTCTCATAAGGTATATTACACTGCTCTTGTCAAGAGTAACTTTGTTTTCATTAACAAAAGCGGTTGCCTTTTTGCTTGAAGAAATGTTGTAATACCCGTCATTTTTAACAACGAGCAAAAACGAATTTGTGCCGTCATTTGTCCTGTCAATATCGTTTAAAACGCTGATTTCCTCCCCTGCACCGTTGTAAGTTACAAGGAGAGAATCAAGCACAAGCGTGCCGATTTTGTGAGTTACAATCAACTTATGCTCGCCCGCTTTAAGCGTAACGGTTTTAGTAAAGCAGTCTGTATACTCGCTTTTAATCGTATTTGGTACGGTCATATCGCTTTCATCATCGTCAATTTGCAAAACTGCCGTCGAAAATGTGCGGTCGTTTGGGTTTTGCTTGCCGTTTTCATCATACTCGCCGTCGTTTGCGTTACCGTAAATAAAATTAAGGTCATATGTACCGTCTTTCGGTACGGAAAATTCAAGACTTACACCGTCGCCGTCATTTTCAATTCCGCCGACCATACCCTCGTTATCACCCGTTGTGGCATAGGCGCTGTCATAAGCGTAAGCTTTTCCCAAAAGGTTTCCTTCTTCAAATTCATAGCGTTTAATATAACCGTCATTTTGATAAGTTTGAGCCTTTTCATCACCTTTTTCAATCGTTATTTTGTATACATTTGCCTCGTCAAGGTCGTTCATATCAATCAAAAGCTTGTCCTTGTTAAGCGTTTGAGAGTAAGACTTAACCTCCACGCTTGAAGTAACAACACCCGATATACCCTTATACAAAACTTCTTCGATTTTTATATTTACATTTTGATTGTAAAAAGGAGTTTTATCAATATTTTTAAGTTTAACAACGGCAGAACCGTCCCTGCCGCCGCAAAGAATTTCTATCTTATTATCACCGTCGTCAACGCTTGCAACGCCCATAAAGCCTTTTGACGAAAGGTTTGCCTTGCCTTTAAGGAACTTGCCCACATTCGACTTGAACAAGTCCTGATAACTCGACTCAAGCGTTTGACCCTGCATCTCGGTATACCAGCGATAAAGCCACCAATTAGAATTAGGACTGTTATCGTCCGCCGCAACATCGCAAAGATTGTTTGCAAGTCGCCAATACGCATTGTCGCCGTAAACCTTGCTGTTTTCAATCTGGGTTACAAATTGAAGCATTTTGCCCGGCTTACCGTTATCCTGCATTTCACCGTATTCGGTAACAATAATCGGCATTTCATCAATACCGAGCTTTTTCTCAAGCGATTTAAAAGTTTTTGTATGCTCGCTAAACTGATAAATCGAATTGCCGCCGAGTTCGTGATAAATACAAACATCCGGCACGCAGTCATTTTCCACGCAGTAGGTGAAAAATTCTTCAATTTCGTTATCATCATAGTCGCAAAAACCCGGACCGCCGATAAGTGCATTTTCATCAATCGATTTTACAAGGTCGTAAGTTTTTTTCCACGCTTCAAAAAAGTTTTTGGCACCGACTTTGGTATAACTGCCGTAAACGCCGTACTTGCTGTCGCTTGAACTCTTGGTTTCGCCAAACCAAACACCGTTGTCGCACTCGTTATAAATACAGTAAACAACTTTGTCGCTGTAAGGCGTATTTTTAAGATATTCCACGCTTTGCTTAACTTTAGGAAGATAATCGTTTTCAACAAATTGCTTGCAGTCATATTTATTCTCGCTTCTTAGCTTTTCTATATTTTCCTGCTCGTAGTACCAAGTTGAATAAATATCCTGAAGATAAACTACATCATAAGTTGTATTTTCAAGCTGAGTGTAAACATGGTCAATATCGCCTATCGGGTGCTGAAGACCGAATGGCACTTTTTGAGAAACTGTTGAAATATCAACGCTCTCCACCATATTTTTTGACGGAACGCCCACCTCGGCAAGACCGTAAAGATAGCCGGAAGCACCGTTTGTAACCTCACCCGTTTTGCTTGAAATATCAACGCTCAAACTCGGAGTATAAATAAGCGCAAAGCCACCTGCCGCAACGCCTAAAACTACCGCCACGCATACTATTACGCCAATAAATACACTAAAAAACCTTTTCATAATCAGTATTAGTCCTTAATAAAGCAAAGTTTCAATGATTTTGGTTCAACTTTAAAGTTAACTTCACTATAATCAAAATTTTCACCGTCACAGTTGCCGAGAAGCGCACCGCCGTCAGTTGACCAAATTCGTCCGCCGACAAGCCTGCCGAAAGTGAAATACTTTTCAAGTTTATCAACTTTACCTGCACTGTATTTAGGGATAAGAGGAACAGCCCTTGGCAAATTAATAGGATGGCAAAGGGCAAAATCAAGAAGTCCGTCATCAATCACCGAATTCGGCGCAGGGCAAAAACCGCCGCCGTAGTAGCTAGCGTTGCAAATTGCAAAAAGAGTATAGTCGCAAGGAGCAATAATCTTTTTGTAAGGTTTGCCGTCCTCGTCAATACAGTCAAGGTCCATATTGATATGATAAGTCATAGACTGGCACAAAACAGGAAAAACAGCCAAATTATATGCCTGATGACCGAGAGCCGGAATTTTGCCTGCAATCTGCCTGCCGATTGTTTCAACCTTAGTGTCAAGGCCGTAACTCATAACATTGATACACTTTTCGCCGTTATAATCGATAAGGTCAATAGGCTTAACATCATACTTAATTTTGCCGTTATAAAAGCCGAAAGCCTTAATAACATTTTCAACATTAATCTTTTTTGTGCCGTAAACTTTTTTTGCAAAGTCGTTGCCTGTGCCGAGAGGTAAAATAAGCATAGGTGTGTCCGTTGCCGCAAGACCGTTTGCAATCTCGTGCACCGTGCCGTCACCGCCGCAGGAAACGATAACGCAGTCTTTGCCGTATTTGTCGGCATAGCTTTTGGATATAAGCTGAGCATCGCCCTGATTATGAGTAGGCTCAATAATCATTTCATCGTTTAAAAGACGAAATGTTGATTTAATTCTTGAAAAAATCTTTGCTTTGTCATCATTGCCTGCAATGGGGTTAACAATAAATATGTATTTCATTTGCTTTTCCTCTTAATCAAAATCAATCGATTACTTTTGTACCGCCGCAAGGTCTTACAATAAGAACATGGCAGGAACCGTCACCAAATACCTTATCGATAGTGTTTTTATATTCGTCAAGCATATCATTTGGCACAAATGCCTGAATAGTGCCTGCAAAACCACCCCCGTGAACTCTCCAAGCACCCTTACCTTTAAGAAGTTTTTCACTAATGCAAAGAGCGAGAGAAAGCTTTTGCTCTGTCGGAGTTTTTGGAGAATAAACATTTTGGTTATAAAGATACGACGACATTCCCGAATCGATAATAGCTTCTTTAAAGCCGTCAAAATCGTTATTTTCTAAGCTTGAAACCGCCTTGTCAACTCTTTCGTTTTCGCCAAAAAAATGAAAAGCACGAAGAAGCGCACGGTCGTTAACCTTTTGCTGAAGCTCAGGCAATGCTGCAAAGAAATCATCGTATTCAACTTCCCTAAGCACATTTTTACCGAGTGCTTTTGCGACATCTTCCATCTCACTTCTTACAGCGGCATAGTCGTCTGTAAGGTCACTGTGATTACCGTGAGTATCAACAATGCAAAGACTGTAACCGCTCTTGGCAAAATCAAAATCAACCTTTTTAATAACAGGGTTTTTTGTATCTTCAAAGTCGATAGTTACGAAAGTGCCGACGCTTGAAGCCATTTGGTCAAGAAGACCGGAAGGCTTGCCGAAATAAACATTTTCGCTAAACTGCGACACTTTAGCAACGGTAACGGCGTCAACCTTGCCGTCGTTATAAAGGTGGTTGATAACGGTCGCAATAAGAACTTCAAAAGCGGCTGAAGAAGAAAGACCGGAACCGCCCATAACATCACTTGTTGTGCAAGCGTCAAAACCGCCGATATTGTAACCCTGCTCTTTAAGTCCTGCCGCAACGCCCTTAATCATAGAAGAACTTTTACCGAACTCAGCTTCGTTTGGAGCAAGAGAAGAAATGTCAACATTATTAATATTGTGACCCTCGCTCTTTTCGTTAATAGTCATATCTTCACGCTTAGCGGCAATAGCAATAGCGTCAAGATTGATTGAAGCCGCAAGAACTTTACCGTTATTGTGGTCGGTATGGTTGCCGCAAACCTCTGTTCTGCCCGGAGCACTTAAAACGAAAACATCCCTATCGTTTCCGAAAAGGTTGATAAATTCCTTTACTGTTTTGATATATCTCGGTTTTTGAGCTGCAACCGCTTCATCTGTTACATAAACTTTTTTAAGTGCACCGTCAAGCTCACCGTTTTCAATTTTTTCAATTAACTGCTGTGGTTTCATTTGAATTCTCCTTATAAAACTATTTTGTATTTTTCTTTTTCACTGTAAATCAAAAGTGTTTGATTCATTTGCTTAGATTTGATTCCGTAAAAAATATTAAATATAATTATAGAAATCGCCGTAAAGGCTACAATAATTATCAAAAGAACAAGGAACTGCACCGAAAACGGGTTATAAATTGCAGAACCGATTTTTGTATATATATATAATCTCGGACCGAAGCCCAAAAGGCTCAAAAGCGAATAATAAACAAAATCGTACCTCATTGAGCCATAGTATTTTGACACCATACCGAGCGGAATAACCGGCAAAAGCCTTGAGAAAAAGAGAACATAGGGGTTGCCGTTTCCTTTAAACTGTATCCATTCCCTGATGAATTTCATCTTTTTCATATTAAGAATCATTCCTGTCCAGCCGCCGCCGATAAACTTGCCCTCAAGATATTTTACTATGAAGAAAAATTCCGTAAAAATAAGGTTGATTGCAATAGCTTCGCCGAGCGGGAACACCATACCCGATATTACGCACAAAAAGCCCATAGGTATCGGAAGCTGGCACTTGGCAATATAAAGCGCAAAAATACATATTATTATTTCAACATCACTGTCAAGCGTTGCAACCGAATTATCAATCTTGTTAAGATAATTTATCAAAGTGTCAAACCTGACTTCAAGCCTTGCGTGATTATATAAAACAATGCTTAAAAAAACAAGAATGGCTGCGGTAACAATAACAGTAATTGCAGATATCAAGTTTGTTTGATGCCTTTTTTGCTGTTTCAAAAATTCATCTCCGTGTAATACAGTCTGATTCTGCCTAATCAATCAGCCACGCCGACTGAAAGATTTCAACTCTTACAGTATCAACCCTACGATATTCTTTCTTATTTTTATATCATAGAAGTAAACTGTATTCGCCTGTATTTTCTTATATTAATAAATATTATTCTTTTTCAACAAAGTTGCCTAAAAATTCAAATTCGGGAAGTTCGTCGGAAAGAGCACAAATAAGGTCGAGCGTTTCCCCGTCCTTTACGCTTCCGAGAACATCAACATAAAAATAGTAGCTGAAATCACTGTTTTCAATCGGTCTTGATTCAAGCTTTGTAAGGTTAAGACCTGCCATAGAAAACCTGCCGAGAACACGGTAAAGCGAACCTGTTTTGTGAGCAAGTGAAAAGATGAGCGAAATTTTTTGAGCCTCGCTCGGAATTGCAAGTTCCTTTGAAATTACAATAAATCTTGTTGTGTTTTTATTATTGTTTTGAATACCCTTTTTAAGTATTTTAAGACCGTATTTTTTTGCCGCAAGTTCAGAGCAGATAACGGCAATATTGTTTTTATCCGATTCGCTTACAAACTTAGCGGCAGCGGCAGTGTTTGAATAAGTAATTCCCGTAAAATCAAAATTGCGGATAAAATTATCGCACTGCGACAATGCCTGCGGATGGCTGTAAACATCGGTAATATCTTCGTACCTTGTGTCAGGCTTAGCGCAAAGGCAATGCTCGATTTTTAAATCATATGCGCCGACAACATAAAATCTATACTTCATAATAAGGTCGTACGATTCGTGAACAGAGCCTGCTGTTGAATTTTCAACCGGGATAACGCCAAACTTATAATCGCCCCTATTTACTGCTTCAAACACATCTTCAAACCTTTTGTGAAAATGAATATCCGTTTCAGGGAATAATTTTTTAGCGGTAACGCCGCTGTATGCGCCGTCAACACCCTGGCACGCAATAGGCTTGCCCTGAGGGTCTAAAGTATCAATTTTAACTGCTTCTTCAATTTGCGTCCTAAGTTCTTTGCCTCCGCCGATAATTTTATGCTGGAGGGCTCTTGAAGCGTCCATAGTAGCCGCAAATACAGTCTTAATAGTATCGCCGTGCTTGCCGCATTTAGCCGCAACATCATCAAGAATTTGCTGCTCTCTGTCACTGTTTAAAACAGGCATACCACGCTCGGCTTTATACTTAGCAACCTGCTCCGATACACTCATTCTCTTTAAAAGAAGAGGTATGATTTGGTCGTCAATTTCGTCAATTTCTTTTCTCAGTCCTAATAAATCCATTTATATTTCCTTTTCACCAATAAGTTATGCTAATAAATCAAGAAGCGCAAATGCAACAGCGCTTTCAATAACCGGCACTGCCCTTGGCACAATGCACGGGTCATGCCTGCCGTGGATAGAAAGTTCTTCCTCTTCCATAGTTTGCAAATTAACACTTTTTTGTGCCTTTGCTATTGACGGAGTAGGCTTAATAACCGCCTTAACAACTATTGGCGCACCGTCTGTCATACCGCCGATAATGCCGCCGTTGTTGTTCTTTTCAACAAAAATTTTGCCGTCTTTAATACTATAAAAATCGTTTGCTTCATATCCTGTCATATTTGCAAGCTCAAACCCTGCGCCAAACTCAACGCCCTTAACCGCAGGAACACCGAAAAGTGCACTTGAAATATGACCCTCAACACTTGAAAAAATATTAGCGCCTATACCGACCGGAAGACCGACAGCCGCACACTCGATAATGCCGCCTACGCTGTCGCCGTCAAGCCTTGCCGTTTCAACCTTTGCTCTCATTTTATCTTCAACGCTTTCGTCAATAACGGCAAACGCTTTAGAACTGACAGCCGAAAGTTCCTTTGTTTCAATCTTTGCCTTGTCAAAACTATTGTCATAAACACCTGCGATAGAGAGGATATGCGCACCGACTGTTATACCCTTTTGAGCCAAAATCTGCTTTGCCACTGCGCCTGCAAAAACAAGAGGAGCAGTAAGCCTGCCACTGAAATGACCGCCGCCACGAATATCGTTGTTTCCGCCGTATTTTACATAAGCCGGGTAATCGCTGTGCGACGGACGGGGAACAGACATAAGATTAGAATAATCTCCGCTTTTGGTATTTGTATTTTCAATAATCATTGCAAGCGGAGCACCTGTGGTAACCCCGTCAAGCACGCCTGAAAGAATATGAGGAATATCCTTTTCAAGCCTTGGAGTAGCGGTTTTATCCTTGCCCGGAGCACGCCTTGCCATATCAAAATATATTTTATCCATATCAAGCTTAATACCGCTTGGAAGTGAATCGATAACGCAACCGATAGCTTCGCCGTGACTTTCGCCGAAAATAGAAAGTTTGATATTATTGCCAAAATTAGAGGACATCAGCTTTACCTCCGAGTTTATTATAATCGTCAAAAAATGACGGATAAGACTTATTTATACTTTGGGCATCATCAATTTCACAGCCGCCTATATTCATCATCGCAACCGAAAAAGCCATAACAATTCTATGGTCATTATAGCCTTTAAGCTTAGCCTGATGAAGCATTTTTCCGCCGTTTATAATCATACCGTCCTGCGTTTGCTCAACATCAACGCCAAGCTGTTTAAGGTTATAAACCACGCTCTCAATTCTGTCAGATTCTTTATATCTGAGCCTTTGAGCGCCTTTAATTACCGTTTCACCGTTTGCAAATGCAGCAAGAACGGCAATGGCAGGGACTAAATCGGGAATATCCGTTGCGTCAACAACTGCACCGTGAAGTTCGCTTTTAGTTGCGGTTACACCGTTTTCATCCACAGTAATATTGCCGCCGAATTTCCTTATAACATCAACTATTGCCTTGTCGCCCTGAGTTGAATTAAGGTCAAGCCCTTTAACCGTAACACTGCCGTTAATTGCACCGGCAACAAGGTAAAAAGCAGAGTGCGACCAATCGCCCTCAACAATATAATCTTGAACTTTATATTTTTGGTTACCCTTAATAAGGTAGCCGAAATCTGTTTCTTTAACATTCACTCCGTAGTCAGCCATAACCTTAATTGTCATATCAACATAAGGCTTTGACTGCAATGGGGTTTTGAGTACAACTGCGCTGTCGCCGTCAACTACGCTTAAAGCCAAAAGCAAACCGGTAATATACTGGCTTGAAACATTGCCGTTAACTTCGTAATTGCCGCATTTAAGTTTGCCGCTTATATGAGCGGGAAGATAGCCGTTTGACTTAATATCAACGCCGTGAAGCGGTAAAAGGGTAAGATATTCGCCGATAGGACGGGTAAGCAAACTGCCCTGACCGACAAAAGTTACCTCCTTGCCGAGTGCACCTGCAACAGGTATCATAAATCTTAAAGTTGAACCGCTTTCAATCGAATTAAGCGTATTTTCACCAGCTTTAAGTGAATTTATCATACCTACCGTTGCTGCCATATCGTTTGAGCTAATCATCGGTTTTACGCTTCCCCCACCAGAAAGGTAAGAACAGATAAGCGCTCTGTGAGCAACGCTCTTTGACGGTGGCACAACCACTTCGCCGTTAAAAATTGATTTTTCTATCTTTGCTGTACTCATTATTTCTCCATTATTCAATGCCAAAGGTTTTGTTTATATCTTCATACTTAATAGGGTTAATAAAGCTTGAACCTATCTTATTTATCATAACAAATTTAATTCCCGTGCCGGTTCTCTTTTTGTCGCCGTTCATAGCAGAAATTATTTCTTTGTCTGTGTGAGTATCGCTTATTTTAAGGTCATTTTTTTCAAGAACTTTTATAAGCCTGTCAGTCGTACCCTTTTCGGTAATGCCGAGATTTTCGCCGGCTCTTGTTATCATAACCATACCGATTGCAACTGCTTCGCCGTGGCTCACTGTTTCAAAATTCCAAAGCTTTTCAATAGCGTGACCGCAAGTGTGACCGAAATTAAGAAGTGCACGCTCACCGTGTTCCTTTTCGTCATTTTCAACCACTTGCCTTTTAATGCTCACGCACTCGGTAATAATTTCGGTAAGGTTATCCTTAACATCGCCGCTCTCAAGCTTTTCAAAAAGAGAAGCCGACTTTATGCAGCCATACTTAATAACCTCGCCCATACCGTCGCTAAAAAAGTGAGGCGACAGAGTTTTAAGCACATCCGGGTCAATGATTACAAGCGAAGGCTGGTGAAACGCACCGCAAAGGTTTTTACCCTGCGGCAAATCAACTGCAGTTTTACCGCCGACTGAGGAATCAACCTGAGCAAGAAGTGAAGTAGGAATTTGGACAAATTTAATTCCTCTTAAAAATACGGAAGCCGCAAAACCGACCATATCGCCGCAAACACCGCCGCCGAGTGCAACCGCACCGTCCTCACGGGTAAGCTCATTTTCTGCCATAAATTCGACTATTTTAATTAGTTCGCTCGTATTTTTGCTTGCTTCACCGGCTTTAAAAATATATGTAAATACTTTGTAGCCCTCATTTTCAAGCTGATTTTTTATATTATCGCCGTAAAGCGGGTAAACATTTGTATCGCTTATAAGCGCAATTTTTTTCCCTTTTAATACAGTTTTTGTAAGCTCGCCGACTTTTGAAAGAAGTCCGTTTACAATATATATTTCGCTGAGGCTTTTATCGCTTACATCTACGCAAAGTTTAGTCATTATCCAATTTCCTCTTTAATCTTATTACCCTTTTGCATCAAGGCACGAAGTTCATTTTCATCCTCATTAACAATGCAATATTTAAACTTCATAAGGTTTGAAACGAGGTCGTCAATCTCACGAACAAGAGGCTCCTTATTGTCAATAAAGAGTTGCGTCCACATATCCGCATTGATTCTTGCAACACGGCTGACATCACGATAAGAACCTGCCGAATAACCTGCGTGATAAGGTGCAAGAGGTGAAAGAACATATGAGCACGCAAGCACATGAGCAATCTGAGAAGTGAAAGCAATCATTTCATCGTGGTGCTCCGGAGTTGTAACAACAGTGCGTGCAAAACCCATTTCCTGAGCCAAGCCGACAAGAGCGTCGGAAATATAACGAGGGATATTGTCCGTCGGTGTACAGATAAAAGAAGCGTTATCAAATAGAGTATCAAGCGAATTATCGTAACCGCTCACTTCCCTGCCTGCCATTGGGTGAGCACCGACAAAATAAAAATCAAAATCTTGCTTTTCAAGTTCACGACAAATCTTAGTTTTAATACCGCAGGAATCGGTAACAATACTGTTTTTCTTGAATAGATTTTTATGTTCTTCAATAAATGGGCAAATAGCTTTTGGATAAAAATTGACGATTGTTACATCTGCCTTTGGCATTAGCTGTTCAAGCTCACCCGTTTCGTCAATTACACCGTCATCAAGCGCACGCTCGGCAACGGAACCGGTTCTGTTCCAACCCATAATGTGATGTTTTGTGTTTTTCTTTAATGTTTTTGCAAGGCTCGCACCGATAAGACCAAGCCCACAGACCAAAATATTCATAAGCCCACTTCCAGACATAGATAATTACTTTAATAATAATATATAACTTATAATATGTCAAATGCATTTGTCATATTTTAGGATAATTTATAAATTTGTAATAATATTTTGTGATTAATGATGAAGTTAGAAATTATAGTTTGCATCGTCACAAACTCCGTATCATTCGTGACGAATTTCATAATTATTTGATTTGAAATTCGTCCCTAATTCGCTTCGTTGCTCCTCCTTTTCAAAATTTGTCGTACAGTGGTGCGTCAAATTTTGTGGAGAAAAAGGTTGACGGCTTTCAGCCACATTATAGTTTTTCTCTCCCTCAGTCAACAAAGTTGACAGCTCCCTCGTCAGAGGGAGCCGAGTTTTCTTGCTTCCCTCTGATGAGGGAAGTGGCGGCTTCGCCGTCGATAGGAGAGAAACCAATGTTAAGATAAACAATAATTTATATGTTGATTAAATGTATAGATTATAGTATAATAATTAAACTATCTTAGAATGGAGTTTGATTATGAGCGAAAAAATCCCTAATATGGATTATGATGCCGATGAGGTTATCAATGAATTCAAAGAAAAAATAAAATGGCCTAAAAGTGACGAAGTAACAGCTATTGTTAAGCCGTCAAAAGTGCCGCTTCGTATTCTTATTTCACTTCTTATTACAGCAGTTGTTGGCGGCGGTGCATACTATATGATGCTTCCGGCACTCAACTTTAAAGACACGCAGATGTATCTTTTCTTGCTTTTGCTTGTTGCTGTATTTATGGTTAGCTTTGCACTTGTTTGCAGAGCCAATAAGAAGATTGAAAGAAAAGAATATGTTAAGAAAAAATCTTTAGTTCCTATTATTATTGCCGGTGTGCTTGTAGTTATTATGGCAGTCGGTTATGTAAGCGGTGTAACTCTTTTCCGTGCTAAGTCATATAGCGAACTTTTAACTGTAAACGACGGCAATTTTGAGGAAGATTTTAAAGATATCAGTTATGACAAAGTGCCGAGGCTTGACGCAAAGCGTGCTCACGCACTTGCCGACCAACAGTTAGGCTCACTTGAAGCGTATAAGAGCCAGTATGTTGTGTCCGAAAATTCAACTCAAATTAACTACAGAAATACTCCTTGCAGAGTTGCATACCTTCAGTATGCCGATTTCTTTAAATGGATGAACAACACAAAAGACGGTACTCCTGCATATATGCTTATTGACCTTGTAAGCCAAAAGGTTACTGCCGTTAACTGTGTTGACAAGTTTGGCGAAGGCATAAAGTATTCACCGGCAGAGCTTTTTAATGAAAAGCTTATCCGTCATCTTCGTTTTCAGTATCCGACCGAGCTTCTTGATACTCCTAATTTTGAAATTGACGACGATATGCACCCATATTGGATAACAGCCGTGCTTGATAAGACAATCGGTCTTTACGGCGGTACAGATGTTAAGGGCGCAATCATTACCGACGCATTAAGCGGTGAAAGCAAATACTACGATATTGAAACAGTTAAAAACGACAGTAAACTTAACTGGATAGATGTTGTTTACAGCGAATCACTCGTACTTGAGCAGTATAACTACCACGGTAAGCTTCAAAACGGTTTTTGGAACTCAATTATTTTCCAAAATGATGTTAATATTGCTTCTTCCGGCAGCGGCAACATTGCTATGGATGATGATGTTTGGGTATTCACAGGTGTAACATCTGCCGAAAGTGATACTTCTAACTTCGGTTTCATCCTTGTTAACCAGCGTACAAAGGATGCAAGATACTACAAGAGCGCAGGTGCAACGGAGCTTTCTGCTCAGCAATCTGCAACCGACGCAGTTCAAAACTACGGCTACCAGGCAACATTCCCTATTTTGCTCGGCATTGACGGCAACCCGACCTACTTTATGTCGCTTTATGGTGACAGTAACACTGTTAAGGGCTATGCGTTTGTAAGCCTTAAAGATAAAACGGTTGTAGGCTCAGGTCTGCTTGATACAGCTAAGAGTGATGCAAAGGCGCTCAATGACGCACTTGACAGTTATATTGACGCTCTTAAAGAAAAAGGTATTGCGGATGATGTTGACAAGTCAAACATCATTGTTGACGAAAGCAAAATCAATGCTGAAAACGGTGTGACAGAGGAAACTGCCGACAGCAACACAGAGCAGACAACAACTGCCGACACTTCTTCATCGGCTAAAACCGTAACCGGTACAGTTGACGATATCAAAACAAGCGTTAACGAGGGTAACTCAGTTTACTATCTTGAAGTAAACGGCAAGTATTACTATATCAATGTAGGCGACTGTATGGAAGTATTGCTTATCAATAAGGGCGATACGGTTGAAATTACAACCGACGGCGGCAGCGGTAAATTTATCGAGGCTAAAAATGTAACGGTTAAATAATCTATTAAAAAACATGGGCAAACTCGGTTACCCGTACAATAAATTTTAATTTTATGCGTACAACTTCGGTTGTGCGCATTTTTTATATTTTTGACCCGTAAATTATTTTTTTCAAATTTGGTGTTTAATATAATTACAAAATTAATTTTCGCAGGAAATAAAGATGGATAAAATCAGCTCGGAATAACTTTTTAAATCTTGTGCAGATTTAACGAAATTTGATAAATTATTTTGTAAAAAGTAACAAAATTAAAAAAGCTGAAAAATTCTAAAAAAATTATTAAAAAAAGGTTGACAAGCAGGTGCTTTTAATATATAATAAACGAGCGTGTGAACGGGGTATATTATATATTAATACAATATATCTACGATTCACCATAGATATGCGATGATGTATGAGGTTGCGTCATAACCCACGACGGTAATTCATACGGAGTATGTCCGATTTTAAACCGGGCGAAACGAAGATGATTTGCAATCATCTGAACCGATAGGAAACTACAAGCTGTGACTTGCGAACGCAGATTTTCTGTGTATTCGTTCCTTATGCCCGAATGATATGTTTTTTCATTCGGTTTTATTTAAAGAGAGGGTTGAAACACACGGAAGCGTGGTTGAAATATCGGTGCTCGCACCATAATTTTTCAGGAGGAAATAAAATGGCAGCAAGTAAAGTGAAGATTCGAATCAGACTTAAAGGCTATGATCACAGCTTAGTTGATCAGGCTGCTGAGAAGATTGTTGACACTGCAAAGAGAACAGGCGCTCAGGTAAGCGGTCCTATTCCTCTTCCTACAGAGATTGAAAAAGTAACAATCCTCAGAGCTGTTCACAAGTATAAGGACAGCCGTGAGCAATTCGAACAAAGAACACACAAAAGACTCATCGACATTCTCAGACCTTCAAACAAAACTGTTGAAGCTTTGACAAGTCTTGAGCTCCCAGCAGGCGTTGAGATTGAAATCAAGCTCTAATCGCAGCTGAGGTCATGTTGGGTAAACCCCAACCAATAACCAAAAGGAGGAAATAAACATGAAAAAAGGTCTTATCGGCAAGAAAATCGGCATGACACAGATCTTTGACGAAGCAGGCAATGTAATTCCTGTAACAGTAGTTGAAGCCGGTCCTTGCACAGTAACTCAGATTAAGACAGTGGAGAACGATGGCTATCAGGCTATTCAGGTTGGTTTCGGTGATGTTAAGGTATCACGAGTAAACAAGCCTATGAAGGGTCACTTTGATAAAGCTGATGTAGCTCCAAAGAAAACACTTAAAGAATTCCGTCTTGAAAACATCGACGGTATCGAGGTTGGCAACATCCTCAAGGCTGACACATTTGAAGTTGGCGAAATCGTAGATGTTAAGGGAACAAGCAAGGGTCACGGAACAGCAGGCGCTATCAAGCGTTGGAACTTCTCAAGACTCAGAATGACACACGGTACAGGTCCTAACCACCGTCACGCAGGTTCACTCGGTGCTTGTTCAAGCCCTTCAAGAGTATTCAAGGGTAAGAAGATGGCAGGTCACTACGGTCACGAAACAGTAACAGTTCAGAACCTCAAGGTTGCAAAGGTTGACGCTGAAAACAATCTTATCGCAATCAAGGGTGCTATCCCTGGTCCAAAGGGCGGAATTGTTGTTATCGCAGACGCAGTTAAAGCTTAACGAAAGGAGAGATAAGTAATGGCACAGGTTCAGGTTTATAACCAGGAAGGTAAGAAAACCTCAAAATTAGAACTTGCAGATTCAGTATTCGGCATTGAGCCAAACGAATATGCAATGCATCTTGCAGTTGTTAGCTATCTTGCTAATCAGCGTCAGGGCACACAGTCAACTCTCACTCGTTCAGAAGTTAGCGGTGGCGGTGCAAAGCCTTGGAGACAGAAGGGTACCGGTAGAGCTCGTCAGGGTTCAACAAGAAGTCCACAGTGGACACACGGCGGTATCGCACTTGGTCCAAAGCCAAGAAAGTATACAGTTAACCTTAACAAGAAGGTTAAAAGACTCGCTATGAAGTCTGCACTTTCATCAAAGGTTGCAGCAGGCGAAATGATGGTTGTTAATAAGGTCGAGTTTGACGGCATTAAAACAAAGAATGTTGTTGCAATGCTCAGCGGTCTTAAAGCAGCTAAGAAAACTCTCATCATCACAGCTGAGAGCAATGAAACAATTTACAAGAGTGCTCGTAACATCGAAGGTGTTAAGGTAGCTACTGTAAACACACTTTGCGTTTACGATATCCTTAACTGCGATTCATTCGTTGTATTAAAGGACGCAGCAAAGAAGATTGAGGAGGTATATGCATAATGAGAACAGCTCAGGACATTATCTTAAAGCCAATTATCACTGAAGAATCAATGATGGGCATTATGATGAAGAAATATACCTTCAAGGTTGCAAAGGATGCAAACAAAATCGAAATCGCTAAGGCTGTTGAAGCTGTTTTCCCAGGCACAAAGGTTGCTAAGGTAAACACAATCAATGTTAGAGGTCAAAAGCGTCGTCAGGGTATGCACGAAGGCTACACTCCGTCATGGAAGAAAGCAATCGTTACTCTTACCGAAGATTCAAAAGAAATTGAATTCTTCAACGATATGATGTAATCATACAACCTATATATAATTAGTATATAACAAAGTATTTCGGATGATGAGGTATGAAAGGTGCCATCCTTTCGCAAAGTTATCCAAAAAGGAGAAAAATAATGGCAATTAAGAATTACAAGCCGACCACTCCTTCTCGCAGAAATATGTCAGTAACTGATTATTCTTCACTTTCAAAGGTTGCTCCTGAAAAGTCACTTCTTGAGCCACTCAATAAGAAGTCAGGCCGTAACTCTTACGGTAGAATAACAGTTCGTCATCGTGGCGGCGGAAACAGAAGAAAATATCGTGTAATCGATTTCAAGAGAAACAAACTTGATATGCCTGCAACTGTTCAGACCATCGAATATGATCCAAACAGAAGCGCACATATCGCTCTTATTCAGTATGAAGACGGTGTAAAGAGCTACATCACTGCTCCTGAAGGTCTTAAAGTTGGCGACACAGTTATGGCTGGTCCTAACGCAGATATCGTAGCAGGTAACGCACTTGCACTTAAAGATATGCCTGTAGGTACTATCGTACACAATGTAGAGCTTTATCCTGGCAACGGTGCTCAGCTTGCTCGTTCAGCAGGTAACAGCGCTCAGCTTATGGCTCTTGAAGGTGCTTATGCACTTCTCAGACTTCCTTCAGGCGAACTTCGCAATGTACCAAGAGAATGTATGGCAACAGTTGGTGTTGTTGGTAACACTGACCACGCTAATGTTAAGATTGGTAAAGCAGGTCGTAAGCGCAACATGGGCTGGAGACCTACAGTTCGTGGTTCTGTAATGAACCCTAATGACCACCCTCACGGTGGTGGTGAAGGTAAATCACCTGTCGGCCGTCCTGGTCCTTGCACTCCTTGGGGCAAGCCTGCTCTCGGCTATAAGACACGCAATAAGAAGAAGGCATCTAACAAGATGATCGTTCGCCGTCGTAACGGTAAATAAGAAGAAAGGAGAAGATTAACCAATGAGTAGAAGTACAAAAAAGGGTGCTTATGTAGAAGACAGCCTTTATAAGAAAGTAGAAGCTCTTAATGCTTCAGGCGACAAGCAAGTTATTAAAACTTGGTCAAGAAGTTCAACAATCTTCCCTGAATTCGTAGGACACACATTTGCTGTTCATGACGGAAGAAAGCATGTTCCTGTATATGTTACAGAGGATATGGTTGGACACAAACTCGGTGAATTTGCACCGACAAGAACATTCAGAGGCCATGCAGGCTCAAAGACATCTAAGTAATCGAAAGGAGAATTATTATGGAAGCAACAGCTAAAGCAACTTATGTCCGTATCTCTCCTCGAAAGGTGCAGATTGTTCTTGATCTTATCAGAAATCAGCCTGCTGACAAGGCAATGGCTATTCTTCAGTACACACCGAAAGCAGCTTGCGAGCCTGTAATGAAGGTTCTCAAGTCAGCAATCGCAAATGCTGAGAACAATAACAATATGGACACATCAAGATTAGTAGTAAGCTACTGCAATGCAACTGCAGGTCCTACTCTCAAGAGAATTCAGGCAAGAGCACAGGGCAGAGCTTACAGAATCAATAAGAGAACATCACACATCACAATTACCGTTAAGGAATTGGAAGACTAAGCGAGGAGGAAAGTTAAATGGGACAGAAATGTAATCCAACCGGTTTAAGAATCGGCGTTATCAA
>UQEY01000013.1 GCA_900540235.1 uncultured Eubacteriales bacterium
TAAATCTGTATACTATCATCTTGCACATGTGTTTACTATCATACTACACTATACACTGCGTTCGCCCACTAAACAATAATTTATCTTATTTAGTTTTAACTGTTTTAGCCTTTGACCAAGAAGAATAAATTTTCTTACCGTTTACTGTTTTATAAGTACGAATTCTTACAAAATATTTCTTCTTAGCTTTGAGTTTTTTTACAGTTGTCTTTGTTGTCTTTTGCTTTTTGATTGTTACGGTTTTCTTGTTTTTCTTAAACTTTTTATCCGTAGCAAGTTGAATTTGATAACCGCTAATGCTGCTGACTTTCGACCAAGTGATTGCAACGGCTTTCTTTTTTGCTGTCAACTTTTTAATCTTTGCAGATTTAGGCTTATAATTTGGGTTAACGGCACCGCAACCACGACGGCATTTAACAGCATTATTTGAAAAATCGTGACCGAGTGCAGGTAAAACTGCGCCCACATTTAATACTGCACCGCAGGTTGAACAAACAGTATCGCTTTCTTTTCCGTCAGCTATGCAATTAGGAGCATAACCGTTATTTGCAGACACTGCATTATGACCTGTCGCAGGAAGCGTTGCTCCTGTGTTTAATAGTGCGCCGCAAACTGAGCAAACAGTATCGCTTTCTTTTCCGACGGTTGTACAAGTTTGGGCATAACCGTTATTTGCAGATACAGCGTTATGACCTGTTGCAGGAATAACATTTTGCGCTACTATTACTTGGTTACAAACAGAGCAATGCTGTCCTTCTGTTAAACCGGTTTGGGTACAAGTAGGTGCGACAGATTGGTCAATAACAACTGTATGTGGCTTTTTGGCAATAGGAGTTTGTGTGATTTTACCGCAAACATTACATCTATAAGCATTATAACCTTCGTTTGAACAAGTTGAGTCAACACTGTTTACGAGTACATTACTGTGTCCTTTTTTAGCGGTACGATTGTATGAAACAAAATTACATTTTGAACAGATTTTTGATGTTCTTCCGTCAAATTCGCAATTTGCAACATACTCTGTTTTTTCAGCACCAAATGTGTGATTACCGCAAAATGAAACAAACGGCAAGCCATATTGTTCACAATATGACTGAGCAGTTGAGCCGGCATAAGAAAAAACTGTTTTTACACTTGAACAAAATGTATACCAAGAATCATTAATAGCACAATTACTGTTAAGTATAATGAGATTATTCACACCGGCAGCGCCATAAAATGCATCTTTACCGACTGACGATACATTTTCAGGAAATACAACTGTATTTATCGGTCTTTTTAAATAGTTAAAAGCACTGTCACCGATAGTTATAAGACTATCAGGAAGAACAATATCATTAATTGAAGTATTAGAAAAAGCGTAGTCACCTATTGAAGTAATACTTCTTCCGAGTTTAACGCTTGTAAGATTAGAGCAAAAGCTAAAAGTTCCATCACCTATTGATGCGACATAATCGCCTATTGTTGCAGTAACTAATGAGCTGCAATAATTAAATGCACCTTCGCCTAAAAAAGTTACACTGTCCGGTACCACAATAGATTGAAGATTAGAACACCCTGAAAATGCGTTTGAATCAATTTTAACAACACTGTTTGAAATTGAAAAAGTAGTAATTGCACTACAGTCGCTAAATGCTTTTTTGCCGTAGCTTGTAACAGAATCAGGAATTGAAAAGGTTCCGGCATTTGTGTTTGCAAAAGCGAAATCGCCGATATGGGTAATACCGTCTGACACTACTACTTTTGTAATGCTTTTTGTTTTAGAATTCCACGGAACATCATAATCGTGTCCATAGTCTTTCATATCGCCGCTGCCCGTAATTGTCAGCACACCTGTTCTTTCATCAAAAGAATACTGAGCATTTGCACCGCAATTACCTGTAAAAGTAAAGGCATATGCAGTAAGATTCAGCCCTGCTGTTATGCTTAAAAGCATAGCAAAGGACAAAAGAATCGATAAAAATTTTTTCATAAAAGTTCCTCCTAAATTTAGTGCGTTTTCCGCTAAATTTAATTATAGTGTATTTTCCGCTAAGAGTCAATAGTGGATAATGCGCTATAATATACTATAACCATACTACTAACGGAGATGGTTAAATGTACAAGCGAATATATGAACTGCGAGCCGACAATGATTTGAAACAAAGGGAAATTGCCGAGATTTTGAACTGTTCGCAAAGAGTGTACAGTAACTATTAGCGTGGCGACCTTGACATTCCGACGGAGATATTGATTAAACTTTCAAAATATTACGATGTAAGCACAGACTATATTTTAGAAATTACAGATAAAAAAGAGATTAATAAATGAAAAAGGAGAGCGATTTGCTCTCCTTTTTTGTGTTTAAAGATCAGGTAATTCAATCGGCTTTCTTTTTTCATCATCGCCGCCGTTTGATGTTGTTACGACATCTACAGTATGAAAAGTATTTATATCTGTCTGCGGTTTGATATATTTTTCCTTCATATTTGTTTCTCCTTTCGTAAAATTTATTTTTTCTTAACCTTATTAAGCATAGCATTAATTTCAAGAATCTGTTCTTTAGTAAATTTGCCGCCGAGCATCATAAGACTACGCTTAACGGTAAAGCCTTTGAGCATATCAATCATAGTTTTATTGATATCGGCAATTTTGAAGCCCATAACTTCGGCGCTTTTCTTTTCGCCTTTCTTTTTAGGTCCATCGGGAGTGAGCGCTTTTTTCATTTTCAAAAGAAGTTTAACTGCACAAATTTTGCCCCTGAAAGTTGAAAGGATATCGCCCAAAGTGTCGTTAACGCTATAGTAACCGGCAGGAGTTTCAATCTCAAACCAGTTGATAACTGCGCCTTCCTCTTTAAGTCTGTAAGCTTCGTTAAACTTGTCAACCTTTTTGAGTTCAGCTTCATCGGTAAGATCACCTGCTTTGGCAACAAGCTTTGTTTCGCCGACATTTTTAACTTCAAAATGGAAGAACGGGAACTCACCTTTCTTCTGCTTGCCTACGCTTTCACCGTTTGCGAAAAGTTCAACTTCATCACAGTTGGTATAAACGGTAACTTTTGTTACATCCTCTACCCTGTCAACATACCTTTTGCCGCAGATATGGAGCATAGGAGTTTTTGAAAGCCAAGCCTGATAAGCATAGAAGCTGTCCTTTTTATACTTTCTGTCAAAAGTGATAAGACCCTTATGGTTCATACCGTTTTCGCCGCCCTCGGCTCTCGCATCGGCAGCAAAGTCAAACATATTCCAAACATGAGTTGCCCAAAGATATGGACGGTGTGCAATTTGCTTAATAACTTCTTCATGATAATACGCCTGATATTCTTCCGTATAATCACCCTGCTCAGGGTTAGAAGTATGCCAGTTAAGCGCTTCGCAACCGTATTCACTCATACCGATTGCCTTATTTGGATACTTTTTACGAAAGTTATCGAACCAATTTCCGTACATTGACACATCGCCGCCGTACCAACCGAAATAATGGTTATACGAAAGTACATCGGAAATGTGAACATATTCTTCATTAATATTGCAAGCGGTAAGAACTGCCTCGGTAGTAAGTCTTGTTTTATCAAGAGAATGAGCAAGGTCGTTGAGCATTTTATGATTTTCAACGATAGCAGGAGTTGCGCCGCCCATTGAAATTTCATTTGAAAGACCCCAAACAACTATGCTCGGATGATTATAGTTTTGATAAATAAGTTCTTTCATTTGGCTCTTTGTGTTTTCAACGCCTTTATCAAGGTGCTTTGAAATATAAGGAATTTCAGCCCAAACGACCATACCTCTTTCGTCACACAAATCATAAAAATACTGTGCGTGTTGATAGTGAGCAAGGCGAATTGTGTTTGCACCCATTTCACAAATAAGGTCCATATCTTCCTTATGATGCTCGGGCAAAAGAGCGTTACCGATATGAGGTCTGTCCTGATGCCTGCTGACGCCACGAAGCGGATAAAGCTTACCGTTTAAAATAAAACCTTTATTAGGGTCGATTTCAAAAGTACGGCAACCAAAACGGGTTTTAACCTCGTCTACTGCTTCGCCGTTTGAAATGAGTTTTGCACTTGCGGTATAAAGAAATGGGTCAAGCGTACCGTTCCAAAGGTGAACATCTTTAATTTCAAGGTTTACACTTGGGTTCTTACCGTCAGCCTTAGCCTTTGCAACTACTTCGTTACCGTCCGTAATTTCAAATTCAACTTCACCGGTGCAATAAGCGTCAATTCTGATTTTAGCATCATCACCGACAACTTGAGGTGTGACTGCAATACCGGGAGCACCGTAAAAATCAAGGTCGAAATGAGCTTTTTCAACACCGATAAGAGTTACATCACGATAAATACCGCCGTAGAAAGTAAAGTCGGCAACCTGCGGATAAACATAGTCGTTAGGTGAGTTATCGGCAACGATTACAAGAAGGTTTTCATCCTTAATATCGTCAAGTTTAACCCTGAATGTTGAGTAACCGCCGTTGTGTTCTACAAGTTGTTTGCCATTAAAATAAACAGTACCGGTTGAATTAACGCCGTCAAGTTGAAGATAAATTTCTTCACCCTCAGGCATATCGCTTTTATTTAAAATCTTAGCAAAATAGCCTTTGCCCCTGTAATAGTCGTTGCCGCCGTCCTGACCGTCTTCACCGTTCCAGGTGTATGGCAAATCAAGTTCTTGCCAATCAGCAGGAAAAGAGGCAGGAACGCTTGAAGCATCTTTTGAAAATTTCCAATTTTTATTTATATTAACAATCTTACGCATAATATACCCCTTTCAATTAATATATGTAAATTATATATTAATATTAATAATTATTCAACTAACAGACTGTTAACAAATTGTAGTATAGTTTAGCGGGCAAACACAATTCACCCCTACCGTAATTTTTCTTATCTATATATTACAAAATAACAAAGATATCGTAGGGACGAATATCATTCGCCCGCTTTTTCATTTATAATTTTTATTGAATTCACAAAGTCGTCCATTTCATCAAAAATAACTTCAACGATTATTGACCAATTAATACCCTCATAATCGTGTACAAGTCTATGGCGAAGACCTGCAACAACGCTCCAAATAATTTCAGGGTATTTTTTCTTAGTTTCGTCGCTGATTTGGTATACTTGTTCGCCGATGTTATAAAGCGGTGTTGTAACCGCCCACTGCAAAAACTCGTCTTCAATCAAATTTTCTTTAGTTATTGAATGTTCTTTAATTTGAATTTGAAGAGAATTCCAAGTTTCTATAATCTTTTTAATTCTCTCATTATCAGATTTTTTCACGCTATTTTAACTCCTTCCTTCATCACATTTTTATAAAAAGGAGTTGACTTATCGACCTCGCAAATTTCAAATGCATCAACGCTCTTGCCGGTAATTTGCCTTAATTCTTCGGCAAAAGCAAAAATATTTGACTTTTTAAAATTTTCTCCACCGAATACAAGCACATCAATATCAGAATTTTCCGTTTGCTCTCCCCTTGCATAAGAGCCGAAAAGAAGAGCGTACTCGGCATTATAGCGAACAAGAAGTTCTTTGATTGATTTTTCTATTTCGTTTCTTGTAGGCAAAGCAAACACCCCCTTGTTATTAATATTATATCATATAACTATTTGATAAATCAATATTCATATTTACAAGTAAAACTAATACAGGATAAAACAATCATAATTTATACTTCACAAAATCAAGTTCGGCGCTTTTTTCATTTTCAAGCTCGCCGGATATTATATTTTGCAAAACAATATTTAAAATCTCGCCGATTTGTTTACCCTTATAGCCGAGATTTATTAAATCAAAGCCGTTGATTTTTAAATCTTTTATAGAGTATGGTTCTTTTGAAGCAATTATTTCGTTCACATATTTTTCCGTCACTTCAAGGTTTGAAAGTTCTTCGCCCGTCATTTTCGGGTTTTGACCGAGTTTATCGGCACGCTTAACGCAAATCAGGTCATAAATACCCTGTTCGCCGAGTTTATTAAGCCACTTTTTTATATTCTTTTTGTCCCTGCCGATATGGATATCGTGGATAGGAATAATGAGCATAACTCGGTTAAAAATTTCATTTGAAACTTTAAATCTTTTAAGGATAGGGGCACTCATCTCAGCACTGATTTTTTGATGACCTTTAAAGTGGTCAACGCCGTTTTCATCCGTAGTTTTTGCCACAGGTTTGCCGATATCGTGAAGAAGCATAATAAGCCTTATTTCGGGAATTTTAGGCGACATTTCAACCGTTTTTGCAGTATGAGTATAAACATCGAAAAGGTGCCAAACGGTATTTTGCTTGCATGTGAAAGTAGGTATCAGTTCAGGAATAATTACGGCGATAACCTCTTTATATTCGGTTAAGACGGAAAAAACATTATCTCCCATTAAAAGTTTAACAAGTTCTGCAAAAATTCTTTCACTCGCAACATTTCTTAAAAGCTCTTTATTATTAAAAATTGCTTTCTTTGTATCTTCTTCAATTTCAAAACCGAGAGTTGAAGCAAAACGAATAGCACGCATAATGCGAAGTGCGTCCTCATTAAACCTTTTATCGGCATTTCCCACTGTTTTTATAACTTTATTTTTTATATCTTCCCTACCGCCGAACAAGTCAACAATTTCATTCTTATTTGGGTTATAGGCGATTGCATTGATTGTAAAATCTCGCCTTGACAAATCATCGTCAATCTTTCTAACGAAAGTTACGCTTTCAGGGTGACGGTTATCATTATATTCGCCGTCGCACCTATAAGTGGTTATTTCAAAATTATCGTTTTCAAAAACAGCGGTAACAGTTCCGTGTTTAAGACCGGTTTCAATATATTTAATATTATTATTCTTCAAAATTTCTTCAAGTTCAAGCGGCTTGGCAGAAGTGGTGATATCAATATCGTTGCACTTTTTTTGCATAAAATAATCTCTTACGCAGCCGCCGACCTGATACGCTTCAAAGCCTGCTTTTTCAATTATATCTATCAAATAATTTGCTTTTTCAAATAAAGTCATAACGCACCTTTAAAAATAAATTATATTAATATTTTATCACAATAAAACTAATAATACAATTATGAAATATTTTTACACTTATTTGATTACATCGCTTATCGGCGGTTTTGGCTATTGTTTGATAGAAATTTTATACAGAGGCAGAACGCATTACTCAATGTTTTTTGCCGGCGCAATAGTGCTTAGCAGTTTTTATTATATTAATCAAAAATACGAAATGCATTTTTTGCTAAAATGCCTTGTGGGTATGCTGATAATAACAGGTATAGAGCTTGCGTTTGGGTTGGTGTTTAACATCATATTAAAAGAGCGGGTATGGGACTATTCCGGCTTACCGTTCAACTTTTTAGGTCAAATATGCGTACCGTTTTCACTGCTTTGGTTCGGCGCATCCGGTGTTGCATTTAAGCTGATTGATATGGTGCAAGAAAATATATAGAGGATATAAAAAAATAAGGCGAACGGTGTTCGCTGCTACATAAAACGGAAACGGGTCGTCGGGGACGCCGATTTCTATCTCTCCTATCGACGGCAAAGCCGCCACTTCCCTCATCAGAGGGAAGCAAGAATATTATATTTATAAATAAAAAAGGCACAGCCGAATTAACGGTTGTGCCTATCATTTTAAAGGTAAATTGTAAGGTTAAATTACTTGAGTTCAACCTTTGCGCCAGCTTCTTCAAGCTTAGCCTTGAGAGCTTCAGCGTCAGCTGTTGGAACAGCTTCCTTAACTGCCTTAGGAGCGTTATCAACGATTTCCTTAGCTTCCTTGAGGCCAAGACCTGTTGCTTCACGAACTGCCTTGATAACCTGAATCTTGTTAGCACCTACTTCTGCAAGTACTACATCAAATTCTGTCTTTTCTTCAGCTGCTGCTGCGCCACCTTCTGCAGGTGCAGCTACTGCTACTGCTGCTGCAGCGCTTACGCCGAATTCTTCTTCTACTGCTGATACGAGCTCTGAAAGTTCAAGAACTGTGAGAGTCTTAAGTTCTTCAACGATTGCTGTAACTTTTTCTGATGCCATTTTATTTTCCTCCGATTAAAGATTAATTTTAATTAAAATAGTTTGATTTAATTATTCAGCTGTTTCTTCAGCCGGTGCTTCTGCAGGAGCTTCTGCTTCTTCTGCAGGTGCTTCTTCCTTAGCTGCAGGCTCACAAGCCTCAACGCCGCCCTTATCTACGATAGCCTGAACTCCACGAGCAAAAGCTGCGATAGGTGCATTGAATACGCTGCAAACTGTAGCAAGAAGAACTTCTCTTGATGGAAGCTTAGCAAGAGCGACAAGCTTTTCCATTGAGATTACTTCGCCGTCAAGGTAACCACTCTTGAGTGAGAAGTTATCATGAGAATCAGCGAACTTCTGTAAAATACGAGCTGATGCTACATAATCATCAGCTGATGTTGCGATTGCTGTTGTACCTTCGAGAACACTTTCAAGTCCTTCAAGACCTGCATCTTCAACTGCTCTGCCGAGAATTGAGTTCTTAACTACTGAATATTCAACGCCTGCTTCACGAAGTTCTTTACGAAGCTTAGTGTCATCTTCAACATTGATACCCTTGTAGTCAACTACAACGCCGGCACAAGAATTTTTAATTCTCTCTGAAAGGTCAGCAACCATTTGCTTTTTTCTTTCAAGAACTGCTGTACTTGGCATTTAATTTACCTCCATAAATATTTGCCGTATAAATACGGACTTTTGAAGGCTGTTTAGCTATAACAAAAAAGTGCACTCCGAGAACCTCGGAATGCACGATAACAATCAACATAACATAATGCTACTTGAATGTCCATTCCTCGGTAGGCGATAAACTTACGCCGAATCGGCACCTACTGTCTTTGGCTGAACAGCTATTGTATTTTAGCACAAGGAATACTCCTTGTCAATACCTATTTAAAATTATTCAGCTGTTGAAACAGTACCAACTTTGTTAGGGTTGATTTTTACACCAGGACCCATAGTTGATGCAACTGCAACTGACTTAATGTACTGACCCTTTGCTGAAGCAGGCTTAGCCTTGATGATAGCATCAAGAAGTGCATTGAAGTTTTCAAGAAGCTTATCTGCACCGAATGAAGCCTTACCGATTGGGCAGTGAATGATGTTTGTTTTGTCAAGACGGTATTCAATCTTACCAGCCTTAGCATCCTGAACAGCCTTAGCTACATCCATAGTAACTGTGCCTGCCTTAGGTGATGGCATAAGACCACGAGGACCGAGAACCTTACCTAAACGACCAACGAAGCCCATCATATCAGGTGAAGCGATGGCAACATCGAAGTCCATCCAGCCGCCCTGAATCTTCTGAACAAGGTCAGCGTCACCAACTACATCTGCGCCTGCAGCTTCAGCAGCCTTAGCGAGGTCGCCCTTAGCGAATACAGCAACCTTAACATCCTTACCTGTACCGTTTGGAAGGATAACAGCGCCACGAACCTGCTGGTCAGCGTGACGAGAGTCAACACCTAAACGAATGTGAACTTCAACTGTTTCGTCGAACTTAGCAGTTGCTGTCTTTACTGCGAGGTCAAGAGCCTCTTTTGAATCATATAAATTTGAACGGTCAACAAGTTTTGCACCGTCTGTATATTTCTTTCCGTGTTTCATAATTAAATTACCTCCAGTGGTTAAATCGGATACTTCCTCCCACAAGGGAATTAGTCTTCTACTACTATACCCATGCTGCGTGCAGTGCCTGCAATCATTGAGATTGCTGCTTCAAGAGATGCTGCGTTAAGGTCAGGCATCTTTGTTTCAGCGATTTTCTGAACATCAGCTTTTGAGATTGTTGCTACCTTATTCTTGTTAGGAACACCTGAAGCCTTATCAATACCGCAAGCCTTCTTAATAAGAACTGCTGCTGGTGGTGTCTTTGTGATAAATGTAAATGAACGGTCTTCATATACTGTGATTACTACAGGGATGATAAGACCTGCGTCATTCTTAGTTCTTTCGTTGAATTCCTTTGTGAATGACATAATGTTTACACCGTGCTGACCGAGTGCCGGACCAACAGGTGGTGCCGGAGTTGCTTTGCCGGCAGGAATCTGAAGTTTAATTAAACCTACTACCTTCTGTGCCATAATTAATTTCCTCCTAATATTGTGGTAAATGGCGAAACCTTTGGTTTCTCCCACCATCATTTGAATGCCACAGTGCAATCAAACGATGATAATAAGCAGATATACTGCGAATTACTGAATTGATTAGTCTTCTTTGACTTTTTCAAGCTGGTCAAGTTCAAATTCAACCTGATTTTCTCTGCCGAACATTGAAACTGTAACTTTAACGCTGTTGTTGTCAACATCAATTTCGTCAACTGTACCTGAGAAACCTTCAAGCGGACCGTCAACAACATTGACAAGGTCGCCGACCTCATAGTTAACTTTAACGCTGACTCTTTCAAGAGCGTTGTTGCGTACTTCTTCATCTGTAAGCGGCTGAGGTTCACCCTCAGGACCTACAAAGCCGGTACAACCTCTAGTGTTTCTTACGACATACCAACTATCGTCAGTCATAATCATTTTGACGAACACATAACCCGGCATCAATTTTCTTTGATACTCTTTTTCAGTGCCGTCGCTTTTAAGTTCTTTTACTGTTTCGGTTGGAATAGCAACCTCATAAATTAAATCGTGAAGGTTACGATTTTCAACAACAGTCAAGATGTTGCTTGCTACTTTGTTTTCGTAGCCTGAAAATGTATGTGCAACATACCATTTTGGTTCTTCCATCAATAAGCCTCCCGAATAATTATTTAAGCATTAAGTACAAAGTAATTATTCAGCAGCTTTTGTTGTTTCGGCTGTGGTTGCAGCCTTATCAAGAGCAGCGGCTGTTGTACTTTCACCCTTTTCGGATACAGAAGTTGTTGTGGTGGTTTCTGCAAGGTTTTTGATACCCTTCATTCCGAGAGAAAGAAGTGAATCGACACCGTAGATACACAAACCTACAATAATAACAACTATAAGAACAACAACTGTGTTTTTAAGGACATCCTTCGCCGGAGCCCAAACAACTTTTTTGCCCTCTGCCTTAACACTTTTGAAGAATGACGCAATGGATTTAAAAGGATTTTTCTTTGACTTCTTTTTGTCCTTTGACTTAGCTGATTTGTTAGCCTTTTCAGCTTTTGAGTCAGCCTTTGCAGAAGTCTTCTTTTCTTCAGCCATTCGGTCTTCCTCCAATCACTTTGTCTCTCTGTGGAGAGTGTGTTTCTTACAGAATGGGCAATACTTGTTCATTTCCAATCTGTCAGGTGTGTTTTTCTTGTTTTTCATTGTGTTGTAATTGCGTTGTTTGCATTCAGTGCAAGCTAAAGTAATTTTAACTCTCATTAAAATAGCACCTCCATTAATATTTCGATAAAATAATCTCCCTCGTTGCCACGCAAAGCAAAGCAGGCAAAAAAATAACGCCTATCGGCATTTCACCCACTACGAGGTAGACCTAATATACCATAAATGTAAAGAATAGTCAAGCCTTTTGTTGCAATTAATTATAATAAAATATCAGATATATTTTACATCGGACAAAATATAATGTCAACAAAATATTCGGTTGCAATTAAAATGGTTTTATATTATTATATAACAAAACAATTTATAAAGGTTATATTATGACTACTGTAATAATAGGCGCAGGGGCAAGCGGTCTTGTTTGCGCAATAAGATTAAAACAGAATAATAAAAATGACGATGTTGTTTTGCTTGAAAGACTCGACACGCTCGGCAAAAAAATACTTGCAACGGGTAACGGACGGTGCAACCTTTCAAACGAGAATGCAGAACATTACAAAGAAGTAATTGCATTTTTTGAAAGCATAGGGCTTAAAACAAGAACAGATGAAGAAGGAAGAATTTATCCTTATTCAAACCAAGCGACAACGGTTAAAGGTTTGCTTGAGGAAGAATGTAGCAGGCTCGGCATTAAAACTGTTAAAGAGTGCGAAGTTAAAAGCATAGCTAAAGATTTAACGGTTTTGACAAACAAAGGAAAAATCAAAGCTGACAATGTTGTTGTTGCAACCGGCGGAAAAGCGCAAAGCTCGCTCGGCTCAAACGGTTCGGGATACGATTTGCTTAAAAATCTCGGTCACACAATCACTCCTTTATCCCCTGCCCTCGTTCAGCTCACTTCACCGAGCAAATACCCACGGCAGTTAAAGGGTCAAAGAGTTAAAGGAAATATGAAAATTCTTCTTAACGGCGAAGCCATTAAAGAGGAATGGGGCGAAATACTCTTTACCGATTACGGCCTGTCGGGTATTGTGTGTATGAATTTGAGTGAAATTGTAAGCAGGAATTTTGAAAGTAAAGAGCCTAAAAAATGCGTTGCGGTTGTTGACCTTGCAAGCGACTTCAGCGAAAAAGAGTTAAAAGAACACATTGAAAAATTCAAAAACCTTGACGGTGTACTCGGTTATAAAGTTTCGGCTATACTCAGTAAAATGGCAGGCGGCGACAAGGAAAAAGAAGCCCACTGTGCCAAAAACTTTCAGCTTATTATTAACGGCACAAAAGGTTACAATTTTGCACAAATTACAAGCGGCGGTGCCGAATTAAATGAATTTGAAAATTTTAAATCAAAGCTTATTAAAAATCTTTATGCCTGCGGCGAAGTGCTTGACAAACAATTTGAATGCGGCGGATATAATCTTAACTTTGCTTTTTACAGCGGAATAAAAGTTGCAGACAATATAAACAAAAGAGGGCAAAACAATGATTAGAATTAACGAAATAAAATTATCGCTTGACGAAGACGAAAGCCTGCTTAAAAAGAAAGCGGCAAAGATTTTAAAAATCAACGAAAAATATATAAGCAAATTCAGTATATTTAAAAAGAGTGTTGACGCAAGGAAAAAGGACGATGTTCATTTCACTTATGCGCTTGATGTTGATATAAGCCTTGACGATGAGCAGATTGTAAACAAATGCAAGTCAAACAAGGTTCAGATTGTTAAGCCTTATGTATATGAACTTCCTGAAAACAAGAGAGTGAGCAAGTTCCGCCCCGTAGTTGTAGGTTTCGGTCCGGCAGGTATGTTTGCAGGACTTATACTCGCTCTTTCGGGTTTAAAGCCGATTATTCTTGAAAGAGGCAAAGATGTTGATACAAGAAAAAAAGATGTCAACAAATTTTGGACTGAGAAAAAGCTGAATGAAGAATCAAATGTTCAGTTTGGTGAAGGCGGTGCAGGAACTTTTTCCGACGGCAAGCTTACAACGGGTATTAAAAGTCCGTTTATCAAAAAAATACTTGAAGAACTTTACGAAGCAGGCGCACCGGAGGAAATACTTTATTCGTCAAAGCCGCATATCGGCACAGACAGGCTCGAAATTGTTGTTAAAAACATAAGAAAAAAGATTGAAAGCCTCGGCGGCGAAGTAAGGCTTGAATGTAAGCTGACAAAACTTATTGTTGCCAACAAATTCGTTCACGGTGTAACTTATGAACACAAAGGTGAAAGCATAGACCTTGAAACCGACACGGTAATTATGGCAATCGGTCACAGTGCAAGGGACACGGTTGAAATGCTCTACTCGCTCGGTGTTGACATTATGCAAAAGCCGTTTTCTGTCGGTGCAAGAATCGAGCACCCGCAAAAACTTATTAACGAAGCACAATACGGCAAATTTGCAAATCATCCAAAGCTCGGTGCGGCAGACTACAAGCTTGCCTGCCACGGTTTGCACGAAAGAGGTGCATACACATTTTGTATGTGCCCGGGCGGTACTGTTGTTGCGGCGGCGAGTGAAAAAGAATGTGTTATAGTTAACGGTATGAGTTCGCTTGCCCGTGACGGTGAAAATGCGAACTCGGCTTTGCTCGTTGGTATTGAACCTAAAGATTTTCCGAGTGAGCATCCCCTTGCAGGCATATATTATCAGCGTGAAATTGAGCACAAAGCGTACGAACTTGCAGGCGCAAATTATAACGCTCCGGCTCAGCTTGTCGGCGATTTCTTAAAAGGAATTGAAAGTAAACAGCTTGGAAATGTTAAGCCTACCTGTCCTACCGGTGTAACGCTTACAAATCTTGACGAATGTTTGCCGGGCAAGGTGTCGGCTACTATGAAAAGTGCGATTGTTGAAATGGATAAGAAGCTCAACGGTTTCAATCTTTATGACGCTGTGCTCACTGCTCCCGAAACGAGGTCATCAAGTTCTGTAAGAATTCTTCGTGACGACCTTTTGCAGTGCAACATTAGGGGCGTATACCCTTGCGGCGAGGGTGCAGGATATGCAGGCGGTATAATTTCTGCGGCTGTTGACGGGGTAAAATGCGCACACGCCGTACTTGACGATGAACATTAAGAAAAGGAAATAAAAAAGCTATGAGAATGAAAAGAAAAAAGAACCTTGACGAAAGAATTGAAGCGTCGGGTGATTATCTTATTACAATGAAAAATGAGTCGCTTGATTTTCAGGATGCGATTAATGAAAATCATCTTCTCGATTTTAGCAAAATATTTAAAAAGGAACAGCCGGTTTATTTGGAAATCGGTTGCGGCAAGGGTCAGTTTGGCAACACATTTGCGCTTCAAAACCCCGGCAAAAACATTCTTTGCGTTGAAAGAAACAGAAATGTTTTGATTATGGCGATTGACAAAGCGAGAGAACTTGAGCTTGACAACATTAAGTTTCTTTGCGGCACGGCGGAATATTTGCCGTCATACATACCAAAAAGTTCTATTGAGGAAATTTATTTGAATTTCTCTTGCCCGTTTCCTAAAAAGAGCCACGAAGCGCACAGACTTACAAACCCAAGATTTCTTGAAATTTATAAGCCGATGTTAAAAGACGGTGCGGCAATTTGCCAAAAGACAGATAATATGCACTTTTTTGAATATTCGATTGAAAGCTTTTCAAAATGCGGCTTTAAACTTTCAAATGTTTCTCTCGATTTGCACAGCAGCGACTTCGAGGGAAATATTGAAACCGAATATGAACAAAAGTTTTCGTCACAAGGTATGCCTATTTATAGGCTCGAAGCAAGGTTATAAATTAGAGTTTGCAATCGGTTGACGGCGTTGCCACATTGTAATTTTTCTCTCCCTCAGTCAACAAAGTTGACAGCTCCCTCATCAGAGGGAGCCGAGTTTTCTTGCTTCCCTCTGACGAGGGAAGTGGCGGCTTCGCCGTCGATAGGAGAGAAATTAATGTTAAGATAAACTATAATTTACATAATGAACACCGGAGAATAAAATGAATAAATACACGAAAAATTTAGAACGAATAGAATTTGTGGTGACAAACGGCTGTTCGGGGCATTGCAAGCATTGTTCGCAAGGCGACCACAACGACAAGCTTGAGCATATTGACGGTGAAGTTGCAGCTAATGTTGTTGAAGATGTATGTAATAATTACAATATAACTTCGCTTATGACCTTTGGAGGCGAGCCGCTTCTTTATCCTGAAGTTACGGCTAAAATTCAAGAAACTGCTAAGAAATGCAATATAAAAAACAGAGAAATAATTACAAACGGATATTTCAGCAAAGATAGCGAAAAAATAAAAGAAGTTGCAAAAATGATTGCAAACAGCGGCATTACACTGCTGTTGCTTTCTGTTGACGCTTTTCATCAGGAAACAATACCGATTGACAAAGTCGAACTATTTGCAAACCTACTTTTAGAACACGGCGTCAATATTGAAATCCATCCTGCATATCTTGTAAGCGAAGTTGACGAAAATGAATATAATCTTAAAACAAGAAAATATCTTCAACGCTTCACTGACAAAGGCATCAAAGTTTCAAGCGGAAATGTGATTTTGCCAATAGGAAACGCCCAAAAATATTTCGGAAAATATTATGACGAAAACAAAGAATATATAAGTCCGTATCAACAAGACAACGAAAACATTACTGCAATAAGCGTAAATCCAAACGGCGATACCCTTGGCAGCAATGTATATAAAGAAAACATAATTGATATACTAAACGCATATGAACCGAAATAATTATATAAAAGGTAGTAATTATGTCAACAACAATTAATTATTTGCAAGAATATATTAAAGCGAAAGATAATCACCCTGAACTAGTCAAAGAATATTTTTTAAAATTATCAGAAGAAGTCGGCGAATTGTCTGAAGCTATTAGAAAAAATAAAATTCGTATTGAAAACAGCTCTGTAAAAGGCACAATAGATGAGGAAATTTGGGATGTTATCTATTATGCGCTTGCTATTGCAAACTGTTATGATATAGATTTAGAAAAAGCCATAAAAGACAAAGAAAAAATAAACGCTGAAAAATACAAGAGTGATATTATTTTTAAAGAAAACAATTAATAACATAAAAATAAGGTATGCCTATTTATAGGCTCGAAGCAAGGTTATAAACCGAGGTAAAATGGAAAAAGAAACATTTAAAAAGATTGAAAATTTTATGCTTGAAAACTGCGGTGAAGCGGCACACGACAAGGGGCACATTTACAGAGTGCTTTACAATGCGCTTGAAATTGCAAAAAATGAAAAAGATGTTGACCTTGACATTTTGATTACCGCCTGTCTGCTTCACGATATCGGCAGAGCAAAAGAACTCAGCGACAAAAGCATTGACCACGCAGTTTGGGGCAGTGAAGTTGCTTACAAATGGTTAAAGGAAAACGGTTTTAGTGAAGAATTTTCAAGAGCTGTCAGCGAATGTATACTCTGCCACAGGTACAGAGGCGAAAACATACCAAAAACGGTTGAGGCAAAGATACTTTATGATTCGGACAAAATTGACGCCTGCGGTTTAATCGGAATTGCAAGAACGCTTGAATATAAAGGTGCAATCGGCGAGCCGATTTATACGGTTAAAAACGGCAAAATTGAAAACGGTAATGACAAAACAAACCCAAGTTTCTTTACCGAATATATAAACAAACTTTCCAAAATCGAAGCTAAGCTTACCACTGAAAAAAGCAAAGAAATCGCAAAAAATATGCAAAAGCAAGCAGAGGAATTCTACAATTCTTTATACGGTTATCTTGACGATTTATATAGCAGCGGTAATAAGGCATTAGAAAACATATTAACTTAATACAAACGCAATTCACCCCTACGATAACTTTTTGTTTTAGATATCGTAGGGGCGATTTTATTCGCCTTTAATTCTTTTGAGTGCATTTTTTTCAAGGCGGGAAACCTGCGCTTGGGATATGCCGACTTCCTTTGCAACCTCCATTTGCGTTTTGCCCTGCATAAAGCGAAGATACATAATATTGCGTTCACGAGGGTCAAGTTTTTTTATTTCATCTTTTATTGAGATTTCGTCTATCCAGTCCTTATCGCTCGAACTGTCGCCGACTTGGTCCATTACAAAAATCGTATCGCCGCCGTCGTTATAAACAGGCTCGTAAAGACTCACGGGGTCAACGATAGCTTCCAAAGCGAGGACAACTTCGCTTTTTTTCATATCGAGTTTTTCGGCAATTTGCTCTATCGTCGGTTCTTTGCCGCATTCGTTAATAAGCTGTTCTTTAACCTGCATTGCTTTATAAGCCGTATCACGCATAGAACGGCTGACACGAACAGGGTTATCGTCACGAAGGTAGCGCCTAATTTCACCTATACACATCGGCACGGCATAAGTTGAAAAGCGAACATCCAAAGAGGTATTAAAATTATCAATCGCTTTTATAAGACCGATAACGCCGACTTGGAAAAGGTCGTCCATATTTTCTCCCCTATTTGAAAAACGCTGAACTACGGACAAAACGAGGCGCAAATTGCCCTCAATAAGGTCATTTCTCGCTTTTACATCCCCTGCCTGAGCTTTTTTTAAAAGTTCCATCTTTTCTTTTTCTTTTAAAACTTTAAGCTGACTTGTGTTGATACCGCAAATTTCTACTTTATTGTACTGCACATAATCTTCCTTTACTTTTTTATGTACAAAAGTATTATTGCCAATAGCAGGCTTGCTTATTATCACATTTGATTTTTTGTATAAATTAACATATTTACAAACGGTTTTAATAATATTATAATAAATTCGGGTAGTTTTACTCAAAAATAATAAAAAAGGAGAGGTATATTAAAATGAAAAAAATTATTAAATCTATTGTATGTGCCGTACTCTCGATAGTAATGGTACTAAGCTGCACAAGTGTTGCATTTGCTAAAAACGATGTAACACCGGTAATTGTTGTTCACGGTATGGGCGCAATGCCGCTTTATGAAAATCCGGGCAAAGAAAATCAGAAGGAAATTTCAAATTTTGACATCGGCTCGCTTTTCACAACAAACAACAGGGCGCTTCACACTGTTCTTGACGCAATGCACGGTGAAAATGTTGACCCTAACACATTCCTTGACCAAGCTAAAGGTTTGCTTTCGGGTTTTAACAAGCAGGTTTGCGACGAAAACGGCAATTCTCTTTACGATGTAGGCATTATTTCAAACTGGAGTGACAGTATGGCTAACCACCAAGACTATCTTGACAGCCGTGAAAGTGCAGAGCCTGCAATTACAAAGCAGATTTGCAACCAAATAGGTGCTGAAAATGTTTACGCTTTCAACTATGACTGGCGACTTGACGCTTGTGAAAACGGTGAAAAACTTAACAAATTTATCGACAATGTTAAAGCGCAGACAGGAAAAAGTAAGGTAACTCTTATCGGCGGCTCAGAGGGTACGATTGTAATTTCCGCTTATATTGACGCTCACAAGACTGAAAACGAACTTGAAAAAGTTGTTTATCTTTACGGTGCATTAAACGGTGTGTCGGTTGCAAACATTCTTTGCAAAGACCTTGCGTTTAACAAAGATGACCTTTGCAAATATCTTGCATATCTTACAACAACATACAACAACAAGAGTTTTGATTTTAACAGACTTACTTGGCTTGCAACTTCTATGGAAGAAACAATCAATAATCTTTGCAACCTTATTAACAAGATTTTGGCAGACCCTGCCCTTTGCGTTAAGTTTTACAACGAGGTGCTTCGTCCTTGCTTAGGTACGATACCTGCATTTTGGGAATTTTTACCGTATGACAATTTTGACAAAGCCGTTAATGAAATGAGTTCAATCGGTTTTCTTGACAAAAACAGCGGACTTTATACTAAAATCAGTAACTACCACAAAGTACAAGGCAGGCTTAAAAGCAACACCGAATATTTGAAAGACAACGGTGTTGACATTGCAGTCGTTGCAGGTTGGGGTTGCCCTGCTATCGGCATAACATCACAGTGGAAAAATCAAAGCGATATTCTTATTGATACAAAATATACATCACTCGGAGCAACAACCGCAGATTTTGGTGCTGCACTTCCTGCAAGTAAAACAAAACACAACAACTATGCTTCCCTTGATGAAACAATCGACGCTTCAACTTGTTGGTTCAAAGATAATACTTGGTTTATTTACGGCGTTCAGCATATGGACTTTTGGTATGGCAGTGACGCTTGCAAATTTGTTGCAACAATAGTTACAAGCACCGTGCCTACAAATATTAAAAGCATTGAAAAGCTTACCGGTAACGGTCAATTTATTAAAGTAGATAAAAATCAGGCAATCACAAAGTTAACCGGTAATAACAGCGTTAAAGCAGCTATTAAATCTGTTAAAGCAGGAAAGAAAAAAGCTACTGTAAATTGGAAAAAGAAAAGCAAGATTGACGGATATCAAATTCAGTATTCAACATCCCAAGACTTCAGCAAAGAAAACAAGAGTGTAACCGTTGCAAATGCTAAAACAACAAAAAAAGCAATCAAAAAGCTCAAAAACAAAAAGACTTACTATGTAAGAATCAGAACTTACAAAACCGTTGCAAACCAAAAAGTTTATTCAGATTGGAGCAATGCAAAACAAGTCAAAACCAAATAATATGGCATAACAAAAGCCGCTCGTAAAAATACGAGCGGCTTTTAAATTTTGATATAATCACATCAAATTTATATTATTTATTTGTAATGTCTACAATGATTTTTTCCATTTGAGGAAGCTTTCTTTCAATATCTGCAACGAGAGCAAACTGATTTCTTGCTCTTACAAGATTATGCTCAGGGTAAGCAGTTTTGAAATAAGTGTCACCATTAATATAGTCGGTAAGAAAACGCATACCGCACTCAAAAGTCATAAGCTTGGCAGAAAAAGCAAGGTTATCAATTTCGCACTGATTGAGAGCCTGTCCCGCCTCGCTCAAAAAACCTTTAGCATAAGCTTCAAAATAATCAAGCATAAGCTTTACATTATCGTAATTATCATCATCCTCGGCACAAGAATTAGCGCCAAAGCGGATAGAATCGCCGAAGTCATAAAGAGCAAGACCCGGCATAACCGTATCAAGGTCGATAACGCAAATCGCTTCATCGGTATCCTTGTCAAAAAGAACATTATTAAGCTTTGTATCATTATGAGTTACACGAATAGGAAGCTTGCCCTGTTCAATAAGATTAACGAAACGGGTGCAGTCCTCTCTTCTTTGCATAACAAACTTAATTTCCTCACTGCAATTAACAACTCTGTCTGCTTTATCAGCCTGAACAGCAGGAATAAACTCGTTTTCATAGCGCCAAATTGTATTATGGAAATTTTCAATAATTTCATTAAGAGTTTGCGCAGGAAAATCGCTCAAATACTTTTGAAATCTGCCAAACGCCTTACCGCTCTTGCCAAAAACCTCTGCACTGTCAACAGTGTCATAAGCCTGCGAATTGTCAACAAAACGATAAGCACGATAACAACAACCGTCATCATCCCTAAAATATTTTGAACCGTCGCCGGTTCTGATAAAATGAAGCGTTTCCCTATGAGGGTTGCCGTCATTTGCTTTAATTTTTTCTCTTAAAAAATCAGTAACGGAGAAAACATTATCCATAAGCTTATCGATATCAGGGAAAATTTTGGTATTAACCTTTTGCAAAACATAATATCTTTCTTTGCCGTCTTCATTATATTTTGCAAGAAATGTAGTATTTATATGGCCGGAGCCGAAAACATTACATTCATCAAGTTTACCTTTAAAATTAAACTGATTAAGTATATTGGTTATTTCACTCATTACTATACTCCTCTTAAATAAAAGCTGACAACATTTTAACATAATATTAACAAAATAGCAAGTATCAAAAAGCAGCCTTGAACTGACAAGACTGCTTAAAAATAAATTATTCACTTCTGAGTGCATCAATAGGACTCATCTGAGCGGCTTTCTTTGCAGGGTAAATACCAAAGAAAAGACCGACGCCGCTTGAGAAAAGAAGCGCAACAAGAATAAGCCATACAGTAATATTCGGCGTAATTTTAATTATTGAGCACGCCGCAAAAGCACCGGCGACGCCTATCGTTACACCTATAAGACCGCCGATAAGACACAGGATAATCGATTCCGTCAAGAACTGAAGCGTGATAACCTTCGTCTTTGCACCCAGCGATTTTCTTATACCTATTTCCCTCGTTCGCTCGGTTACCGAAACAAGCATAATGTTCATAACACCGATACCGCCGACAATAAGGGAAATAGCACCTACACCGGCAATAAATGCAGTAAGAACAGACATAATGATATTAACAATATCAACATATGTTGCCATATTTTGAGCTGTATACATACTGTTTGAATAGTTGCCGTGAGCACTTTTTAAATAGTTAACTGCCGCATTACCTACAGCGTCATAGTCGTAGCCTTCCTTAGCAATAACAAACACACTGCCAAGCTGAGCATCGGCACCCGTAATTTGGGTAAGTGTTGTACAAGGCATAAACAAAGCTATAATTGTTTTGTCACCGCCGACACTTGAAAACATATTGCTCATTGAACTTGAACCGCCAAGCGTACTTGCAAGAGCATCAACATTTGCAACACCGCAAACCTTAATTTTCATACTTTTACCGCTTGAAGAAACAGTTACATACTCGTTTGTTACATCTTCATATCCAAAAGCCTGCTGAGCCGAGTTAGTACCGATTACGGCAATAGGTGCATTTGCGTTGTATTCTTCGTCCGTAAAGAATCGCCCGTACTCGCAAGTATTGGTAAGAGCAAACTGAACATCGCTGTTAACACCGATAAGCATAGCTGTTGCCTCGGTAGCCGTTTTGTCAATAGTAGCACGACCGAAACCCATAAGCATAGGTGAGCAACGCTCAACACCGTTTACTTTATTTTTAATATTTTCTACATCATCAAGAGTAATATAATCACTGTCTGCCGCAGATGTGGTGTCAACGCTGACAAGAACAGCGTTTGAGCCCATATCCTCAATAAGACCTACGATATAATCTCTTACACCGGTACCGGCGCCGATAATCATAATTACCGAACTGATACCGATAATAATACCAAGCATTGTAAGTAAGCTTCGCATCCAGTTAGATTTAATACACTTGACTGCGATTTTCAGACTTTCTGTAATATTCACTGCAAAGTCTCCTTACTTCTTTGTGCTGTCGACTACCTTAACCTTAAAGGTGTCTTCTGTATAATCTGTTTTCGGAGTAGCAACAATCTTGTCGCCCGGTTTAATACCTGATGTTACCTGATAAGCAGTATCGCTGATAGCACCTGTCTTAATTTGAGTCTTAGTTACAGTCTTATCTTCATCATTATAAAGGTATACATATGAACCCGTCTTTTCAAGAGTGATTGATTCGATAGGAACAACTGTTACACCGAGATATTGACCTGTTTGAATTTCAACATCGGCATCAAAACCGGCAATGATATTTTCGTCAGGGTTCTTAATTGTAATTGTACATTCAACACCTGCACCCGAATCGGTAAGAGAAGAAAGACCGCTGATACCTGCCATTGAACCTACGCTGTCAAGAATTGAGCCGGATGAACCGCCTGTTGCAGTAGGAGCAATAGTAGCAACTTCGCCCTCGTATTCACCGTAAGCTGTAGTTACCTTAGCATCCATACCAACCTTAACTTTATGTACATCGTATTCACTAAGGCTTACTGTTGCAACAAGTACATCGTGATTTTCAAGAGTGATACCTGCCTGAAGAGCTGTTGTTTGAGCGTCAGGGTTGATATCAACTGCTGTAATAACACCGTCAAAATCGGCACTCCAACCGTTTGCAAGCTGAGTCTGCTGTTCTTTCATAGCATCAAGAGCCTGCTTTGAAGCGTTCATAGCTTTCTTTTGTGCATTAAGAACTGTTGTGTCGCTCTCAGCCTTATATACTTCATACTGAGCTGCCAATGTTGCACGCTGAACTTCAAGACCGGTAAGAACTGCGTTATCAGAATCGGCAACACCCTTTGCAAGTGCTCTGTAGTCGATTGAAGCAACTGCCGCTTTAATCATATCAACTGCAACGCCGCTTTCAATAACAAGCTTTGTTGAATCGATAATGCCGTCTGAAATAGCCTTTTGGATATCCTTGCCGACAATATTTGCAATAGCTTGGCTGTTAAGCTGACCTGAAGCAACCGCACCTGAAATTGAAGTTGCGATAATTTGAGAAATAGTTGTCATTGTTTTAACATCGGTTGTGATTGAAGCGATGTTAGTATTAAGCTGAGAAAGCACATTTGAAATATCATTGATTGAAGCTGCAGCATTTGATACAGCAACATTTGTGCTTGCGTTTGCATCTTCAATAAATACAGCAATATAACTTACATCGGAAGAAACAGGAATGTTCCAAGAAGGTGTGTTTGCAATCGGAGATTCACCTGCGATATAAGCGGCACGGGAAGTGTACCAACCAAGGAACTGCCAACCTGAATTAGCAGTAGCAATAGCTGAAACATAACCGACATCCTGAGAATACCTGCCTGAGCCTGTTACAGTACCGCTGAGCGCAGACGGATAGGCTGAAAGTGAAACAGTATACTTTGGCTTGCCGTCATCAGTAGTAGTGGTGGCTGAAGTGGTAGACGAAACTTGTGTAGTAGGAGCTGTTGTTGAAGTGGCTGCCCACTGTGAATACTGGTTAACAAATGTGGTTGTGGTAGCCGCTTTGGTAGTGGTTGTAGCCTTGGTTGCAGTGGTAGAAGTTGCGTTTTTAGCTATTTGCTTCTTTTGCTTAGCAATCTTCTTATCAAGCGAATCAAGTTCTTTCTTCAATGAAGTAGCCTTTTTCTTATTTGCTTTTTGTGAAGCAAGTGCGGTTTCATAGCTGCTCTTTGAATCCTTGTATGAAGCTTCAAGAGATGAAACCTGGCTGTCAAGTGAAGAAGTATCAAAAGTTGCAAGCATATCGCCCTTTTTAACTTGGTCGCCGACCTTTACCTTAACATCTTTAACTGTAGCTACCGAATTGACTTTATAGTCTTTAGAAGTGCCTGCAGTTACTTCGCCTGTTAATGATACCTTTTCGTAAATATCACCTGTTGAAATTGTATTAAGTGTAACTTCTTCGCCGCTCTTTGACTTTGCAACACCGAAGATACAGCCGGCTACAATCGCAATAACAAGTATTATACAAATAGGTACAACAATCTTCTTTTTGCTTTTCTTTACTGTTGCCATAACTTAACCCTCTGTCTATTCTAATAGTTTAATTAAATTACACGCTTAGTATAATTCCATTTTGTATAATTGTCAATAACTTTTTGTAAAATTGTTAAAAATTCACAATTTGTTTGATTCATTTTAATTGTATAAAAAAATCAATATCTCATTTTAATGCTTTAAGTGCCCTTGCGCCGATATCTTTTCTGTAGTGAGCACCGTCAAAATGAATTTTTTCTACCGCTTCATATGACTTTTTAAGAGCGTCCTCGAGCGTATCGCCCAAAGCGGTAACGCCTAAAACTCTGCCGCCGCTTGTTACAAGCTTGCCGTCCTTAATTGCCGTACCTGCGTGGTAAACGGTTACACCGTCAAGCTGACCGTTTGAAAGGCCGGTAATTTCAATTCCCTTTGGATATGATTTAGGATAGCCGCCGGAAGCCATAATAACGCAAGTGCAAGCCTTATCGCTCCACTCAATGTCAAGTTGCGAAAGAGTGCCGTTATTAATAGCTTCAAAAATATCCATAATATCTGTTTTAAGCCTCGGCAAAACAACCTGAGTTTCAGGGTCGCCGAAACGGCAGTTATATTCGATTACCTTTGGTCCTTTAGGAGTAATCATAAGACCGAAGTAAAGACAACCCTTAAATGTTCTGCCCTCTTTGTTCATAGCTTCAATAGTAGGGATGAATATTTTTTCCATACACTCTTTTGCTACATCTTCGGTATAATACGGGTTTGGAGAAACAGTACCCATACCGCCCGTGTTAAGACCCTTATCACCGTCAAGCGCACGCTTATGGTCCATAGAAGAAACCATAGGTTTAACGCACTTACCGTCGGTGAAAGCAAGAACCGAAACTTCGGGACCGGTTAAAAATTCTTCAACAACAACATTGTTACCCGAAGCGCCGAAAATCTTATCCTCCATAATTTCCTTAACGCCTGCAACGGCTTCGTCAAGATTTTCAGGAATGATTACACCTTTACCGAGTGCAAGACCGTCAGCTTTAATAACGGTAGGAAATTCATTTTTCTCTTTAATATATTCAATAACATCCTCAGCCTTGTCAAAAACCTTATATTCGGCAGTAGGGATATTATACTTTTGCATAAGTTCTTTTGAAAAAACTTTTGAACCCTCAATAATAGCAGCATTTGCACTTGGACCGAAAGTTTTAAAACCTGCCGCATTAAGAGCGTCAACCATACCTGCCACAAGCGGGTCATCAGGTGCAACAACTACAAAATCGGCTTTAATTTCTTTAGCAAGGTTAACTACACCGTCAATATCCGTAGCTGAAACATCATAGCAGTCTGCATCATAAGAAATGCCGCCGTTACCCGGAGTACAAGCTATAGAGTCAACTTTTTTTGATTCTTTAATTTTTCTTATAAGGGCGTGTTCTCTGCCACCGCCGCCTACAACGAGTACCTTCATATTTTCCTCCAAATGTATAGTATAATGTTTTTAATATATAAATAGATTATTAAGTTGTCGAGGATGCAGTTCCCTACAAAAGTATATAAAAAGCATCGTAGGTAAAACTACATTCGCCGACAAATTATAATTATAGCAAAACAAGGGATGACAAAAATCATCCCTAAAATTTATTTTTCATTTTTGTTAATAATTCTTGTTTCTTCTTCTTTTGTTTCAAGATTTATGAAACGAACAAAGAGAGAAACTTTATTATCCTCGTTAAGATTGCTCCAAATCATATGGGTAAATTCATCAATATCACCCTCGATTTTAACAGGAGTAGGCTCACCCTCAAATGAAGGAATCGGGTCACCGTCACATTTATATGTATGAATAAAATGGCCGAGACCTTTCCTTGCAGGGTATTCATAGAAAAATCTTACACATTCAGGCTCACCGCAATTTGACTTGAGAATAGAAAGATTATAGTTTCCGTTTTCTTTCATAATGCCTGAAATTCTTGGAGTATAGTTAGGAGCATCAGGCTCAAACTCTCTTGTAATAAGAGCGTCGTGGTAGCAATCGCCCTTAGCGAAAGAGTCATAAATAGTATCGGTTTGGTCACCGTTTGTAACTATAGTGTCACCCTTGAATTTAAGAACAGGGTTGTAGATGATGAGTGACGGGTCCTCCATCTTAGATTCGTCAAATGCCTTTGTACGAATACCGCCACGCTCGTTAACTTCAAAAATTCTGTTACGGCTGTTAACGCTTCTGCCCATAATGAAATAAGCCATAACTGCGTAGTTGCCGCATTCGCTTCTGCCGAGGACAATTCCTCTGCCCGGATATGAATTAGTGCTCAGTTCGTTTGCAAGTGATTCTATTTTCATATTTATACCTCAATCAATAATTTTTGTTTTATTGCCGATAACTTCAATTTTATCTTGGCAGAAAAGTGAAACTGCACGAGGAAGAATTTTCCATTCACATTCCTCCATAACTCTTTTTTGCAAAATTTCCGGAGTGTCATCAAAATTAACTTCACTCGCCTTTTGCAAAATAATCGGACCGCCGTCACATTCCTCGGTCACAAAATGAACAGTTGCGCCGGTAAGTTTAACGCCGCTTTCAAGCACAGCTTCGTGAACATGAAGTCCGTAGAAGCCTTTGCCGCAAAAAGACGGAATCAAAGCAGGATGGACATTCATCATTTTGTTAGGAAATGCTTTAACTATCTGCTCGTCAAGTATCGTCATAAAGCCTGCATAAACAACCAAATCGGCATTTGCTTCAAGCAAAACATCTCTTATCTCGGCTGTATATTCGGCTCTTGAATTATAGTTTTTTCTTTCAACAACCTTAGTTTCTATATTATTGTTTTTTGCTCTTTCAAGAGCGTAAGCGTCAGGATTGGAGGAAACAACAAGGGTAATCTTTCCGCCGATTATTTCTCCCCTGTTTTGCGCATCAATAAGCGCCTGAAGATTAGTTCCGCCGCCTGAAACAAGGACTGCAATATTTTTCATCATACGAGTTCTACACCTTTTTCGCCTGACTTAATTTCACCGATAACAGCAGCTTCTTCACCGTTTTGCTGAAGAATTCTTACTGCTTCATCTGCTTTATCTGCGTCAACTGCGATAACAAGACCTGTACCCATATTGAATGTGTTATACATATCTCTTTCAGGAATGTTGCCTTCACTTGCGATAAGGTCAAAGATAGGCTTTTTGAAGCACTTATCCTTTTCGATAACGGCAGTGAAACCGTCGTTTAACATTCTCGGCACATTTTCATAAAAACCGCCGCCTGTGATATGGCTGATAGCGTTAACATTAACTTTATCCATAAGAGCAAGGAGTGGTTTAACATAAATTCTTGTAGGAGTAAGGAGCTCCTCACCCAAAGTTTTGCCAAGCTCTGCTACATGAATGCCAAGTCTTTCTTCTGTAATGTTAAATACTTTTCTTACAAGTGAGAAACCGTTTGAATGAACACCTGAAGAAGCAACACCGATAAGAGCATTGCCGCTTGCAAGGTTTTCACCTGAAACGAGCTTATCCTTTTCACCGATACCAACCGTAAAACCTGCAAGGTCATATTCGTCGTTTGGCATAAGACCCGGATGTTCCGCTGTTTCGCCGCCTACAAGTGCACAGCCTGCCTGAACGCAGCCCTCTGCAACACCGCTTACGATTTGTTCAATCTTTTCAGGATAATTCTTACCGCAAGCAATATAATCAAGGAAAAAGAGCGGCTTTGCACCTGAGCAAGCAACATCATTAACGCACATTGCAACGCAGTCGATACCAATTGTGTCGTGCTTATCAAGAAGAAAAGCAACTTTAAGCTTAGTACCTACGCCGTCAGTGCCAGAAACGAGAACAGGGTTTTTATAATTACCTGCACCCAAAAGTTCAAACATACCGCCGAAGCCTCCGATTGAACCCATAACACCCGGAATGGTTGTACGCTTAACATGTGATTTAATAAGCTCTACAGATTCGTAACCTGCTGTTACATCTACACCTGCCGAAGCATAACTTGCGCTGAAACTGTTTTCCATATTTTAAACTCCTTATATGAAATTAATATTATATTTTTATATTTCTTTAAGCTTTTCCTGCAAAGCTTTGTCTTTCTCACGAACTTGCTCTGCCATATCTTCACGCATTTTGATAAGTTTAGCCATAAGTTCGTCATCACCGACTGCAAGAATTTCAGCTGCAAGAAGCGCCGCATTCTTAGCCGCATTAACACCGACTGTAGCAACCGGTATTCCCGGAGGCATCATTACTGTTGCAAGCATTGCGTCCATACCGTCAAGAACCTTTGACGAGCAAGGAATACCGATAATCGGGAGAGTGGTTGAAGCAGCCAAAACACCACCGAGATGAGCAGCCATACCTGCTGCTGCGATAATTACACCAAATCCGTTATCAATAGCATTTGACGAAAACTCGTGAGCCTCGTTAGGTGTACGGTGAGCACTCATAACCCTAACCTCGGTTTCAATACCCAATTCTTTAAGTTGTTTAATTGCCGGAGTTACTATAGGCAAATCACTGTCTGATCCCATAATAATTGCAACTTTTTTCATAATATGTCCTCCTGTGCGAAATATTTTTGCCGATTAATGCACAAATCGGTAAAAGATTTATAATATTATATATTATATAGGAAATATTTTCAACAAAATTATAATAAAAATTTAAAATCTATCGTATGTATCCGTACCAAGCTTAGGTGAAGTGTAAAAGTTTTTCATAAAAAGCCAATCTTTTTCTTCAAGAACGCCGTCGTTATTTGAATCGAAATTTTTGGCCTCGCTTTCACTTGTGTCATATTCTTTCATATGAATAACCGAGGCAAAATCTTTGGCATTTATATAGCCGTCCCCTGTAATATCGCCGTAAATAAGCGCTATGTTGCCAAGGTTGCCGACGCCTTTTTGAACGGTTATTTTCCTTGTGACTGCCATATCATTTTTAAAATACAAATCACCGTAGGCGTACTGAACATAGAAATAACCGTTTGAATCAGTCCTTGCAACTCTTAAACCCGACAAATCAAAAATTTCTATATTTTCAAGCGGTCTTGAAAGGTCAATATCGCCGTTCAAAGATGTTGCCAAATAAACATATCCGCCTACATCCTGACCGAGATTATCGGTAAAATTATCCTTATAAGAATCACCGCAATAAACGCAGGTGTGAAGTGTGTAGCCGCCGTTTTTTATTGTAGGTTCAATCACTTGCTGAGTATAAGAATGAACGATATTTATTGTAAAATAAAGCGTTTTATCACCGACGGTAATTGAATCTTTATTTTCACCGCAAGTAACTTTGTCTGCAAGCAAATTATTAAATTCAATTTTCATTCCGCCGTATTCTATACCGTTATTAAAAGGCAACTTATAAATATATCCGCTGACATATTCAAAATCAATCGTCTTTGTTTTTATATATTCCAAAACGGAGAACGACTTGCCGACCATATCAGCCGCTGTGTAAGTTACATCCCAGTCGATAGAAACATTTTTAATTTCCACAGATGAAAGCGAAACGGTATAATCGCCGATTGAATTAACGCTCGTAACGACAAAATAATATGTTTTGCCCTTTTCAAGATTATATTTTATTGTAAAATTAAGGTCGTAAGAACTGTTATCGTCACAGCTAGCAAGTTCATTTTTGTTTTCATCAAGAAGCTTGCAATTAACATCAATATTGCCGCTTGAAACAAAAGTATACTGTGCATTTCCGAGAGGTGTAAACTTATAAATCATTTGTTCGTTTACATTTGATTCAGAATAGGTACGAGTGATACTGTCGGTTTCAAAAATTTCCATTTCATTAAGAAATTCATAATCAACATAGTATTTTTTCGCATAATTAAGCGCCGAAGAATCACTGAAAACACCGAGAACAAAACCGTCAAGCATAGCATTTGCATTAGCTTTTAAATAGCCGAAACTGTAGGCATAAAGTTTTGAAGCAAGCGGGACATTAACCCTCATTAAACTTTTGCAATTAAGAAAAGCATTTGAGTAAATATTAACGGCAGTGCTCATTTTTTCAAATTCGACTTTTTTAAGCCTTGTGCAGTTTTCAAAAGCAGAAGCACCTATTGACGAAAGAGATGCCGGAAAAGAAATTTCACTAAGTTGCTCACAAAGATAAAAAGCGTTATTTGAAATATATTTCAAATTTTTCGGCAAAGCTATTTTAGTAAGCGAAGCGCAAGAAAAAGAGTATCCGCCAAAGCTTTCAACCGTGTCGGAAACAGAAAAATCATCGCAATGAACGCCGAAAAAGAAGTAGTTGCCGAGGCTTGTAACACCGTCTTTTACAACAATATGTTCAATAGAGCCGTCGCTCCTCCACGAAAACCACGGCTGAGAACTTGTGTCGCCGCTAGTGTTTGTAAAATCAGGAGTTGCGCCCTCACCCGAAACAGTGAGCGTTTTGGTAGATTTACTGTAAGAATAATATGTATTTGAATTGCCGAGTTTTGTAGGCAAAATATCGGCAGAAGGCTCGGCATAAGCGTTAGTTGCAAAAAGCAAAACAACAATCAGCACCGCAAAACCGAAAAAGAAAGCTAATTTTTTCTTCATATAGATACTCCTAAAAGTATGATACAGTCATTTTATCATAAAATATAAATTAATACAATAATAAAACAAAACTGTTGACTAAAAATTGATTTAGTGTTATATTAATAGCGTAATATTTTAACTGTGATTAGGCGAGTAAGCAAATTTCACTGTTTAAGAGAGTCGGCGGCAGGTGCGAGCCGATACACATTTTTGCCGAAAAACACCTATGAGTTCCCGAAAGAAAGCATTTTGCAAGTAGAATCGGGCGTGAGAGAGCGTTAATCTTTTGAGTGAGCCGTTTCGGCTAATTTAGGTGGTACCACGGAAGCAGTCTTTCGTCCTATTGGACATAAGGCTGCTTATTTTATTTTGAAAACTATTTATTAAAGGAGAAAAGTATGGAATTTTCAACACTTTACAGAACCAAGCCTATGAATGAATTTTCTGAGGCTGACATTGATTCAACTGTTAAAATTGCCGGTTGGGTTGAAAACATTCGTGACCACGGCGGCGTATCATTTATTGACCTTAGAGATATGTATGGAGTTATGCAGGTAGTTATGCGTGACACTACACTTCTTGACGGTATCAGCAAGGAAGACTGCCTTTCAATCGAGGGACTTGTTGAAAAGAGAGATGAAGATACAGTTAACCCTAAAATTGCCACAGGTACAATCGAAGTTGAAGCAAAGAAAGTTATAACTCTCGGCAAAGTAAGGCAACCGCTTCCTTTTGAAATTCAAACTTCAAAAGAAATCAGAGAGGACAAAAGACTTCAATACCGTTTCCTTGATTTAAGAAACGAAAAGGTTAAGGACAATATTATTTTCAGAAGCAAAGTTATCGCTTATCTCAGGCAGGTTATGAGTGAGATGGGTTTCTTAGAAATGCAGACACCTATCCTTTGCGCATCATCACCTGAGGGCGCTCGTGACTATGTTGTTCCTTCCCGTGTTCACAAAGGCAAATTTTATGCACTTCCGCAGGCACCTCAGCAGTACAAGCAGCTTCTTATGGTTTCAGGTATTGACAAATATTTCCAAGTTGCACCTTGCTTTAGAGATGAGGATGCAAGAGCAGACCGTTCACCGGGTGAATTTTATCAGCTCGATTTTGAAATGGCATTTGCAACACAGGAAGATGTTTTCAAAGTTGGCGAAGAAGTGCTTACAAAGACTTTTGAAAAGTTTGCACCTGAAGGCTACACTGTTACAAAAGCTCCTTACCCTGTTATCAGCTACAAGGAGTCAATGCTCAAATACGGTACCGACAAGCCGGACCTCAGAAATCCGCTTGAAATTGTTGATGTTACAGAATTTTTTCAGCGCTGCACTTTCAAGCCTTTCCACGGTCAAACAGTAAGAGCCATCAAAGTTCATGAAGAAATTTCAAAGGGCAAGCACGAAAAGCTTCTCAAATTTGCTCAGTCAATCGGTATGGGCGGTCTTGGTTATCTTCTCGTTCTTGAGGACAAGTCATACAAAGGTCCTATTGACAAGTTCATTCCTGACGATATGAAGAGTGAGCTTGCAGATATTGCAAATCTTGAAGTTGGCGACACAATCTTCTTTATTGCCGACAATGAAAGCAAAGCCGCCGAATATGCAGGTCAAATCAGAACTAAGCTTGGCGAAATGTTTGACCTTCTTGAAAAGAACGCTTACCGTTTCTGCTTTATTAACGACTTCCCTATGTTTGAATACAAGGAAGAAGAAAAGAAAATAGGCTTTACTCACAACCCGTTTTCAATGCCTCAGGGCGGACTTGAAGCACTTGAAAACGAAGACCCGCTTTCAATTCTTGCATATCAGTATGATATCGTTTGTAACGGCGTTGAACTTTCAAGCGGTGCTGTTCGTAACCACGACATTGATATTATGAAGAAAGCATTTGAAATTGCGGGCTACGACGAAGAAGTGCTTAAAGAAAAATTTGGCGCTCTTTACACCGCATTCCAGTTCGGTGCACCTCCTCACGCAGGTATGGCACCGGGAATTGACCGAATGATTATGCTTCTCAGAAATGAAGAAAACATCAGAGAAATTATTGCGTTTCCTATGGACGGTAAAGCGCAAGACCTTATGTGCGGTGCTCCTAACGAAATCACAGAGCAGCAGCTTCGTGAGGTTCATATTAAGCTTAGAAAGTAAAAAAAGTTAGGGCTAACAATGTTAGCCCCTACAATTTATTTATATTCATAAACCACAATTAAAAGAGGTACAATTATGATATCAAAAGAAGAAGTTATCAAACTTGCGAAACTTGCAAAGCTTGAATTTTCGGATGATGAGCTTGACAAAATCATTAAAGATATGGACGATATCATTGCTTTTGCGGACACAATCAACAACTCGGTTGAGGGTGACGCCGACAAAATCAGAAACATATCTACTACCGCTACCCCTGCCGAAGAATTTAGAAAAGACGAAGTTAAGCCGTCGCTTCCTAACGAAAAAATTCTTTCAAATGTTAACGCATCTAAGGGATGCTTCTGTGTTAAAGGAGGTATATAAATGAGAGAAATAATTTCACCTTTATCACAGATGTTAAAAAGCGGTGAGCTTTCGTCTGTTGAGCTTACAAACAAATATATTAAAGCGATTGAAAACGACAACTCTAAGTATAACGCTTATGTTTCAACAACCTTTGAAAAAGCGCTTGAAAATGCAAAAGAAGCCGACAAGATTATTGCAAGCGGCAACGCAACTGCGCTTACCGGTATCCCGATGACTCTTAAAGACAATATTTGTTCCGACGGCGACCTTACTACCTGCTGTTCAAAAATTCTTGAGGGTTTCAGACCTTATTACGATTCAACCGTTTGGACCAAGCTTAAAGCGCAGGGTGCCGTTATGCTCGGCAAAACAAATATGGACGAATTTGCTATGGGTTCAACAAGCGAAACGAGTGTTTACGGCGCTCCGTTAAACCCGAGAAACACAAACCATGTAACAGGCGGTTCATCGGGCGGTGTTGCAGCGGCAGTTTGCGCTAACATTGCGGCTTACGGCTTAGGTTCGGATACAGGCGGTTCTGTTCGTCAGCCTGCGTCTTTCTGCGGCATTGTAGGTCTTAAACCTACTTACGGCGCTGTTTCCCGTTATGGTCTTATCGCTTACGGTTCATCGCTCGACCAAATCGGTGTGCTTGCAAACAGTGTTAAGGATACCGCAACGGTATTTGACGCAATCAAAGGTGTTGACGAGCACGACCAAACAAGCGTTGATTATAACTTCGGCAACATTGCCGACACACTCGGTCAAAGCGATGTTAAGGGTCTTAAAATCGGCGTAGCTAAGGAATACTTTGAGGGAATTAACGAGGAAATCAAAGACGCTATTTTTGGTGCGATTAAAGAATTTGAAAATAACGGTGCTGAGATTATCGACATTAAGCTTCCTGTTTTACAACAAGCACTTCCTGTTTACTATATTATCGCTTGTGCCGAGGCTTCATCCAACCTTGGCAGATACGACGGTATCAGGTACGGCTACCGTGCAGAAAACTTCAACGATGTTGAAGAAATGATACTTAAAACAAGAACCGAAGGCTTCGGCGACGAAGTTAAGAGAAGAATTATGCTCGGTACTTATGTGCTTTCTTCAGGTTACTATGACGCTTATTACAAAAAAGCGTGTCTTCTTCGTCAAAACCTTATTGCAGACTTTGACGATATATTTAACACCTGTGATGTGCTTATTGCCCCAACAGCTCCTAACACTGCGTTTGAGCTTGGTTTCGAGGGCGCTTCACCGGTTGATATGTACCTTTCCGATATTGCAACTGTACCTATCAACATCACCGGTGTTCCTGCCGTCAGTGTTCCGATTAAAAATAACAAGAACGGTCTTCCTATCGGTATGCAAATTATCGGCAAAAAGTTCAGCGAAAAGAAAATTCTTGATGTTGCTTACTTTTACGAAAAGCTCGGCAAGAGCGAAGTTGAAGATTTTGACGGAGGTGTTACAGTATGAGCTATCAATTAGTTTGCGGTATTGAAACACATATTGAGCTTGCAACAAAGACTAAGATTTTTTGTTCTTGCACAACTCAGTTTGGCGGTGAGCCCAACACTCACTGTTGCCCTGTTTGTACCGGTCAACCCGGTGCGCTCCCTGTTCTCAACCGTCAGGTTATTGCTTATGCAGTAAGAGCCGGTCTTGCCGTTCACTGCAAAATAAACAACAACTCTCATATGGACAGAAAGAATTATGTTTACCCTGACCTTCCTAAGGCTTACCAAATTTCGCAATTTGACGAGCCTGTATGCGTTGACGGTTATGTTGAGCTTGACTCAGGCAAAAAAATAAGAATTGAGCGTATCCATATTGAAGAAGATGCAGGTAAGCTTATCCACGAGGACGGTTACACCTATGTTGACTACAACCGTGGCGGCGTTCCTCTTATTGAAATAGTTTCGCAGGCTGATATTGAATCACCCGAAGAAGCAAAAGAATATGCTGAAAAATTGCAGCTTATTATGCGCAATGTAGGTGTATCCGACTGCAAAATGCAAGAAGGTTCGATGAGATGCGATGTCAATGTATCTATCCACCAGCCGGGCGAACCTTGGGGTACAAGAACAGAGATTAAAAATATCAACTCGCTTTCCAACATAGTTCGTGCTATGGAACTTGAAATGGAAAGGCAGGAAGATTTGATAGAATCGGGCGAAAAAGTAATTCAGTCAACTATGCGTTACGACGCTAACAGCGACACTGTTTATGTTCTTCGTTCTAAGGAAAATGCCGACGATTACCGTTATTTTCCTGAGCCTGATATTCTTCGTTTTTATATTTCACCTGAAAGTGTTGAGCAAATCAGAGCATCACTTCCTGAGCTTCCTGACGCTAAGCTTAAAAGATATGTTGAAGATATGAAGCTTCCCGAAAACAACGCAAGGCTTATTTATAAGTACAGAAATGTTACTGAATTTTTTGACGAAGCTGTTAACGATGGTGCAAGCGCATCAAATGTGCTCAACTTAATTATCGGCACTATTTATGCCACCCTTCAAACAGAAGAAGACAAGGAAAACTTTGAAATCAAAACTACCGCTAAACAAATGGCAGAACTTGTTAAGCTTATTGACGATAAAAAAATCAGAGCAAACAAGGCTAAAGAAGTTCTCTCTCAAATGCTTGAAAGCGGCAAGGATGTGGACGAATATATAAAGGCTGACGACCTTAAAGGTATGAGCGATGATGATTTGCTTGCACTTTGCAAAGGTGCAGTTGAAGCTAACCCTAAAGCTGTTGAAGATATCAAAAACGGCAAGGAAAAGGCTATTAATGTTATGTTCGGCTATGTTATGAAGAATTCTAAGGGCAAAGCCGATGTCGGCAAAGCGACACAAATTATTAAGCAAATTATCAGCGAAATGTAATAATTAGGCATTATTAAAGGTCACACCGACTGGTGTGACCTTTATCTTTTTATTTGGATAAAAATTATTATTAAAATACAAAAATATTTAAAATATATTTATATAAAAATGCAAATAATAAAACAGAATCAGGGTTAAAGACTTGATTTGCAGGGTAAAATACATATTTTACAGTAATATCATATGGGCGTTACCCATATTTGTCAATACGGAATATTTCAATATTATATAATTTTTTCGGTGATATTAATGAAAATTACGAAGATTAGAGATTTGCGTGAGGACAACGATTTAAAACAAAAAGACCTTGCAAAGTACCTTTGCATTGACCAGAGCACATACAGTGATTACGAAAACGGAAGAATAAATGTGCCTATTGAACAGCTTATTAAAATAGCTGATTATTACAGTGTGTCGCTTGATTTTCTTGTGGGAAGAAATGAACCACCTCGTCAAAACTGATGAGGTGGTTTTGTTCTTTTCATATTAATCATTAGCCTTTTTTTCCGAATAAAAAAAGCAGACGAAACCGAGGCGATTTTGCTTTCACTCAAAACTCCGAGAGAAGAAAGCTCAGGTATAATTGATGAATAGTTGAGACGGCAAACATATGTTGCACTGTATGCCAAAAAGCAGAGAAGAAAAATATTTCTTTCCCTTTTTGAATTGTATCCCAAATATTTAGTCATATCTGTTGCCGTAGTCCTTATCTGTTTTGCCGTTATATGATTTACCTAACAGTTTTTCATCAAACGGTATATTTGAAGCGATAAAAGTAGTTCTTTCCTCAAGTGTCTGACCGCCGTGACCCTTATCCTTACCTCCGTGGTCGTTTGCAAGAATGATAAGCCATTTTTCGTCATACTTTTCTTCCCTGCTTTTAATTTCCCGCAGAATTTGGTAAGTATATGTATCGCAATTCATAGCAGCGCTGAAATATGTGTCATTATCCTTTGAAAAGCCACTTGAATGACCTGCGCCGTCGATTGAATCATAAATGCCGATAATAACGCTATCGCCGGCATTAATTCGGTTGAGCGTGCAGTCACGGGCAAAAGTGTCGCCGATACCAACGCTTAGAGAATCGACTGCGATAAAATTGTCAAAATCGGTATTGCAGGCAGATTTTCTTTTACAGTTTGCAATATATTTTGCGCCTAGTTCACTGTGAGCCATAACATAGTTTATTTCAGATTTTAAATTAACTGCAAAAAGAGATTCCCAGTCAAAATTTATTGAAGTTGCAAGACCCTTTTCGGCATATTCAAGAATAACGGTTTTGGCGCTGAGTTTTTTAGTGTCGTCATTTTCCTTAACACCGTTATTAAGCCCCCATTTGCCTGTGAATTGAGCAGTCCAGCCGGCCGCAGTGTCACTGCTTTGCTGATACAAAGTATCGGTATAGCCGCCGCAATAAGCAAGATAAATACCACCCTGCTTTGCAACTTCGCTTATACCGCCAAACTCATTTGTAAAGCTCGGCAAATCTTTATTATAAGCATTTTTCATTTCAAGCATTTTTTGTGCAGTGTCTGCACGCATACCGTCGTAGCCGAGGAAAAGCACTTTTCTTATTTTGCCGTCACTGTCAACCGCATTGCCGTCATTTATTTCACATTTATCAAGGAACGAATGGATATGAGTATAAACGGCGCAAATAGGTAAACTTGACTTAAAATCATTTTTCCAAACAGTTCCCGAATTAATATAATCAAGATATTCTTTATCAAGATTTGGTTTATTAAACTTTTTGATAAGCTGTGGCAAAAACCTGCCACTCGATAAAAACATTTTAAGACTATGGTTCACAAAAATTCCCCCTTAAAAAATATTATACCAAATAACCGATATTCATTACAATACATAAAAAAGAAGAAAGCTGTTCAAAATCGGAACATCTTTCTTCTTTTGCTTTTATTTGAAAACTATTTTAACGGGGTTCTTTTTATTAAATTTTTCAAGTTCTTCTTTAAGCTGTTTAAGTTCGTCCTCGTTAATAGGCTGCTTATCCTCAGGATAGTCCCAATTTGAAAACGGATTTTCCTTTGTGCACAGCATATTACTGCCGTCAATTACCCAAGGAAGCGCAAGTATTTTTCTTTTGTTTTTAACATAAAAGAGAACACCGCTGCTGCCCTTAGATACATTTTTAAAATAAGCAAGACCCTTAGCTTCTTTCATAATAATTCTAATTTGCTGGTCAGGCGGGAGATTGCGAAATTGCCTGCGATTAATCAGCGGAAAAACTATTATGCCGAGCAAAAGCACTACAGCTGCAATAATCACTATATAAATCGGTTTCATTTTTCAATACCTATAGTAATAATTTCAAACGGCTTATATTCAAGCACATCAGTTTCACCTTGAACTTCTTCAAGCATATTAAGAAGCTTAACAGGTTTTGAAAGCTTGATTTTTCCACGCTTACCGTCTTGTTCGCTAATGCGGATAACAGTCATAAAACCGTCTTCACTGTCCTTCATAGCTTGCATATAAAGCGGTTCGTATGTATCGCCGCTATATGTAACATCTGCCTTTACAAGCTGCTCGTTAAACTGGAATGCAAGCTTGTTAACACCGGCCTCAACTGCACCGTTTTCGTGAGGATAAATCATATAGCAAAAATCATGATGACCCATATCGGAAGTTACATCCGGGCGAATAGTGGCACGAAGAAGCGAAAGCGACATAGTATTTTTGTCAAAACCGATACCGTACTTACCGTCATTGATAAGAGCAATACCTCCGTCGGTTTCGCTGAGGTCTGCCCACTTGTGATGACAGGTTTCAAACCTTGCCTGCTGCCAAGTTGTATTTTTATGGGTGTCACGCTCAATAAAACCTGCCGAAGTGTCGCAAAGAGCCTTACGGGTAAGAACATTGCAACCAAACTCTGCCTTTGCAAGCTTGTGCTTTTCGTTCCAGTCAACAATGTTTTCAACCTCGATACCCTTGCTTCTTCTAAAGAAACGCATAAGCATTGTCCAAGTTGATTTTTCGGTAGTGAGCACTGTTTTGAATGTTGCACACTCGCCGTCAAGTTCAACAAGAGTAGTAGGCTCTTTAACAGTAATCTCTATCTGCTTATCCTTATAATTCGGAAGAATATCCCAAGCGTCATAGTTACCCGGGCAATCGGTATATATTTTAAGTTTATTAAAGTCGCCGTCAACCCACTGCCTGTCAAGCTCTTTATCAATAAGAGAAGCGACCGAGCCATCCTCATTAAAAACCACGCTGTAAAACGGAGTTTCAACGCTGTCGCCGAGTGTGAGCCATTCGCCGTCAAAATTAGTTTTGCGAAGAGAGGCAGATGAAAGCGCAGGAACATTAGGAATAAGCCAATTACCCTTAACACCGTAGCGAGTTGATGTACCGTTTTTGTTAGGGATAAAAGTAAGCGCATCACGGGTGAAGTTAAGAGTGTTAAAATATTTTGAACCGGTGCCGATAATTGCGTCAACCGTATTTTCAACATCGGCATAATCTTTCATTGCGTCCTCATAAACAGGGTGAATATGAGAGCCCGGAAGAATATCGTGGAACTGATTGATGAGAAGCTTTTTGTAAGCGTTTGTGATAGCTTCTTTATTATCCTCTTTTCTGAGTACTGAAAGCATTTCGGCGTCGCGAAGCTTATATTCAAGCCTTCTGTTACTACGCTTCATTTTTGACTTAGTGGTGAAAGTACCACGGTGCATTTCAAGGTAAAGCTCTCCGTCCCAAGTTTGAAGCGAAGTGTTGCCCTTGAGATTCTTTTCAAGGAACTCCTGACCGCCCATATGCTCGCACTTAGGCATAATTGAAAGCTTATCAAATCTGTGCATAAGTTCAATCATTTCCTCGGTACAACCTGAGCCGCCGTCGCCGTAGCCAAACATATTCATAGTTTGACCGCCGTTATCTTTATCAATATAAGCTTCCCAGTTTTCCTGAATTTGAAAAGGCATATTCCAAGTTATAAAGTGAGTAGGCGGAACGCAAGCATAAACATCCGTGCCGTCAATACCTTTCCAAATAAAGTTGTTGTGAGGGAAGCGGTTTGTATCGTTCCAAGTTGACATCTTATTTGAAACGAAGTAATCAACACCGCTTTTTTTGAGAATTTGAGGAAGTATCCAGCTATTGCCGAAAACATCCGGAAGCCAAGCGTTATTAACTGTTTTGCCAAACATACGCTTGTATGTTTGCTGACCGTAGAGGCACTGACGAACAAGACTTTCGGCAGTAGGAATATTACAATCAGGCTCAACATACATTGCGCCAACCGGCTCAAACTGACCGTTTGCTACTTTCTCTTTAAGCTCGGCAAAAACATCTGGATAATACTTTTCAAGCGTTTCGTAAACATACGGCTGAGTATGAGTATATTTAAAATCAGGGTACTTATCCATAAGACGAAGCTGAATAAGAACTGTACGAAGATTTTTTTGAACTGCGTGAATTCTGCGCCAATAGTATGCAATATCAAGATGAGAATGTGCAATCAAAGCGACATCTCCGTTGCCCTTATAATTATCGTTTGCAAACACGACTTCATCAAGATACTTTTGACATTCGTCAACACCTTCAAGCTCATCGCTGTCAAAATCAATAAAGTTCATTGCATTGTTGAGTTCTTTATTAAGGAAGTTACGATAATCTTCGTTAAACAAGTCGCTTTTTGCAATGTCAAGGAGAAGTTCAAAGTCCCAAACAAGGTCCTGAACCTTATGATTAACAGTGCAGATATATGCGCCCTCAAAAATCTGACGGCAACCACGAACTGAAAGCGACTCAGGGTTACGCTCATCATCCGGCTTTGAACGGTTATAACCCATCATATCAAAATGGAGAGTTTTTGTATCGTCAACATACGGTGAAAGAAGCATCCTTTCACGGTTAGGGTCAACACCGCCAACATATTTGCCGTTAACCTTAACGCAAATTTCGGCAGCGGTTTTGAGTGAAAACCAAAGTTCCTTGCCCTGAAGTTCTTTTGGAATGTCAACATCTGCTTTAATAAAAGCAGTACCGTCAGGTGTAAAATACATATCGCCTTTATTAAGCGGTCGGTAATCATCGCTGTAATATTCAAATTCCATTTCAGAAATTTGGCGGGCATCCCTAATCATAAGATTGGTAATTTCCCACTTTGATGAATAAATATATCTTTTAAGCCAACCGAAACGCAAATCGGTCCACTCCTCAGGACGCATAGAACGCCTTACAACTTTAATATGTGCCATTTCTATACCTCCTTAAACATCCTGAAAATAAGGCTTTTTGCGAATTGCATTAACCTTAACGCTCTTTTTCAAATCTTTTTTAATCTGTTCTTCTATCCAAGCAGTGCAACGGTTTAAAATAAGGCATTTTGAACATTCGCCCCTAAAAATCAATGTAAGTTCATTGCCCTCTAAGCTGACAAATTCAACCCAGCCGCCGTCACCTTGAAGCTTTGGCTGCAAAACAGTTTCAACATATTTTTTAACTTTTTCCATATCAAACTCCAAAATTAAGCATTAATAATATTTTTAATTTCTTCTCTTATGCTTTCAAGCCTTGCCTTAGCATTTTCCTTTGATGGGTCAACTATAGAATAGTAAACCTTAATTTTAGGCTCTGTACCCGACGGACGAACAGCCATCCATGAGCCGTCAGCCCAAATATATTTAAGTACATTTTCTTTTGGCAAATCACGAATACCGGTTGAAAAATCAATAATTTCTTCAATTCCTTCAAACAAAGACTTGCCCTTATTTCTGAAATAAGTCATAAGGTTTTGAATCTTTTCGGCGCCGTCCTTACCCTTTAATACGAAAGAATCGAGAAAGTCGAGATAGTAGCCGTATTCGTCATAAATTTCATTAAGAGCGTCAACAAGAGTTTTGCCCTGATTTTTATACCAAGCCGCCATTTGGCAGATAAGCATTGAAGAAACTACTGCATCCTTATCCCTTGCGTGAGTACCTACAAGGTAGCCGTACGATTCCTCATATCCGATAACAAATTCCTGCTCACCGGTTTGCTCATACTTATTAATCTTGTCGCCGATATACTTAAAGCCTGTCAATGTTTCTTCAACCTGAAGGCCGAACTTTCTGCCGATATTTGCACCGAGTTCCGAAGTAACGATAGTTTTAACAAGAGTTGACTTTTCGTTTAATGTATCCTTTTTCATAGTGAGGACGAATTTAACAAGAAGCGCACCCGTTTGATTTCCGGTAAAAAGTTTGTAGTCGTCGCCGTCCTTAACCGCAATACCTACTCTGTCGCAGTCAGGGTCAGTGCCGAGTACAAGGTCTGCTCCGATTTGCTTTGCTTTTTCAATAGCAATGGTAAGCGCATCCTTTTCCTCCGGGTTAGGTGAACGAACGGTTGAGAAGTTACCGTCAGGAAGTTCCTGCTCTTTAACAACAGTTACATCCATACCCTCAAGCATTCTTCTTACCGGAATATTGCCGGTGCCGTGAAGCGGAGTATAAACAATTTTTAAATCGCTTTTTTCTTCATAAAGTGATTGCTTTTTAACCTCAGCAAGAAAAGCGCTGAGTTCTTTTTCACCGATATAGTTGATAAGTTCACTTTCCTCCATAAAAGGAATAGAAGAATAATCTGTAATATCGTTAATAAAGCCGATTGCATTTTTTGCATCCTCGGTGCAGAACTGGCATCCCTTGCTGTCATATACCTTATAGCCGTTATATTCCTTAGGGTTGTGAGAAGCAGTAATCATTACACCTGCCGTGCAACCGAGGAAATGCGTTGTAAACGACAAAACAGGAACAGGCACTACCATTTCATAAATATTTACCTTGATGCCTTGAGAAGCAAAAATACCTGCCGCTGTTTTTGCAAAATACTGCGAATTGTTACGAGTATCATAAGCAATGGCAACACTGATTTCGCCATCGTTTTTACTTTTTAAATATCTTGCAAGACCGAGTGTCGCTTTGCCGACTGTGTAACGGTTCATTCTGTTTGAGCCTGCGCCCATAACACCTCTTAAACCGCCTGTGCCGAAAGCAAGGTCTTTATAAAATCTGTCTTCAATTTCTTTTTCATCGGTAATGCTTTCAAGTTCAGCTCTTGTATTTTCATCTGCAAATGAAAGCCACTGCTCGTATTTTTCCTTGTAAGTCATAAAATACACCTCACATATATATTTATAATTGTCGAACAATGTTCGCCGCTACAAAATTTTATTATCAAATCAAAGAGTGTCGTAGGGGCTAACACCGTTAGCCTGCCATTTCCTCAATTATCGCTAAATTGCAAAAATTATTATTTGAAGTACATATAATACTGGCACTTAATCATACCGTTATAAAGCTTACGGCGCTTGTCCGCTTTCCTGCCGAATTCACGCTCAAATTCTTCATCCGGTGAAATAATGCCATAACTCCAACCGTGCTTTGAAACAAACTTTTCACCCATAATATGATAAATATTTTTAGCTGTTTTAATATCTAACATTCTTTCACCGTAAGGAGGGTTGGTAATAAGCGTACCCTTTTCGGTAGTAGGGTTAAAATCTTTGATATCAGCCGTTTCAAGCCTTAAAAATTTATCAACCTTGATTCTTTTCGCATTAGCCATAGTAAGCTCCAATGCGTGAAAATCAATATCGCTGCCGAATGCAACAAAATCGGTATCTGTCTTAATAATGTCGTGGCACCTTTCCCTCTCCTGCATCCAAGCTTTTTCAGGAATGAAGCCCCAGCGGTCACACTCAAAATTACGATTAATACCCGGCGCAATATTATGAGCAAGCATAGCGCCCTCAATAAGAATTGTACCGCTGCCGCAACAAGGGTCATACATAGTGTGATAATGCCTGAGCTTTGAAAGAGAGCAAAGCGCAGCCGCAAGTGTTTCCCTAATCGGTGCGTCATTAGCTTCCGGTCGATAACCTCTTTTATGAAGTCCCCTACCCGTTGTGTCAAGCATAATTGTAACTTCATTTTTCATAATAGAAAACTGAATTTGATGAATCGGTCCGGTTTCTTCAAACCAAGAAATGTTGTAATCTTCTTTAAGCGATTCGACAACCGCTTTTTTAATAATCTTTTGGCAGTCGGGAACGGAATGAAGGGTAGAATTTATGCTGTAACCCTTAACCGGGAAAGTATCGTTTGAACCGATAAATTCCGCCCACGGCAAAGCCTTAACCGCCTGAAAAAGTTCTTCAAAAGTTTCCGCTTTGAACCTGTCAAGCACAATGAGTATTCTTTCTGCAAAGCGGCTGTTAATGTTTGCCCTTGCAAGCATTGCCTCGTCGCCTTCAAAATAAACTCGTCCGTTTTCAGCCGTAACATTCTCGGCTTCCATAAATTTAAGTTCGTCTGCCACCAAGCCTTCCAAACCCAAAAGGCACGGTGCCGTCATTAATAAATGCATAATTTTTTCCTATCTTTATTACAAAAATAAGGATGTAAAAAATACATCCTTAAATAATTTTATTTACCCGGTGATATGTCATAAAATACAATTTCATCGCCTTTTACATATCCCTTTTCTCTCGCTTTTTGCTCAATGTACGAGTCTTTATCCTCATTATCAAGCACAGCCTGAAGCTCCTTATTTTCTTTCTCCTGAGCCTCATACTTAGCACTGACTTCATCCTTTTGCTTTTCAAGCTTGCTGATGTCGGCATTTTTGTTGACTGTAGTTATGCCGAAAAAGACAAACACAGCCACGAGCAAAGCTGCAACAATAATAGTGCTCAATTTGTATTTACCGATATAAACTTTTTTTGACTTAGATTTGCTTTCCTTTGTCAAATTCGTCACCTTCATATTCTTTATGGTTCGGTTTTCTTATCTTTGCTTTAATATTATAATATATCACGCTTGGTAATTGCAATACTTTTTTAAATTTTTTTAACCGAATTTTAACCTTTTTTGCTATTCTTTTTTCAAGCAAAAGTGTAATTTTTCCAAACAAAAGAAAATATAGCAAAAAGCCTGCAAGCAAAGCGGCAAAATACATCCATCTTATTTCGCCGTTATTGAATATCAAAAGGTATGAAAAAGAAACAATCGCACAAACTATCCAAAATATTAAATCAAAAACGAACGCAGTTCCAAACAAGAGCCGAAAAAGGCGAAGTAAATCATAAAAAACGGCAAACCCAAGCCCCAAAAAGAAAGCATAAAACAGCGCTTCACCCACCGAAAAGCCTCTTTAAAAGCGAAGCGGAAGAAAATTTTTCGCTGTATGTAAGACTGCTGATTTTTCCGCTGAGCGAAACCGTTCCCGTTTCAAGATTAAGTTCCTCAATGTGAAGCATTTCGCCTTTTATGCTGAGTTCGCCGCACGAACACACGGCAATAACCTCTTGCTCGTTGAACGAATCAACATCGCTTATACCCGTCAAATTGAGCTTTTCTCTGTTTTCAAGCGTCAGGCAATGACTTGCAACATTTTCATTATCCATAAAATCACCTATGTAATTTTATGCGATTGAAAGGGGTGTTATGATAAATTATAGTTTATCTTAACATAGGTTTCTCTCCTATCGACGGCGAAGCCGCC
>UQEY01000014.1 GCA_900540235.1 uncultured Eubacteriales bacterium
TAAATAAAAAGGAGTTAAAAATCATGAAAAATTATACACTTACAAAAGAATCACTTATCAAAGTGGCAAAAACATTTATTCAGGCGCTTATCGCTTTTCTTGTAGTCGCTTTGCCGACGGTAGATTTTACGCAGGAAAGGTCAGCGCTTAAAGCTGCACTTTTGAGCGTTCTCGCTTCTGCAATAGCAGCAGGCTTGTCGGCTGTTATGAATATTGAGCAGAAAGGCGGTACAAACGGTATGAAGTTTTCGGCGTGGGTTAAGAAATTCCTTGGCAAAAAAACCGATTATGACGGAATGTATGGCGTTCAGTGTGTTGACCTAATTGACTGCTACATCCACGAGTGCCTTGGACTTGATAAAGGCTTTTGGGGCAATGCGAAGTATTGGTGGATAAACAGAAATAGTAACGCTTGGCTCAAAAAGAATTTTGAATTTATTACACCGATTTATAAAAACGGCGAACTCAAAAAGGGCGATATTGGTATCAGAACTTCTGGTACATACGGTCACATTTTCGTCATTGCCGAGCCTACAAAAAACGGCAAAGTTAAGTATTACGACCAAAACGCTACCGGCAACGGCGATAAAATGACACTTAGAGAAAAGGCTTATAATTCATCAACAGTCAACGGTATTCTTCGCCCTAAAAATCAAACGAACCTTAAAGAAGTTAAGGTTTATAAAACAGTCAAGGCTAACGGTGGTTTGTTCGCTTATTCTTCACTTAACAGCACAACAGCGTATACTATTATTTCAAACGGCACAAAGGTTGAAATTGTGACCGCTTCTGCCGGCACAAAGACAATCAAAGGCAAGAAATATACAATGTCAAAGATTAAATATAACGGAGCAACTTATTATGTTGCGCAAAGCTATTTGAAGTGAGGTGAACAAAATGCCCGAAAAGAAAACAGAAACAGCTAAAAGCTACATTTTGAACGCCCCGGCTTACATACGAAGAGAATCAGACTTAAAGGCAGAAAAAGTCAAACTGTCCGAAGCTTCAATTTTTGTAAAAAATAATTCTTATTCGGAATTGTTTGCTATTTTGAAACCCGGTACAAAAATAGTGCCGCTTGAAGAAAAGAAAATAGACGGCAACAACTGGCTTAGAATTCAAGACGGTTGGTTGCCTTACAGATGAGAAATGCCCTCAGCTCTTAATTGAGTTGGGGGCATTTTTTTAGGTTGCATTTAGGTTGCATTTGGGTTGCATTTGGGTTGCATTTTTTATTTATTTTAACATATTTTGAATTGTTTTGAAAAATATATAAAGTGCTCAAATTTGGCTCAAATAAAGGCTTTGCAGTGCTTTTGAGCAAAAAACAAGGACTACCTAAACGGTAGTCCTTTTGGTCGAGGTGACAGGACTCGAACCTGCGGCATCCTGCTCCCAAAGCAGGCACTCTAGCCAAACTGAGTTACACCTCGTTGTTGCTTAACGCTTGGATATAATAATATATTTTGAGCTGTTTGTCAAGCCTTTTTTTGAAAAAAGTCAAAAAATATGTCAATGGGGATATGCAAAACTATATCCCCATTAATTAAATATAGTATTCATCGATAAGCTGACTTTTGCTTTTATCTAAAATATCCTGCAAAGTGATTGAATCAAGGTACTCGTTAATAACCTTATAAAGCCCTTGCCAAACGCCGACTGTCATACAGGTTTCGTACTTGTCGCACAGGTTTTCCTCATCTTCAAGGCAGGCAACGGGAGCAAGGCTGCCCTCGGTTATTCTCAAAATATCGCCGACGGTGTAGCTTGACGGTGATTTTGCGAGCATATATCCGCCCTGATAACCCCTTGTGGTTTTGAGCAAACCGGCACGGTTGAGTATAGGAACAATCTGTTCAAGGTATTTTTTTGAAATGTCTTGCCTTTTGGCAATGTCTTTAAGTGCAACAAAGCCGTCTTTTTGGTTTTGCGCAAGGTCAAGCATAAGCCTTAATGCATATCTTCCTTTTGTGGAAATTTTCAATTCATCGCTTCCTTTTAAATTTCATAACCTAATTATACCATAGGTTTTGTAAGTATTCAATAGAAACGACAAATTTTTTAAAATAATATTAAATAAGCTTTTTGGTTGTGCCGTCGTTAACATTAAAACAGTAAGTTCTCTTTAAATCGTCAAGAGTGTATCTGACCGAGATATCACCGTTTTTGTCCATATTTGCGTATGTGATTTTTGCCTTATTTTGGGTAGTGACATCAACAAAAATATCTTTTTGAACGCTGTTGTATGTTGAAACATCGTCGGAAACAAACAGTAAATTGCCGAAAAGACTTGCAACCTGAGCAATAATTTGGCGCTGAGCAAGAGGCATACCGATATTGTTGTCACGAAGAAGAAAAACATCGGGGTCGTTAAGAAAAGCTCTGCCGTCAAGCTGGCGGCGAAAAACAGTGTTTAAAAGAGCGTGTTTGGTTGATACATCTTCTCTTGAAAACGGCTTCTTTTTAAAACTCAATGCCATATCTGCGCCGATTCTGCAAAAATCAACCTTGCCGAAAGCAGGGGCAAGCGGAACGCCGCAACCTAAAATGAGCTTGTCACCGCACCATTCACGAATCAAATCCATTGCGTCACACATAATTTCGCCACGGCTCTTGTTGTGAATGGGAATGATACAGCAGGCATAGAGGAAATCAAGCTTAACCATATCGTAACCCCAAACATTGAGCACGGTGTCAAATACTTCTTTAAGATGCTCCCTCACTTCTTTGTTATAAATATCAAGCGCATAAAAACCGCCCCAGTTTTGAGAAGCAAAAGGAATTTTACCTCGGCTGTCCTTAACAAACCAATCTTGGTGCTGTTTATATATGTATGACTTAGGAGTTGCGGCAAACGGAGCGAGCCATAAACCTGCAAGCATATTGTTTTTGTGAATATTGTCAGCAACAACTTTCATACCCGACGGGAATTTCTTTTCATTGTGGTAAAGCCAGTCGCCGACAGTTCTTTCGTACCCGTCATCAACTTGGAAAATGTCGATTTTAGAGCCGAGATGGGCAATGGAATCAAGGTCACGCTCAACAATTTCCTCGGTTACGCTTGTGTAATAGTTGTACCAAGTTGTATAGCCGCACATTCTGTTTGACCTCGGCTTAGGCACATTTGCAAGCGCAAAATATTTGTCAAACGCACTTTCGCTTTCGTCAATAATGTCGCAAAGCTGTAAAAGTTTGTATTCTTTTCCTTTTTGATATGTCACACCTTCAAGGTCTTTTTCAATAGCAACAGTTTTGCGCTTAGTGTCAAAAGTGATAATTGTGTAGCCGGCTCTTTCGCTGAGTGAACCAAAAAGGCGAATGTCTGAGCCGTTCCTGATGTATGCGTAGGAATAGCCGTAAAAAACACCCGGTGTTTGCGGATAATCGTGGAAAGTTAAATCACCGGCGCCCCAAATGCCACGAATATTAAACTTCGTTTTATCAATGAAAGAAAGAAGCTTAGGGTTGAAATCGTCAAGCATAGAATCATCGCTTGCATATTCTCTTGATACAGTCCAGCTTTGATAACCGTTTACAAAAAACTTGCTTTGGTCAGAAAATGAAATGTCGTTTTTGATTTCAAATTTTTCAAAGCTTATATCGGTTTTAGGCACGAGAGTTAATTCAAGCACATCGCCGTTAACTTCTTCGTTTATTTCAAAATCAACGGTTTCACTGTGATGCGTTTTGTGTGTTTTTCCGTTTGCATTGTAAACAATGTTGTATTTGTAACCCATAATTTTACCCCATTTATTAATATTAGATTATATCGTGACCTTCTTCTTCGGGATAATACATACCCCATTCGTTTCTTATAAAGGTCATAATGTCCATAACATCTTTTGTAAAGCTTAGGTGCATATCTTCGCCGTTTTGCACTGCGTTTTCCATATCCTCAATTTCGTATTCGAGCGCTTTGGCTGTTTCACCGAAAGTGATTGTTTCCGTTTCTCCTGTGTCGGTATAAGTTATAACCGCCTCGTCACCACGGGGATATTCAAAAATTTCAACATATCCTTTGTCAAAACTGATTGTGCCCCTTTTCGGCTGCTTTGCGTGAAGGGAGAGGATAATGCTTGCCATTTCATCTTCCTTGTTTTGAAGAAGAATACTTGCCTGCTCGTCAACACCCGTCGGCGCATATTTAACCTGCGAAGTGATTTTGTGCGGCTTAGACGACATAAACCACCTTACAAAAGAAATTGCGTAAACGCCGATATCAAGCATAGCGCCGCCTGCAAGATTACGATTGAAAAATCTGTTGTTCATATCATACGGCTTGTAACTGCCAAAATTCATTTGAATAAGTTTCAGTTCACCGAGTTTGCCTGAATTTATAATTTCGTTAAGCTTTTTGTAAATCGGCATATGATAAATCGTCATAGCTTCAGCCAAAATGACATCATTTTCTTTTGCAAGGCTTATAGCCTCGTCAAGCTCACGGCTGTTAAGCGTAATCGATTTTTCGCAAATGACATTTTTACCGCTTTTAAGCGCTTTTCGCAGATATTCAATGTGAGTGTTGTGCGGAGTTGAAATGTAAATAATGTCAACATTTTCATCTTCAAACACTTCGTCAATGTTGTCATAAACTTTTTCAATGCCGTATTTTTCTGCAAAGTCCACTGCTTTTTGACGGGTACGGTTTGCAACAGAGTAAAGCTTTCTGCCCTTAGCCTGCATAGCCTGTGCAAGCTGGTTTGCAATAACACCGCAACCGAGCGTCGCCCAATTCAGTTTTTTCATATTGACAACTCCTTTTTGCCCTTATTATACTTTAAATTTATTATATAGTCAAATAGTATAAATATTATCGGTTATTCAAATTAAGCCAAATTGTTGGGAGCGTTTTTTTGCTTTACATATTATGAAAAATAATATATAATGTAGTCGCATTGTATCCGCTGACAAAATAGCTTGTCAAAGTGATGCCGTATCTGTGTTTTGCGGCGAAGCTTAGGAACAGTAGCAGAAAGGAAATTTAATATGAAAACAAACACAAAAAAGATTGCCGGCATCGGACTTTTAACGGCAATAGTAGTTGTACTTCAACTGCTCGGTAGTTTTATCCACTTCGGTCCGTTCTCAATCTCACTCGTACTTATCCCTATCGTAGTAGGCGCTTCTCTTTACGGCATCGGCGCAGGTGCATGGCTCGGTCTTGCATTTGGTATTACGGTTTTGATATCGGGTGACGCAGCAGCATTTTTAACCGTTAATCCAGGCGGTACCGTGGTTACGGTTCTTTTAAAGGGTGCACTCGCAGGTCTTTTGGCAGGCGGCGTTTACAAACTTATTGAAAAGAAAAACAAAGCTGTTGCAACAATAGCAGCCGCAATAGTTTGCCCTGTGGTTAACACGGGCGTGTTTTTAATCGGTTGTCGCCTTTTCTTCTTTGACACAATCAAGCAGTGGGCGGGCGGAACTGATGTATTTGTATATATGATTACCGGTCTTGTAGGCTTCAATTTCTTATTTGAACTCGGTGCAAACATCATTCTTTCACCGACTGTTGTTAAGCTTACAAAACTCGGCAGAAAGGAAAAATAACAATGATTTTAGCTGTAGATATAGGCAACACAAATATTGTGCTCGGCTTTCTTGAGGGTAAGAAACTTATTAACGAATGCAGGCTTTCCACCAATGTTAACGATTCAGCCGAAGAATATGCAATTAAGCTTAACAGTATACTTGAAATTTGCAAAATCAAAAGCGAAAACATCGAAGGTTCTGTTATTTCCTCCGTTGTGCCTCCGCTTAACCGTGCTGTTTCAAAAGCTATTATGCTTATCACCGGCAAAAAATCTATAGTAATCGGTCCCGGAGTTAAAACCGGACTTAATATAAAAACAAACAACCCTGCCGAACTCGGCGCAGATATGGTTGCAGGCGCAGTTGCAAGCATCAGCAAGTATCCGTGCCCACAAATTATATTTGACCTCGGCACTGCCACTACCGCTTCGGTTATTGACGAAAACGGTTGCTTTATCGGTTGTTCAATTTTGTGCGGTGTTAAAACTGCTCTTAACGCTCTTGCTTCAGGCACGGCTCAGCTTCCGCAAATTGAAATTGTTGCGCCAAAAAGTGCCATTTGCACCAACACAATCGACTGTATGCGAAGCGGTACTGTTTACGGTACTGCCGCTATGATTGACGGTTTGGTGGCAAGATTTGAAAAAGAACTCGGTCAAAAAGCAACGGTTATTATCACCGGCGGTCTTGGTTCGGTTATTGCAAAGCACTGCGAAACCGACGCAGTTATTGACAGGAATCTTGTTATTGACGGGCTTCGTTTAATATATGATAAAAACACCCAAGAGAAAGGATAATAAATCTATGGCTATTTATCGTTCGTTTAAAGCTTTCAGACCTGAAAAGTCAAAGCAGGAACTTATTCCGGCGCTTCCTTACGATGTTATGAACAGCGAGGAAGCAAGGAAAGCGGTTGTGGGAAATCCTTATTCGTTTTTACATATTGACAAGGCTGAAATCGACTTGCCGCTCGGCACCGAATCATACAGCAGGGAAGTCTATGAAAAAGCTTGCGAAAACCTTGAAAATCTTGAAAAAACAGGCGCTCTTATTCAGGATAGCAAGCCTTGTTTTTACATTTACAAGCAAGTTATGAATGGCAGAAGCCAAACCGGTATTGTAGGCTGTGCGTCGATTGATGATTATATGAATAATATTATCAAAAAGCACGAGCATACGCTTGCCAAAAAGGAGCAGGACAGAATTAATCATGTTGATATTTGCAATGCAAACACCGGTCCTATCTTTTTAACTTACAGAAAAAATGAAGCTATCGGCACTGCCGTTAAAGCCTGGATGGAAAATAACGAGCCGGTTTATGACTTTGTGTTCGACGGGGTCAACCAAACCGTTTGGGTAATTGATAATGACGATACAATTAATCTTATTGCAAACGAGTTTGGCAAGATTGACGCTATGTACATTGCCGACGGTCACCACAGGTGCGCATCAGCCGTTAAAGTAGGTCAAAAAAGAAGGGCGGCTAACCCGAATTACACGGGCGAGGAGGAATTTAACTTCTTCTTATCTGTTGCTTTTCCTGATGATGAACTTGAAATTATGGACTACAACAGAGTCGTGAAAGACCTTAACGGCAAAACGAGTGACGAGTTTATCGGCGCAATTTCAAAAGACTTTGAAGTTGAAAAAGTCAGCACTCAATTTAAGCCGAGCGAAAGGCACACCTTTGGTATGCTTTTATGCAATCAGTGGTACAAACTTACTGCAAAGAGTGATATCATAAATGAAAATGACCCGGTTGAAAGGCTTGATGTTTCAATTCTTCAAAACAATCTTCTTTCTCCGATTCTCGGCATTGACGACCCTAAGACTGATGAAAGAATAGATTTTATCGGCGGTATCAGAGGTCTTGACGAACTTGAAAGAAGATGCGCTGATGATATGAAGCTTGCATTTGCAATGTATCCTACAAGCATTGACGAACTTATGTCTATTGCCGATGCAAATTTGATTATGCCGCCAAAGTCAACTTGGTTTGAGCCAAAACTTTTGTCGGGTATATTTATTCATCATTTAAACTGAAATTTATACATTTTTTGCTTTTTTGTATTAATATACATTGAAATAAGTTAATAGACTTGCAATTATATTAAAACGGTAGTAAAATAAAGCTACCGTTTTTTTGTTTTATTATAAATTTAACTATGGAGGTTGTGTGATGAAAGAAGAAAACAGAAAATATGCTCGTGAAGCAATGGACATTGTTGAACACGCAGCAAACAAAATCGGTTCTCGTTTACCGGGTTCCGACGGAGAAATTGAACTTCATAAGTATATGGGCGAAAAGCTTCGTGAAATCGGTATTGAACCAAAGACAGAAGAATTTGCGGTTTCACCTCGTTCGGGTATCGGCGGACTTTCTTATGCCGGCTGGTCAGGTGTAATTTTAAGTATCGGTGCAGTTATCGCTATTGCCTGCGGCTTTAATAAGCTTTGGTATGCTCTCGGTGCACTCGGTCTTATTACAATCTTTTGGCTTGTAATGAGCTGCTTTTTCTACAAAACTTGGTTTGATATGTTCTTCCCGCAGGAAATCAGCCGTAACACTCTCGGTGTGTTAGAACCTGAAGACGGAAAGTACGACTACACCATTATCCTTTCCGGTCATACAGACACATCTTGGTGCTGGCGTCACAGTGAGCACGCTTACAAGTACGACAAAACCAAGCCTGTTATGGGTCTTATTGCTACATACGGCAAAGTAGGTTTCGGTGCGGTTTGCTTCTTCTTTATTGCACTTTTCTCTGTGTTTATGGCTGTTGTTGACATTTGCAATTTTGCAGGTGCTCAGTGGGTACAGACTATGACTGCTTCACACGGCTGGGAAGTATTTATGTTTATTATGAATTTTGTTCCTATCGTAACTGCTATCGGTTCTTTGTTTGTTGTTATGTGGGGCGACCCTAACCCAAGAAACGCTTCCCGTGGTGCTATGGATAACGCAACAGGTATCGGTCTTAGCTACGCTGTAATCAAGTATTTTTCAGAACATCCTGAAAAAATGCCTAAAAACTGCCGTATCATCGATGCTAACATCGGTTCTGAAGAAGCAGGTTTAAGAGGTTCAATGCACTTTGCTCAGGAACACCGTTTTGACGATATGACAAAGAATGCTTGGAACATCAATATTGACTCTGTAGCAGATAAGGAATACTTTGAAGTTGTTATTAAGGACGACTGGCAGGGTTGCAGATTTGATACAGATATGGAAAAAATGTTTAAAGACACATTTAAGGAAATGGGTATCGAAAGCAAGACAAACGGTTGTATCCATAATCCGGTTGGCGGCTGTGACTCAACTCCTATGACAAGAGCCGGCGTTAAGTCTGTTACATTTGCCGCTCAAAACCCAATGCTTACATATTATTATCACACATGGCGTGATATGCCTGAGCGTTTTGAAATGGAAACGGTAGGCGACGGTTTTGATGTTGTTCTTTCTGTTATCGACAAGATTGCCAAATTCCAGGAAACAAACGGCTATAACGGTCCTCAAAAGAAATAAGACAACTTAATACGCTAAATAAATTAATGCTTGACATTTTTAAATAATATGTTATTATATAAGCGTAAGTTTATTAGTCCTAATGAGAGTAGGCCCACGGGGTCTGCTCTCTTATTATTGTAAGGAGGTTTTTTCTTGGCAGGAAAAGGAAATACTGTATCTAAGGTAACAGAAATAATTACACCTTACGCAAAAGAGCTTGGGCTTGATATTTGGGATGTTCGTTTTGCAAAAGAGGGTACAGACTGGTATTTGCGCATATTTATTGATAAAGAGGGCGGAATATCAATCGATGACTGTGTAAATTTGACTCACGCAGTAACAAAGCCGCTTGACGAAGCTGACCCTATAGCTCAAAGCTACACGCTTGAAGTAAGTTCACCGGGTGTTGAAAGGGAGCTTACAGCCGACCGTCATTTTGAAAAATATATCGGCGCACCGGTTATGATGCGTCTTATCAGACCGATTGACGGCGTTCGTGATTTTGCCGGTAATCTTATGGCTTATGATAACGGCGAAATTACATTGAAGCTTGCCGATGAATCGCAGCTTAAAGTAAACAAAAAAGATACATCATTCGTAAAGCTTGATGACTTTGATATAAAAGATTTTGAAAAAGAAATGAATTAACCGAAAGGATGATAGGAAAATGAGCAAAGAATTTTTTGACGCAGTAAAAGCAATCGTAGCTGAAAAGAATATTCCGGAAGAATATCTTTATGAAAAAATTTCAGCGGCTATTATTGTTGCCGCAAAGCACGACTACAACGGCAAGGATATCGTTCACTGCGATATCGACCCGATTAAGCAAAAAATTAAAGTTTATGTAAGGAAAAATGTTGTTGACGAGATTGAGGACGAAGATACCGACCTTACTCTTGAACAGGCACAGCTTATTCGCAAGAGTGCAAAGGTTGGCGGTACTGTTGATATTCCTCTTAAAACAAAGAATTTCGGCAGAATTGTTGCTCAAACAGCAAAGCATGTTATCCGTCAGGGTATCCGTGAGGCTGAAAGAGGACAGATGATTGAAGAATTTAAGTCTAAAAATCAGGAACTTCTTACCGCTAAGGTTGATAGAGTTGACCCTGATACCGGCAATGTTACTCTTGATATGGGTAAAAATTCGGCTGTTCTTCCAAAGGCTGAGCAAGTTCCGGGCGAACATTTCAATGTAGGCGACAGCGTTAAGGTATTCGTTGTTGATGTTAAGGAAATGGGCAAAGGTCCTCGCATTATGATTTCCCGTACTCATCCGGGTATGGTTCGCCGTTTGTTTGAGCAGGAAGTTCCTGAAATTTACGACGGCACTATCGAAATTAAGTCTGTTTCCCGTGAGGCAGGCTCAAGAACTAAAATCGCAGTTTATTCAACCGACGAAAATGTTGACCCGGTCGGCGCTTGCATCGGTCCGAGAGGTCAGAGAGTTTCAAACATCGTTGAGGTACTCGGCGGTGAAAAGATTGATATCGTTAAGTATAGTGAAGACCCTGTTCAGTATGTAAGTGCGGCGCTTGCACCGAGTGAAGTTTGCGAAGTTGAAATTCTTGACGAGGAAGCCAAGAGCTGCCGTGCAACAGTTCCTGACGACCAGCTTTCACTTGCTATCGGCAACAAGGGTCAAAATGTTCGCCTTGCCGCAAGACTTACCGGCTGGAAGATAGACATTAAGCCTGAATCGGGTTTCTTTACAAACGAAAGTAGCGAAGAAGCAGATGAAACGGCAGAAACAGCAGAAGATGCTGCAATCGAAGAATAATTAATTACAACGCATTTTTTACAGAAAGGCGGTTGTGATATGAAAACCAAAAAGATACCTATGCGTATGTGCACAGGCTGCGGCGAAATGTTTGACAAAAGGGAACTTGTAAGAGTTGTTAAAAGTCCAAACGGTGAAGTTTCGCTTGACCTTACGGGCAAGAAAGCAGGCAGGGGCGCATATGTTTGCAAAAATGCCGATTGTCTAAAAAAAGCAAGGAAAAAGAGGGCGTTTGAGCGTGCTTTTTCTATGCAGATAGATGATGAAGTATATAGTAAAATGGAAGAAGAAATAGAAAATGCCTAAGAATCAGGTTATTTCAATGTTAGGGCTTGCAAGGCGTGCAGGCAAGCTTTCAATGGGTCACGATATGGCACAGCACGCAATGTTTGAGCATAAGGCAAAGCTTGTTTTGTTTTGCAGTGATGTGTCCCCAAGGCTTGTAGCCGAATTTGAGAGGACAAAAGAGCTTCATCATTTTAATGTTAAGCTTATTAAAACGGACATCACAATTAATGAAATTTATTTCGGCGTGGGCTATAAAGCCGGCGTTATGGCTGTAGATGATGAAAATATGGCTAAAAAAATAATTTCACTGCTTGAACAGTAAGAGTACAGTTAATTGATACTAAACAGGAGGAAATGCCAATGGTTATTAAATTTAAAGTTTCCGATGTAGCAAAAGATTTCGGTAAAAATAACAAGGACATTATCAATATTTTAAGTGAATATTGCGACGGTCCGGCAAAAAAGGCTAACACCGTTCTTGAAGAGAGAGAGCTTGACATCTTGGTTGATAAGCTCACAACAGATAACAGCGTAAGCAGTTTTGACGCTTACTACAATTCGGCAAACTCGGCAAAAGACGGCAAGAAGCCTGAAAAGAAAAAGTTTGCCGAAAAGAAAGCAAGTGACAAAAAGCCTGCCGAAAAGAAAGCAAGCGACAAAAAGCCTGCTCCTAAGCCTGAAAAGAAAGATGAAAACAAAAAGCATCAAAGTCAGGCTGCTATTCTTCAAATGGCAGAGCAAGCTGCAAAGAGAGCAGAGGAAAAGGCAAAGAAAAAAGCCACTCAGGCTCCGCAGGCAAGAACCAAGGGCGAAGCAAGGCATGTTAACACCCGTGTTAACAATGTTGACCTTGAAAAATACAATCAAAAGTATGAAGATATTGCGCCTGCAAACAATATGACTAATGATTATCAGAAAAAGCAGAAGCTCAATCAGAAGTCGAAGCAGTATAACAGGAAGAAAGGCGTTCGCACTCGCAAAAAGGAAACAGAGCAGCAGCGTCTTGCCCGTATTGAGGAGCAGAGAAAGAAGAAGCCGGTTAAGATTACCGTTCCTGAAGAAATTACAGTCGGCGACCTTGCAAAGCTTCTTCGTATGACAGCAACCGAAGTTATCAAAAAGCTTATGAGCCTCGGTGTTATGGCAACAGTTAACGAAGTTATCGACTATGACACTGCTGAAATTGTTGCAACCGAACTCGGCGCAAAGTGCGAAAAAGAAGTTGTTGTTACTATTGAAGAACAGATTATTGAAGAAGAAGTTGAAGACGATGAAAACGCAGTAACAAGACCGCCGGTCGTTTGCGTTATGGGTCATGTTGACCACGGTAAAACTTCTATTCTTGACGCAATTCGTGACACTGATGTAACAGCTACCGAAGCCGGAGGCATTACTCAGGCAATCGGCGCATATCAGGTTGATGTTAACGGTCAAAAGATTACATTTCTTGACACTCCGGGTCACGCTGCTTTCACAGCTATGCGTGCAAGGGGTGCAATGGCAACGGATATCGCTGTTTTGGTAGTGGCTGCCGATGACGGTATTATGCCTCAAACTATTGAAGCTATCAACCACGCAAAAGCAGCGGGCGTTGATATTATTGTTGCTATTAACAAGATGGATAAAGAGGGTGCAAATCCTGATAAAGTTATGCAGCAGCTTACAGAGCACGAACTCGTTCCGGAAGAATGGGGCGGCGATGTTATTTGTGTTCCTGTTTCGGCTAAAACAAGAATGGGTATTGATAAGCTTCTTGAAACAATACTTCTTGTTGCTGAAATGGCAGAGCTTAAAGCTAACCCTGACAGAAGCGCAAAGGGTGTTGTTATCGAAGCTAAGCTTGACAAGGGTCGTGGCCCTATCGCAACTCTCCTTGTTCAAAACGGTACTCTTAACGCAGGCGATATTATCGTAGCAGGCACGGCAGTAGGTAAAATTCGTGCTATGTCAGATTATCACGGAAAGCCGATTGAAAGTGCAGGTCCGTCAGTTCCTGTAGAAATTATGGGTCTTGACTCGGCGCCTATGAGCGGCGATGAATTTAACGCAGTATCCGATGAAAAGCTTGCAAGAGCACTTGTTGAGCAGAGAAAGGCTAAGGCTAAGGAAGAAGAATTCAATCTTTTCCAGAAAGTTACTCTTGATACTCTCTTTGACACTATTTCAGAGGGCGAAATGAAAGAACTTAACATTATAGTTAAAGCCGATGTTCAGGGTTCTGTTGAAGCGGTTAAGCAGTCGCTTCTTAAAATTGAAAATGACGAGGTTAATGTTAAAATCGTTCACGGTGCAGTCGGTGCCGTAAGCGAAAGCGATGTTATGCTCGCCGAAGCTTCTCATGCAATTATTGTTGCTTTCAATATCGGCGTTGACCAAATTGCGGCAGACAATGCAAAGCGTGACGGAGTTGAAATTAAACAATACGACATTATTTATGATGCTATTGAAGATATCGAAAGAGCTATGCGTGGTATGAGAGCTCCTAAGTATCGTGATGTTGACACCGGTGAGGTAGAAGTAAGAGAAGTTTACAAAATTTCTTCTGCCGGCACTATTGCAGGTTCACTTGTAACCGGCGGTACAATTAAGCGTGACGGTAAAGTAAGAGTTATCAGAAACGGTAAGCAAATTGCCGATGTTAAGCTTGCAAACCTCAAGAGGTTTAAGGATGAGGTCAAGGAAGTTTCATCGGGTTACGAATGCGGTATCAGTCTTGACGGTTGGGATGACATTCAATCAGGCGATATTCTTCAGGCATACATTGTTGAGGAATATAGGGATTAATTATGGCTGGATTTCATATTGACAGAATAAGCGAAGATATTAAAAGAGAGATTGTTTCAATAATGCGTGAGCTTAAAGACCCGAGAATCAGCGATATGCTTACTGTTGTTAAAGTTGATGTGAGCGGTGATTTAAGCTACGCAAAGGTTTATATCAGTGCAATGGACGGTATTGAATCGGCTAAAAAATCTGTTAAAGGTCTTGAAAGCGCTCAAGGCTATATCAGAAAGCAGCTCGGTTCAAGGCTTCATTTAAGAAAAAGTCCGGAGCTGAAGTTTATTGCCGACGATTCTATTGAAAAGGGTATGGACCTTTTTGAAAAAATTAAGGAATTAAATCATGAAGATTAGTGTAAAACAGTGTGCAGACATATTGAAAGAAAAAGATAATATTCTTATTCTTACTCACGCAAACCCCGACGGGGATACTCTCGGTTGCGGCTATGCGCTTTGTCGTGCACTTATGAAAATCGGAAAGATTTGTGAGGTAATTAATGCAGATTCTATTCCGAAAAAGTACAATTATCTTTTTGACGATATTGTCGAAATCAAATTTAAACCCGAATATGTGGTTGCCGTTGATGTGGCTACAATTAACCTTTTGGGCGGTCTTGAAGAACAGTACAAGATTGATATGTGTATTGACCACCATTCAACAAATACCGAGTATGCCGATTATCTTCTTCTTGAGGATGTTCCGGCGGCTTGCCAAATTATGTATGAGGTGGTTCTCGCACTCGGAGTTGAAGTTGACAAAAAGATAGCAAACTGCCTTTATACGGGTTTAACTACCGATACGGGTTGTTTCCGCTACGATTCAACAACGGCGCAGACTTATCGTGTTGCTGCAAACCTTATTGAAGCAGGCGCCGATAACGGAAAAATCAACCGTATTATGTTTGAAACGAAAACCAAGACTTATGCAAGACTTGAAAGGCTTGCCATCGAAACTATGCGCTTTTATGAACACGAAAGGGTTGCGGTTATCACCGTCACTCAGGAAATGTTTCAGCTTACAGGCTCAAATATGCAGGAAACAGAGGGCCTTGCTCCTCTTACAAGGCAAATTGAGGGCGTTGAAATCGGCATAACAATTACGGAAAAGCCGGACGGTTCGTGCAAAGCTTCAATCAGAACATTTGAAAGCGTTAATGCTGCAGAACTTGCTAAGTGTTTCGGCGGCGGCGGTCACGCTCAGGCGGCAGGTTGCAGGTTCGACTGCGATGTTAAGGAAGCAAGAAGGCTTTTGGTTGAAAAAAGCAAGGAGATACTTGCATGACAGGTATAATTTGTATTAATAAACCAAAGGATATTACTTCTTTTGGCGTTGTTGCAAAAGTTCGTGGCATAACGAGGGAAAAAAAGGCAGGGCATACCGGTACGCTTGACCCTATGGCTACCGGTGTTTTGCCTATTATGCTCGGCGGCGCAACAAGGTTTTTAAATTATTTGCCTGACAGTGACAAGGGTTATAAGGCTCAGTTTCTTTTGGGCAAAACTACAAACACGCTTGACATAACGGGTGAAATCACGGGTGAATACGAGGTTAATGTCGGTATTGACGATGTTGAAAAGGCGCTTGACGATTTTCACGGTAAAATCAATCAAATTCCGCCGATGTATTCCGCTGTCAGCGTTGACGGTCAAAGGCTTTACGATTTGGCAAGAAAAGGCATTGAGGTTGAGCGAAAAGCAAGAGAGGTTGAAATTAAAGAACTTACTCTTGTAAAAGAACTTTGCAGTGAGGCTGAAAATCTTTATACAATCAATGTGATTTGCTCAAAAGGTACATACATAAGAACTTTGATTGACGATATAGGCAAAAAACTTGGCTGCGGCGCTGTTATGACTGAGCTTGAAAGAACACTTGCAATGGGTTTTACTCTCCAAAACTGCGTAAGCCTTGAAAATATGCAGGAAAGAAAAGATAACGAGCTTGGTTTTGATGATGTGCTTAAAAGTGTGGAGGAAATGTTTTCTTCTTATGAAAGCGTTTTTGTTTCTCCGCTTCAGGCAAAAAGATTTCAAAATGGCGCTCCACTTGATGCAAATCGTATAAAAAAAACACTTGAAAACAAAAGCTATAAGGTGTATTCTCAAGATATAGGATTTTTGGGACTTGGAAGATATAATAATGATACTAATGAGCTTTGCGTAGAAAGGCTGCTTGTAAAGCGTGATTAGCAGGTATGAAAAGTAACAACATAATTCAAAGGCGAGCCGTGGCTCTCGGCGACTTTGACGGGATGCACAGGGCACACCAAACTGTAATAACCGGTGCTGAAAACACAGTTATTTACTGCGTTAACAACAAATTTTCGCTGCTTCAAAAAAGCTTGTTTCAAAAAAGGTACAAAAACACTGTGTTTGCCGATTTTGAACAGATTAAGCATATGGACGGCGAAGATTTTATAAATAAAATTTTACTTGACAGATTTAGGGCACAAACAGTTTTGTGCGGTTTTAATTTTCGATTCGGCAAGAATGCGTCTTGGTCGGCTAACGATATGCGAAATTATCTTGAAAAGCGTGATGTTTGGGTAAGAATTCTTGAGCATCTTGATTTTGACGGCAAACCTATTTCTTCAACACGAATCAGGAATTGTATCAAATGCGGTGAAATTGAGCAGGCAAACGAAATGCTCGGCTACAATTTTACTTTTGAATCTCCGGTAATATCGGGCGATATGAGGGGGCGCACAATCGGTTTTCCGACTATTAACCAGCGTTTGCCTCAAAGCTTGGTAGTGCCTAAATACGGTGTTTATGAAAGCCGTACTTTCGTTTTCGGCAAGGAATATAAGTCTTTTACCAACTTGGGTATAAGACCTACTTTTAAACTCGATTCCCCGCTTGCCGAAACTCATATTTTTGACTTTTCGGGCGATTTATATAATGAAAATATAAGAGTTGAACTTGTCAGATATTTAAGAGGGGAGAAACAATTTTCATCAGTAGAGGAACTTGAAAAACAACTCATTTATGATAAAAGCAGTATTATTTGATTTTGACGAAACTTTGCAGGACAGAACGGCGGCATTTGAAAAATATATGGACCTTTTTTTGGACGAGTTTTGCCCCGACATTTCCCTGCAGGAAAAAAACAGAAGAAAAGAAGATATGGTATCTACCGGCAACGGCGGCTATGTTGACAGGGAAGAATGGTATCAAAGCTTAATAGATAAGTGGCACTGGAGTGACGCACCGTCAAAAACAGTTCTTGCAAACCACTATGATACCCGTTTCGGCGATTGCTGCGTTATTTTTAAAAATACTGTGCCGCTTTTAAAAGAGCTTAAAGAGCGTGGTTTAATTGTCGGCATAATTACAAACGGTCCGTCATATCTTCAAAACCATAAGCTTGATGAAAGCGGGCTTAGAAAATATTGCGATATTACTGTTGTGAGCGGTGATGTCGGCGTCCATAAGCCTGACCCGGCGCTGTTTAAATATACGGCTGATAAACTTGGCTTAAAAACCGAGGAATGTGTATATGTCGGCGACCATCCCATAAACGATATTCAGGGTGCTCTTGATTCGGGTATGAATGCAATTCGTATGAATTGGGGCTGGTTTAAAGACAAAGATTTAAGCAAAGATATTCCGGTTATTACCGATATTATAGATGTTTTAAAGTATATATAGTATTTAGGAGGAATTATACTATGAAAAAAGCTTTATCATTATTTATCTCAGCAATACTTGTGCTTAGCCTTACTATAGGCGCAGTAAGTGCAAATGCGGCTCTCGGCGACAAAATCGACCTCAGCTCGCTTGTAAGTTCGCTCAGTAATATCAGTACCTCGACAAGTGAAGCAAGAAGCGATGTTAACTTTGTTGTTGCTCCTGCAAAAAGCGGTGAAGTTGAAAAGTCTGTTTCAGGCAATACCGTAACTTTGAGTGCAAAGTCTAACGAGGGTTATAAATTTGTTGCATGGTACAAAAATCTTCAGGATATAACAGATGAAAAGCCTTATTCAACAGAAGCGACTATTAATGTTGAAGTGATTAGCGGTACTACTCAGTATTTTTATGCTCTTTTTGAAAGTACCCAAACAACTCCAAGCGTTTCAATAACCGTTCCGTCAATTTCAATTCCGGACACTTCTGCTACGATTACCGCTCCGTCAATTACAATTCCCGATATAACAATCACAAAGCATGATTTAACAATTACAAAGCCTGATGTAACAATTACAAAGCCGGATGTAAATCTTCCGAGCAATATCATTCCTACAAGGACAACTGCTCCGACAGCTTCAGGTTCTCAGGCTAAAACAACGACTACTACAACTGCTGTAACGGCAGACGCTGCAAGAGTTGAAAGAGCTTCACAGCTTATGAACAACCTTAATAAGACTTTGAGCAAAGCTAACGAGCCTTCAACAACAAAGGCTTCGAGCACTTCAACCACAAAAGCTGCTTCAAAATCAAAGACAAAGAAACCTAAAAAGACCTCTATCAGCAAGATTACGGCTCAAAAGAAAGGCTTTAAAGTAACTTGGAAAAAGGTTTCAAACGCAAAGGGTTATCAGGTTAAGTATTCTACATCTAAAAAGTTTACGAAGAAAACCTCTAAAACCGCAACAGTTAAGAAAGCAACAACAACTTCTAAAACAGTAAAAGACCTTAAAAAGAAGAAAACATATTATATTAAAGTTCGTTCATATAAAACCGTAAACGGAAAGAAAGTTTATTCCGACTGGTCAAATGTTAAGAAGGTAAAAACAAAATAAACCATTAAAATTTAAAGGACTGCACATTGCCGTGCGGTCCTTTTTTGTCGGCTTGATATGAGAAAAAGCATATGCCGCAAACTGTAATTTATAATTGAAATAAGCACTATATAATGTTATAATTAAACTGAATAATTTTACGGAGATACAAAATATGCCAAGAGAAGAAAAAGATTACAAAACAAACGACAATTTGATTATAGGCAGAAATGCCGTTATAGAACTGCTCAAAAGCGGCAGGGAAGTTGAAAATGTGCTCATTGCAAAGGGCGAAAAAGAGGGCTCAATCAATCGTATTATTGCAATGTGCAAGGAAAACAAAATTGTGGTAAAAAATGTTGACAGGAAAAAGCTTGATTTTATGTGCGCAGGTGCAAATCATCAGGGTGTTGTTGCCAATGTTCCGGCTCATTCGTATTCAAGCGTTGATGAAATTCTTGAATATGCAAAAAGCAAGGGCGAAGCGCCGTTTATTGTTATTTGCGATGAGATTGAGGACAGCCATAATTTGGGCGCTATTATAAGAACTGCGGAGGCTTGCGGCGTTCACGGCATCATTATTCCAAAAAGAAGAAATGTAGGTCTTAATTTTATTGTTGCCAAAACCTCTTGCGGTGCGCTTGAATATGTTAAGGTTGCAAGGGTAGGCAACTTGGCTTCAACTATTGACGAACTTAAAAAGCAAAATATCTGGGTTTACTGCGCAGATATGGACGGTCAGCCGTGGTGCAAGACTGATTTTTCGGGCGGTTGTGCTATTGTTGTCGGAAATGAGGGAAGCGGCGTAGGCAGGCTTATTAAAGAAAAATGCGATGTTACCGTTTCACTTCCTATGAGGGGAAAGGTTAATTCGCTCAACGCTTCTGTCGCTTCAAGCGTAATTATGTATGAAGTCGCAAGGCAAAGGCTCGGTCTTTGATGAATGAGAGAGTGTAAATTATGAAAGAAAGTTTATCTATCGATGAAATAATCAGGCAGGCGGAGGAAGTAAGGCAAAAGTCTGTCAGGCAGGCGCAGTCGGCAAATAGCGGCACTTCAAACAATAATGTTCAGGTGAAGCGTGTTGAAATACCCGTAAGAAATGAAAATAATAATCACGAAAAAAGCTCGGAATTTGACAAAACAAAAATAAGACCGCCGATAAGCGAAAATCTTGAAAAAACAAAACATATTGAGTTTAAACCAAAGGCTCAGGACAAAGCTGTTAACGAGCAAAAAACGGTTTCACGAAGCTTCTTTTCGGGAAAAAAGAATAATGAACAGGTTTATTCTAAAGAGCCTCCTGTTTTAATAGAACGCTCTGCCACAATTACTACAAAGCCAAAGCATGATAAGCAAAGCGGGCTTGACGAAATGCCGATGATTTATGCTATTGACGAAATTGACAATGCCAATTTTGCCTTAACAAGAGAAGAAATTATGGCGAAAAAAGAGCAGTTGGAGGAGCAAAGGCAAGAGGAAGAAGCTGTTCAAATAGTTCTTGACGGTTTTGACGATGAAACGCAGAAAATTGATAAAATCGACGAAGATTTAGCTGAAAAACAACTTATCGAAAGAAGAAAAGATAAGGTTAACAAGTTTCGCATTTTCAGCCCCGAAGATATTGAGGAAGCGGCAAAGGCAGATAAAGATACGGTTGTAAAAAAAGAATACAATCTTTCAAACGAACAGGAAGTTTTCTCCAAAAAGCTCAGTCGCTCAAAACAGTCAAGTTCTTTAAGTTTAAAAATAACACTTGTGTTGACTGTTCTCTTGGGTATTCTTACCGGCGCAAAGGACAGTTCGTATTTACCGTCGTTTTTGCTTGACGATGTGCCGTATATAATTACAACGCTTGTGCTTTTTGTTGCTGCTTTGGCTGTAAATATAAAAATTATTTTGCACGGATTTAAGCTTAAAAACGGTATTAACAGTGATTTTCCAATCGCATTAGGTGAAGTGGTTGTGCTTACTCATACCGTTTTGCTTTTGTTTGACAGCAATCTTTTGATTGACGAAGGGCTTCTTTATCCTTTTGCCGGTGCGTTTGCGCTGTTTATGGCAACTATGGGCAAATATGCTTTTGTAACGAGGATAAGAAGCGACTATCATTTTATTACAAATCAAAAGGAAAAATATACCGTTGAGCCTATTGTAAATAAGGTTGACGCACAAATAATAAGCAAGGGTTTGCTTATGGGCGAACCTAATTTGAAAACGAGTATAAAGACGGAGAATTCAAGCCGTTTTCTTGACATTGCAAGCAGTGACGAACCGGCAGATAAAATCAGCAAATGCATTTTTTATATCGGTGGTGCGCTCAGTGTTATAATCTCTGTAATAATAGCGATTATTAATCAAAATTGGCACTTGGGCATAAATGTTTTTGTTTGCCTGTTTCTTATTTCAACGCCTTGCTACGCAATGTTTTGCACAAACAATACTTTGCTCTCCCTTTCAAAACAGCTAAGAATCAGGGGCGCTATGGTTAACGGTTTTGAGGGCGCAAATGTTACAAAAGATGCAAATGCCATTGTAATTGAAGCGCAAGATTTGTTTGGCAATGACTGTTGCAGTATTTACAGGATGAAGTCTATTTATGAAAATAAGATGGAAGACTGTATAAAAAAGACTATGGCTGTTGTTAACAAAACAAAAAGTCCGCTCGTTACCGCTTTTAATAAGCAGGTGTGCGGCAAAGACCATATTATGCCTGAGGTTGAGGACGCAGTTTATGAGGATAGGCTCGGTGTTTCGGCTTGGATATATAAAAAGAAAGTGCTTGTAGGCACAAGAGATTTGCTTATTCACCACGGTGTTCCCGTTCTTACCGAAAAGAAAGAGCGTGAATATAATCAAAAGGGCTGGAAAGTTCTTTATTTTGCCGAGGCAGGGGAGCTTATGGCGTTTTTCCTTGTTAATTATTATGCTGACCCTCAGCTAAAGAAAATGTTAAAAAAGCTTGAAAAAAGCGGAATGACAATTCTTGTAAAAAGTAACGACCCGTTTATTAATGATGAAAGCTTGGCAGAACTTTTTGAAGTTCCTGACGGATATATAAGAGTAATGAATGCTTCAAACGGCAGAACTTTTGAAAAATATTCAAATATGTATGCCGAAACTTCACCGGCTTATATCGTTCATAACGGCTCTGCTCTCGGTCTTATTTCAGCCGTGGTCGGCGCTGAAAATTTGCAGGAAACGAGGAAACTTTTGGCTGTTCTTATCTCTTTTGGCTGTGCAATCGGCTTGGGTGTAATTTCACTTCTTGCATTTTTGGGCGGTTTTGAACAGCTCGGCGCAATAAGAGTAGTTGCTTTTCAACTTGTGTGGTGCTTTTTTGTAACACTTCTTGCAAAGCTTAAAACGATGAGCGTTTGATTTTTAATTTAGAAGGCGAACGCAGTTCGCCCCTACGGTGTTTTTTCTGATTTAGATAGTCTAAAATGATAAGATTTTCGTAGGGGCGACCTGTGGTCGCCTTTATAATGTGCAATTTTATCTTAAAAATGTGCTTTTTTGTAACAAATATTTTTATCGTTATATTTTGATGTATAATTAATTATTATTTTAAAACCGGATGGAAAAGTATGAGAATAGCAATTTGCGACGACGAACAAAAGTGTATAGACGATATCAAAAAGTGCCTGAGTGATTACGGCAGGGATAATAATATTTTGTTTGATATTTTTGAGTTTACTTCGGGTGAAAAACTTGTTGAATTCGGCGATGTGTTTGATATTGCTTTTTTGGATATTGAAATGGATAATATCGACGGCATCAAAGTCGGCAGGAAGCTTAAAGAGAAAAATCAGGATATAGTTATCATTTGCGTTACGGCGTATAACCATTATCTTGATGACGCACTCGATTTGGGAATAGTTCGATTTTTTGACAAGCCTATCAATCGTGACAGATTTATGAAAGGTATTGACAAAGCCGTTTCAATGGTGGATGAGGCGGAAGTCGGTTTTAGGCTTAAAGACGAGGACAGCAATATTTTTGAAATAAAAAGACGAGAGATAATTTTTGTTGAAATAACGGGCAGAACCACAACCGTTCACACAAAAACGAGGTCGTACAAAAGCTATGATTCAATAAAAGAGTGGGAAAGAAATATTAACCGTACTTACTTTCTTACCCCTCACAAAAGCTATTTAATCAATGCAAACTATATAACTTATTATTGCCGTGAATATGTGATGCTTTGCGGCGAATACCAAATTCCTGTTGCTTATCACAAAAGGTCGCAGTTTAGGCATGATTTTATAAAAATTATGGAGAATTATTGATGAAAATAGATGCAAACTCGGTAATAACCATCTGCTATGCTTTGGCTTATGTTTTTGAAGCGTTTATCAATTATATATATTTCAGCGATATTTTTGAAAAAAGATGTAACAAAACAATAACGATTTTTTCCATGGTCGGCATATCGCTTTTGGGTGATGTGTTTAATATTTTGTTTAACACAAATATGTTTATAAACACGGCTGTTTACCTCACTCTTGTTTATATAAGCTGTATGGTTTTTTTCAAAACCAAATGGACAACGGGTCTTTTTTATTCCGCTTTATCAACCGCCATTATGGACACAACCGAAATGATAGGCTTTCTGATTGTGCCTGACGCAGCAGGAGTGCTCGGAATCGGTGTTGATATAAAAATGAAAGCTTATAATGTTTTGATTATGAGTATTATTTCAAAGGTTTTATATCTCATTGTTGCAAAGCTGTTTTCATTATTAATTGCAAGAAAAAGAAAAACCGAAAGTCAAAATTTAAAAAGAAACATTGTTTTTCTTTGTGTTCCTGTTTTTGTTACACTTCTTTTAATATCCTCGTTTATCCCTTATGCTCACGAAAATATACTTTCAAACTATAGATTTCTTTATTTGATGATGAGCATTGTCGGTACTGCTTTTTGTTGCTTTATTTTCATTTATAATGAGCACATAAATGAGCAGGAAAACGAGCTTTCGCTTCTTCGAGATGAAAAGCAGAAAAATGAAATCAATACTACCTTTTATGAGCTTCTTGAAAAGAAAAATGAGGACGAGCGAGTGCTTGTTCACGATATTAAGCACCATTTTGCCGCAATAAATTCTATGGAAAATATTGACGATATTAAAAAATATCTAAGCAAAATTCAGAATGATTTTGACGAATATCAATTTATCGGCAAAACCAAAAACAAAATGTTCGACCTTATTTTGAGTAAGTATTCGCACCTTTTTGAAAAGAATAATATTGAATTTAATGTTGAAGTCAGAGCGGCAAACTTGGCTTTTATTGACGATAACGATTTGGTGTCGCTTTTGTCAAATCTTCTTGATAATGCGCTTGAAGCTTCAATCGGCTCAAAAAATGCTTTTGTAAGCCTTGAAACCAAAGTGAATAACACAATCACTGTTTTGAGCGTTATAAATTCAAGTTCGCACAGCCCGCAAAGCGACGGCAGCAAACTGTTCAGCACAAAAAGTGAAAAGGCTTTTCACGGCTTCGGCACAAAGAGTATTGAAAGAATCGCAAAAAAATATAAAGGCGAGTGCGAGTGGTATTTTGACAAAGGCAAATCTGAATTTCATTATAATATTTTGTTTAATTAAACACTTATTGCTAAAAAACTACGGCTGTCGGTTTTAACTGACAGCTTTTTCTTTTTCTCTTTTTACAGAATTTTTAATCTCTTTATTTTATAATGCACTGTGGGAAGTGTAAAAATGACTGTAAAAGATAAAATAAAAATACCTGAAAAAGAAATAAAAAATATATCAATGTGGGCAAAACGCACGCTTTGGGGCTTGGTAGCTTTTTTTCTTTGCCGCTCAAGTGTTGTTGGCGGATGCGCACCTTTTGCCGTTTCGCTTATCGCAGTGTCGAGCAAAACAAATTTGATTTTTGCCACTGTCGGCTCGGCACTCGGCTATATCGTCTTTTGCCCCGAAAATGATGCGATTAGGTACATAAGTTCCGTTTTTATTTGCACGCTTGGCACATTTGCATTGATTTTTTTTAAGGTTAAAAGAGAAACTTTTTTAACTATGCTCATTTCCTGCTTGAGCGTTTTTTCAACCGGAATTGTTATGAATGTAAAAAGCGGGGCGATTTTTGCCGAATATGCGGTAACTCTCGGCGAAGCAATACTTGCGCTCGGCTGCACTTTTTTCTTTTACCGTGCGGCAAATTGCAGCTTGAAAAGGTTGAAACTAAAGGCGCTGCCGATAACAGATTTGACCTGCGTTTTGGCTTGCGCTTCAATAATTTTGTCATCTCTTTCTTTTATTAAAGTCGGCGGTGTATCGTTTGCAAGAATTGTGGCAGTGCTTGTTATTTTGAGCACCGTTCGTTTCGGCTCTCAGCGCTTTGCGCTTATCATTTCGCTCTGCCTCGGCTTTGCTCTCGGAATAACTGAGGAAAACGGACTTTTCCTCCTCGGCGCATATGCGTTTTCTTCGCTTCTTTGCAGTCTGTTCACTTCGTTTTCAAGCCTTGCAATTTCACTTGCGTTTACTCTTTCAATGGCATTTTTTGCCGTTTCGGCAGACCTCGGCGCATTTTCCATCTGCTCTGTAGCCGAAAGTTTTATTGCGGGCGTAATTCTTTGCTTGCTGCCGAATGTTGTTACTTCAAAGCTTACAGATTTGTGGGAAAGCGGAGCGGATATTGCTCCGGAGGGCAGTTTAAGGCAGAGCCTCGTTGTGCGCCTGCGTTTCGCTTCCTCGGCTTTGGCTCAAGTCAGTGAAAGCGTCAGGGATGTGAGGGAAAAGATTAATTCGCTGTCGGTCGTTGACCCAAATGAAAGTGAGATACGAATGGTGGCGTCCGACCAATTTTTTTCTATTTCCGATATGCTTGCCGATTTGGCGTTTGAATTTGACGAGGCGGAAAGCTTTGATTTTAAATCGGCAGGAAAGATTAGGCGAATACTCGGCGAATACGATATTTTTCCCGAAAATATTTCAGTGGTGGTGGACAAGTACGACCGAACGAGAATAGAAATTCTTGCTCCAAACGATACCAAAGGACTTGATAACCCACGCCTTACAAACGAAATGTGCAAAATATGCAAGCGTGAATTTGAGCGGGGCAAAATAAATATTTCTTCTGCCGGCACAATGATTTCCTTTATGGAAAAACCTAATTTTAAAATGAGCGTCGGATTTTCCCAATACTGTGCCGAGGGCAACTTGTGCGGCGATACTATCAAAACGATAAACGACTCCCGTGGTCATATGATTTTTATAATCAGTGACGGAATGGGAAAGGGCAGCAGGGCGGCGCTTGACGGAGCAATGGGCGCAGGTCTTTTGTCAAAGCTTCTTAGCGCAGGTTTCGGCTTTGATTCGTCGCTAAAGGTTGTTAACAGCGCACTGCTTGTCAAAAGCCACGAGGAAAGCCTTGCAACTCTCGATTGCGTTCGTGTTGACCTTTTCAGCGGCAAGTGCGAATTTTACAAAGCCGGTGCGCCTCGTTCCTATATTGTTAAAAACAATAGGGTCACAAAGTGCGAACTTACTTCTATGCCGGCAGGTATTTTGCGTGGGGTTGAGTTTGCAAAGCGCACAACGGTGCTTAATACGGGTGACGAAATCGTTATGATGAGCGACGGTATAACCGACACAAGCGAAACTTGGCTTGAAGAATTTTTGAGCCTCGACCCCGACCTTGACCCAACCGATAAGGCAAAGGCGATTTTGCAAATTGCAATCGAAAAAAGCGACGAAAAGCACCGTGACGATATGTCGGTTATAGTTGCAAAAATGATTGAAAGGTAATATATTAAAACAAAAAGGAGAACCTCTCTATGGTTCTCCTTTTGCACTATTTAATTTTAACTGTTTTGGCTTTTGTCCAAGAAGAATATATTTTCTTGTTTTTAGAAATTTTATATGTGCGAATTCTTACATAATATTTTTTGCCCGATTTAAGCTTTTTTATTGTTTTCTTGGTGGTTTTCTGCTTTTTTATTGTAACTGTTTTCTTGTTTTTCTTAAACTTTTTATCAGTGGCAACTTGAATTTGATAACCTTTTACGCCGCTTATTTTAGACCAGGTGATTGTAAGATTTGCTTTTTTAGAAGTTAATTTCTTAATTTTTGTGTTTTTAGGCTTTTTAACAGTTTTGTTTGCTTTCTTTGTTGTGTCAGCCGTTTTGGCGGTTTGCGCCGCAGTTATAGGAGCTTGTTGGTACTCAGTGCTTGCTGCAGTTGCGGTTGCAGTAACGGCGCTTGTAACACTCTGACTGCTTGGAGTCGAAGTTGTTGAAACTGTGGTTGCAGGCGTTGTTGTTTCGCTTGCAGGCACTTGAGTTGTTGAAACGGCGGTGGTTGTCTGTGCTGTAGTAGTCGGCTGTGTAGTAGTTGTAGTTGATGGCTGAGTGGTGGTTGTCGGCGGTGTGTAATTAGGGTTAGGCTCATTGCAATTTTTGCAATATTGAAGGCTGTTATTATCGCCGAAATCGTGACCTGTTGCTTCAATAGTTGTTGTGCTGAAAATATGTCCGCACAAGTTGCAAACCAATTCAATTTTGCCGTCTTTTGTGCAAGTAGGCGAAGTGATTTTTTGCTCTTTAGTAAAATTGGAAATTCGGTAATCTTCTTTGTAAGGACCTTGAAAATCTTTAGGCGCTTTAATCTCAGGCTTCCAAACACAAGCAGTTTCTTTGCCTGTTTTTTCATTGTGAGCCGTTTCAAACGAAAAACTCGGCGCTTCTTTAGCCAAATCTTCAGCAGTGTAATCTTCCAAAGCGTTGACTATTGCAGTAGTACCCATATTATTTGTAAACGAAATATAATATACAAGTTTAAAATTATAGCCGTGTTCGCTTGCGTGAATTTTTGCTGCAGAAGTGCTCGAATTGTCACCGGAATAAATTGTTATATCATTTCTGTTTGGCAATACTCCGTTGTTGTTAAAAACGCAGTCCGGGTTTAAAACAACAAGTTTTTTAAGCGAAGAAAGGGAAGCAAATGCGTTAAGACCAAGCTCTGTAACACTCTTTTGCACATTTACTCTTTCAATTTCATCTTTGTATGCAAGTTTATTAATTTCATTGTCATAAACAGTGCCTTTAACATCTACCGTTAATGTTTTTGTTGCTTTATCATATGTAAACACTTCATCGTCCGCCGAAGCGGTGACGCCAAAACAAAATGTTGATGTAATGGTTAATATAAACGATAAAAGAATAGATATAGCTTTTTTCATAAGAACCACCTTAATAATAATTTATTATATTATAACAAATATATTATATTGAAGCAATAAACAATATTTGGCTGATTTGTAAACAAAAACCACCGACCAAAACAGTCGGTGGAAAATGTATGGTTAGGTGTTATCTACAACACGATATAAATTAATTTATTTCTTCCTGCTCTCGGCTTTAAGTCTGAGAGATTTATCAAGAATTGTTTTTCTTAAACGAATTGATTTTGGTGTAACTTCCAAAAGTTCATCATCTGCAAGGAATTCCATACTCTGTTCAAGCGAAAGGGTGGTAGGAGGAACGAGCTTGAGCGCTTCGTCAGAACCGCTTGCACGGGTGTTTGTAACATGCTTTTTCTTACAAACATTGCAAACGATATCTTCGTCCTTAGCACATTCGCCGACAATCATACCCTCGTAAACTTCAACGCCAGGACCTACGAAAAGTCGACCTCTGTCCTGAGTGTTCCAAAGACCGTAACCGGTGGTTGTACCTGTTTCGTGAACTACAATAGAACCTCTGTCTCTTGTTTCAATCTCGCCCTTGTATTCTTCATATCCGGCAAACAGTTGGTTCATAATACCGTTACCGTTGGTGTCTGTCAAAAACTCTGAACGGTAGCCGATAAGACCTCTTGACGGAATTTTAATTTCAAGGTGGGTCATACCTGTTGAACGGGTGTCCATATTTTCAATTTCACCCTTGCGAGAGCAAAGCTTTTGCATAACATTGCCGACATATTCCTCCGGCACTTCAATAATGGCAAGCTCCATAGGTTCAAGAGTTCTGCCGTTTTCATCCTTTTTAAGGATAACCTGAGGGCGTGAAACTTGGAATTCATAATTTTCACGGCGCATAGTTTCAATAAGAATCGAAAGGTGAAGCTCACCTCTGCCGGAAACCTTGAATGTGTCCATAGAATCTGTTTCTTCAACTCTCATAGATACATTTGTTTCAACTTCTTTAAACAAACGGTCACGAAGATTACGGGATGTAACATATTTACCCTCTTTGCCTGCAAAAGGCGAATCGTTAACCATAAAGTTCATAGAAATTGTAGGCTCATCAATTTTAACGAAAGGAAGCGGCTCAATGCAGTCAGGGTCGCAAGCTGTTTCACCGATGTTAAGGTCGGCAATACCTGCAACGCAGATAATATCGCCGAATTCAGCCTCGTTGCAGTCAACTCTTTTAAGACCCTCAAACTGATAAATTTTAGAAAATCTTACATTTTCCTGAGTTCCGTCCTGCCTGCAAAGAACATAAGGAGAGTTAACTTTGACCGTACCTCTCTCAACTCTGCCGACGCCGATTCTGCCAACATAATCGTCATATTCAAGCGATGAAAAAAGGATTTGAGCAGGACCTTCAGGGTCGCCGGTAGGGGATGGTATGTATTCAAGAATAGCGTCAAGAAGCGGACGCATATCACCTTCTCTTACATCAGGGTCAAGGCTTGAATAACCGTCCCTTGCAGAAGCGTAAACAACAGGAAAATCAATCTGGTCATCGTCAGCGCCGAGCTCAATGAAAAGGTCGAGAACTTCGTCGATAACTTCCTTCGGCCTTGCGCCGTCACGGTCAATCTTGTTAACAACAACAAGCGGAGTCTTTTTAAGACCCAACGCCTTTTTAAGTACGAAACGGGTCTGAGGCATACAACCCTCAAAAGCGTCAACAACAAGAAGTACGCCGTCAACCATAGTGAGTATACGCTCAACTTCGCCGCCGAAATCGGCGTGACCCGGAGTGTCAACGATGTTGATTTTTGTGTCCTTATAGTGGATAGATGTGTTTTTTGAAAGAATTGTAATGCCACGCTCTTTTTCAAGGTCGTTGGAGTCCATTACTCTTTCCTGCACTGCCTCGTTGTCACGAAAAATACCGCTTTGATGAAGCATTTCGTCAACAAGAGTAGTCTTGCCGTGGTCAACATGGGCAATGATTGCTATATTTTTTATGTCTTTTCTTGTACTCAATTAAAATCACCTTACTAATAAAATTCGTGCGTTATTTTGTAATTTTAAAACTGTCACGCAGTGCAACCGTTCTGTTAAATACAGGCTTATCGTCTGTTGAATCTTTGTCTTTGCAGAAGTAGCCGTTTCTCATAAACTGATATTTAGCACCGACTTCACATTCGCCGAGTGCTTTTTCAACATAGCCGTTCACAACTTTGAGCGAATCAGGGTTAAGGTTGTCCTCAAATGAGCTTACTCCCTCCTCGTCGCTTGGGTTAGGAACATTGAAAAGTCTTTCATAAAGACGAACTTCGCAAGGTACATTTTCCTTAGCCGATACCCAGTGAATAGTGCCTTTAACTTTTCTTCCGTCAGGTGAGTCACCGCCGAAAGTTTCAGGGTCATATGTTGCGTGAACACAGCAAACTTCTCCGTTCTCGTCAAGGTCGTAGCCGGTGCAGGTTACATAATAAGCCTTGTAAAGCCTTACTTCATTGCCTACATAAAGCCTTCTGTACTTCTTAATAGGCTCAACCATAAAGTCGTTGCGCTCTATCCAAAGCTCTTTGCTAAACGGAATAATTCTTTTGCCGTATTCAGGGTGGTCAGGATGATATTCACATTCAATTTCTTCAATCTTGTCTTCAGGGTAATTGTCAATAACAAGTTTAACCGGGTCGATAACTGCCATGGCTCTCGGTGAGTTAGCGCCGAGATTATCCCTTACGCAAGCTTCAAGAAGCGCAAAGTCAATAACGCTGTATGCCTTTGATACGCCGATTCTTTCGCAAAAATCACGAATAGCCGCAGCAGGGTAACCTCTTCTCCTCATACCGCTGATAGTTGCCATTCTCGGGTCGTCCCAGCCTGATACGATATTATCCTGAACGAGTTTTAAGCACTTGCGCTTAGATGTGAGCGTGTAGTTAAGATTCATTCTCGCAAATTCAATCTGCCTTGGCTTTTCACCCTCAATAAGTTCGTCAACAAACCAGTTATAAAGAGGCCTGTGATTTTCAAATTCAAGCGAGCAAAGCGAATGGGTTACACCCTCATAAGCATCGGAAAGAGGATGAGCAAAGTCATACATAGGATATACGCACCATTTGTCACCCGTTCTGTGGTGGTGAGCAAACATAATTCTGTAAATGATAGGGTCACGCATATTAAGGTTAGGCGAAGCCATATCAATCTTTGCACGAAGCACCATTTTGCCCTCTTCAAATTCACCCTTTGTCATTCTGTCAAAAAGCTCAAGGTTTTCCTCAATGCTTCTGTCACGGTACGGCGAATTTTTACCCGGCTCGGTAAGAGTGCCACGGTACTCTCTCATTTGCTCAGGCGTAAGCTCGCAAACATAAGCTTTTCCTTTTTTGATAAGCTTAATTGCACATTCATATAAAAAGTCAAAATAGTCTGACGCATAGTAAACATTGTCCCAGTCAAAGCCGAGCCACTTAATGTCCTCCATAATAGCGTCAACATATTCGGTATCTTCCTTAATAGGGTTTGTATCGTCAAGTCGGAGGTTGCAAACGCCGTTGTACTTTTGCTTAACGCCGAAGTTAATGCATATAGCCTTTGCGTGACCTATATGAAGATAACCGTTAGGCTCCGGAGGGAAACGGGTTTGAATTTTGCTGTATTTTCCCTGCGCTAAATCTTCGTCAATAAAATCGTGAATGAAATTTGACGGTGCTTTTATTTCTTCGTTGTTTTCAATTTCAGCCATTATTTATTCTCCTTATAATATTCAAGTGCCTTGTTAAGCCTGCCTTTAACTCTTTCTTCACCCAAAAGAGCGGTGATGGAATAAAGGTCGGGTGTGTTTGTCCTGCCGGTAAGTGCAACACGGATAATTGTTGACACATCGCCAACATGGCCCCTAAAGTTTTCAGGATTTTGCTTATATTCCTTAACATTAGGTGTACAGCCGCAAGGGGCACAAATTTCTTTAATTCTTGCAAACCAAGCGTCCTTGTCGTCACTAAGGTTCACAACATTTATATATTTTTCTATAACATCAACTGCAAGTTCGTTTGTCGCATTGCCGCAAAGGTCGTAGCAAGGGATAAATGTTTCATCGTACATATAGCTGATGTAATCGGGAATGTCCGACCATTTTGCAATATCTTTCCTCGGCTTCTTGTTTTCACGGTCAATGTTAAGAATGTCAGTAGCATACTTTTCATCCTTGGCATAAAGGCTTGCAAGCTTTTCGTTATATTCCTTTGCCCATTCGTTTGAAAGAGCAAATACTTTGTCCGCTTTCATCTTGCTGATAACATTTTTTGAAATGTCGGTAAGCTTGACAATATCAAAAAGAGCACCCGACGCACTCATCTTTTTAAGATTAAACGGAAAATCGGTAACGCTTGCGTCAGCGTTCGCTCTCCTCCAATCTTCAAAATTAGAGTTCAAAATAGTCATCATATATTCGTTAACAGAATCGGCAGGGAAGCCAACCTCGGAATAATATGAAACTGCCGCTTCAGGGTCTTTACGCTTTGAAAGTTTGCGCTTGCCGCCGTTTTCCTCTTTCATAATAGGGGCAACATGAGCATACTTAACAGGCTTGAAACCGAGAACCTTGAAAAGCTGAAGGTGGAGAGGCACGGAAGCTATCCACTCGTCACCTCTTGTAACATGAGTTGTCCTCATAAGATGGTCGTCAACAGCGTGCGCAAAGTGGTAAGTAGGAATACCGTCTGTTTTTAAAAGGACTACATCAATCATATTCTCAGGCATTTCAATCTTGCCCTTAATCATATCGTCAAAGTAGCATTTCTTTTCAATTTCGCCCGGCGATTTGAGCCTTAATGTCCACGGCATACCCTTTTCGATATTTGCCTTTATTTCGTCAAAAGTGAGGTTGCGGCACTTTGCATATTTGCCCCAGTAGCCTTTTATGTCCTCGTGTTCCTGCTCGGCACGAATTTCGTCAATTTCCTCTGCAGTGCAAAAGCAAGGGTAAGCAAGACCGTCTTTTACAAGCTTTTTTGCATATGTTTGGTAAATTTCTTTTCTTGCGCTTTGATAGTAAGGACCGTATTCGCCGATTTCCTCGCCCTCGGCAATTACACCTTCGTCAGCTTTAATACCGTAAACTTCAAGACCCTTGAGCATTGCATTAACTGCGCCGTCAACTTTTCTCTTTTGGTCCGTGTCCTCAACTCTGACAAAAAATACACCGCCGGTATTCTTTGCAGTCAAGTATGAAGCAAAGCAGGTATAAAGATTACCGAAGTGAAGATATCCTGTAGGACTTGGTGCAAAACGGGTAACCCTTGCACCCTCTTTAAGATTTCTCGCAGGATATTTTTCTTCGTAATATTCAGGTGTTTTGTCTATATTCGGAAAAAGTAAATTTGCAAGTTCTTCAAAATTCATCATTTTTTCACCCTTTTCACCTTTATGTATAATATTCCATATTAAAAATACATTTTATTATTACATAATTTTTAAAAATATTCAATATAAAATTATATATTTAAAATATAATTATTGAAAATGAACATATTATGTGCTAAATTAATTTATATATTAGATACTATTTTTGTTTTTGGGGTTTAAAATGGGCAAAAGAATTTCACTTTGGGACAATTTAAAGCTTTTTTTAATTTTTTTGGTTGTGCTCGGTCATCTTACTTTGCAGTATTTTGATTCAAGCAGGATGTTTTGCACAATGACAATGGTGATTTACACATTTCATATGCCGGCGTTTGTTTTTGTGAGCGGACTTTTTTCAAAACATTCAATAAACAGCGACAAAGCGCCGATAAAAAAATCATTTTCTTTTTTAATGCTTTATTTTTTTGCACGAATACTGAACTATTTTTCAAACATAATATTCGGCGTTCATTCGTATTTTGACATTTTTTCGGCAAAAGATGTGCCGTGGTATATGATGGCAATGGCGCTTTGGTATCTTATAGTTTGGGCACTTCGCAAGGTTGATACAAAATATGTTTTTGTTACAAGCGTTGTTATCGCTTGCTTTGCGGGGTATATGAAGGGCGAAACTGATTTTCTTTGTATTCTCCGCCTTGTTACATTTTTCCCGTTTTTCTATGCCGGTTATGTTCTTGATGCCGATAAAATTAATGAAGTGACTTCAAAAAAGAGTGCTAAGATTTTTTCAGCCGTTTATTTTGCGCTTTTTGTTTTAATTGTTACATTAACTAATGACGATAACAAAAATCTTTTCCCTCTTTTGAGCGGAAGAAGAAAATATTTTGCGCTTGACGATAATATTGAAGATTTCGGTGCTCTGCTTCGCTTTGCTTATTTTGTTGTTGTTTCGCTTCTTATTTTTTCAATCATTTCTCTTTGCCCGAGAAAAGAACTTAAAACAACTAAGTACGGTTCAAAAACGCTTCAAATTTATGTTTATCACCGACCGCTTCTTTATATTATGAAAAATGCGGGTTTGTTTTATCTTATTCGCAAAATCGGACCGGGTTGGGAATGGGTTGCGCTTGCGCTCATCATTTTGCTCACCGCTTTGCTTTGCTTGAATTTTTGGCAAAAACCGCTTGATTATATTATGAACCCGAAATTGAAAGGAGAAAATTATGTCTCTTCCAAATGACCCTGTTATGCTTATGAGCGTTATTAATCTTAAACTTCGTGATTTTTATCAAAATCTTGACGCTTTGTGCGATGATATGGATATTGATAAAACCGACCTTGTTGAAAAACTCAAAGCAGCAGGTTTTGAGTATAACGCCGAGCAAAATATGTTCTGGTGATTTGTTATTTTGCGGGCGAACACTGTTCGCCACTACGGTGATTTTTCTGTATTAAATAGTTTAAAATGATAAGATTTTCGTAGGGCGACTTGTTGTCGCCTTATTTTTTATCTTTTTTTCAAAAAAGTGTTGACAAATCGAAAAATATGTGTATAATCTAAATTGTAATCGATATAAGTTAGCAATCGTTACAAATTAGCGAAAGGAAGTGAGTCAATGCAAACAAAAGAAATTACAGAGCTTTTTAAGCAAAAGGGTATTAAAGCTACTGCTCAAAGAATTGCTGTTTATAAGTTTCTTTATGAAAACAGAATTCACCCTGATGTTGACACGGTGTATAAAAATTTGGTTGAGGAAAACCCGTCGTTTTCAAAAACTACTGTATATAACTGCTTGCAAACTCTTTCCGAATGTGGTTTGATAATGCCCGTTGTTATTGAGAGTGAAAAAATCAGATATGACGCAAATCCTGATTTTCACGCTCATTTTAAATGCAGATGTTGCGGTGGAATATTTGATTTTATATGTAATATCAGCAATGAAAACGGCATTGACGGTTTTGATATCGAGCACAGAGATGTATATTACAGCGGAATATGCAAAGGCTGTAAAAGTAAAAACTAAAATAATTTTAATTTAAAGGAGTAATTATTATGGCTAAGAAGTATTATTGTCCGGTATGCGGTTATGAAAGTGACGAACCTATCGATGTTTGCCCGGTTTGCGGTGCAAAGATGGCAGTTCGTGAAGAGGGTGAAACAACTTGGGCTGCTGAGCACAAGGTTGGTATCATCGACGGCGTAAGCGAAGAAATCGTTCAGGGTCTTCGTGACAACTTCAACGGCGAATGCAGTGAGGTTGGTATGTATCTTGCAATGGCAAGAGTTGCTTTCAGAGAGGGTTATCCTGAAATCGGTCTTTACTGGGAAAAGGCAGCTTATGAAGAAGCTGACCACGCTTCAAGATTTGCTGAAATGCTCGGCGAGGTTGTAACAGATTCAACAAAGAAAAACCTTGAAATGCGTGCTGCTGCGGAAAACGGCGCAACACTCGGCAAAACTCAGCTTGCAAAGCTTGCTAAGGAACAGGGTCTTGACGCTATCCACGACGCTGTACACGAAATGGCAAGGGATGAAGCAAGACACGGTAAAGCATTTGAGGGTCTTCTTCAAAGATATTTTGGCTAAGAGAAAGTGCAACAGTGCTTCATCCCTTGCCAAGCTACTCCAAATTATGCGACTGACAGGAGCAAAAAATTTGGGAGAAACAGTCCGGGGGACTGTTTCGTAGTAGGTTGCCCGCCTCAAAAGCAAGACACGGTAAGGCATTTGAGGGTCTTCTTCAAAGATATTTTGGCTAAGAGAAGGAGCAACAGTGCTTCATCAAAGTTCAAAAAAGCGGTTGAAAATCGGCTGACAAACAAAAGAAATCATAGACGAGAGTTGAGTAATCGACTCTCGTTTTTGAATTTTAGTTAAAATATTTGACATTTTGATTGTTTTGTATTATTATTGCTGTAAAATATGACATTTACGAGGCGAATTTGATGGAAACTGTGTTTACTAATGCAGATTTTATTTCTCTTGATGAGCATAACAGTACTTACTCCGTTATGGTGGTTAAGGGCAAAAATATTGTTTATATGGGCTATAGTATTCCGCTTGCTTATGATGAAGCTAAAGTTGTTGATTTGCAGGGCAGGGCGGTTGTTCCGCTTGTTAATGACAAAATGTGTTTGACTTATAGGAATAATGCCGAATGTACTAAACTTGCACCGGGTGAATATGCCGATTTTGCAGTGGTTGATAAAAATATTTTAAAGGATGACCACAATTTAAAAGTGCTCAGCGTTTATATCCACGGAAAGAAAAAAGATTAATAAGGTTAATAAGGTTAAAAAAAGGATGCCCAGCGGCATCCTTTTTGTTTTGGTTAATTTGAATTAAAGAACTGTAGCGGCGAACATTGTTCGCCTTAATTTACTCTGTTTTTAAGCTCTTTTTGACAAGCGATATTTTGCATATTTTCATAAATGTTTTTATAAATTCTTTCAACTGTCAAGCTTGTTATTCCTGCAATATGAGGGGTTAAAATAAGCTTATCTTTGAGCCTGCCATCAAGCAAAATATTATCTTTTTCAAGCGGTTCGGGAGTAAAAACATCAAGCCCTGCGCCTGCAATTTCACCGCTTAAAAGTGCGTTTTTGAGCGCTTCGTTATCTACCAAATCGCCACGGGCAGTGTTGATTAAAAATGCGCTGTTTTTCATTTTTGCAAAGAATTCATTATCAGCCAAATTTATTGTTTGCGGTGTAACTGCAAGGTGGAGCGAAACAATGTCGCTTTGCTTTAAAAGTTCGTCAAAAGTTAAGTGAGTTACATTGTATTTTTGCTCAAGTTCTTTGTACCTTGTACGGTTGGTGTATACCACTCTTGCACCCAGGGCAGTGCAAAATTCAGCCGTTTTCCTCGCAATATCGCCAAAGCCGATTAAACCGACGGTGCACTGGCTGAGTTCTTTTTTTGCGCCAAACGAAGCTTTTTTAAACTCAATTTGACGACCGCTGTAAATTTCCTCAACGCCCTTTGAAAAACTTCTCAAACAGCCGAGCATAAGAAACAGCGCAATTTCGCTCACACCCGTGTCGTTAACACCTTTGTTGTTGCAAACGGGTATGCCTTTTTCTCTTGCATAAGCCGCATCAACACCTTGGTATCCCACACCCTCCGACATAATCAGTTTCAAATTCGGCATAGAATCAATAAGCTCTTTGTCAAAAACACCCATAGCGTCAATGAACAAAAGCTCGGTGTCGCTTGCTGTGGTTAAAAGTTTATCTCTTTCACTGAGTTTAAAAAATTTTGTGTTATGCTCTTTAAATTCGGGTATGTAGCCGAATACTTTTTCTTTTGTTGATACGCTTGAATAAAATGTAATGTTCATATCAGTCTTTCTTCTTCTTTTTTACTGTTTTAGTTATTACAATACCTGCGAAAATTATTACGGCTGCTCCGCCGACAGCACATGGAACTGCGATTTTAACCGCAGGCGGAGTATATTTTTTAACACTTGTTGTCATAGTAGTAATATTATCCGGCAGTGAATAAAACGAAGCGCCGTCATTATTGCCGTAAGCAATTCTCAGCACGGTAACATCATATTTGTCCATATCAACGCTGATGTTTTCACTGTTTGTTAAGTCATATTCACTCGGATAAGTGGTAAGGCTTCCAATTTCGTTGCAAGCGGCTTTGTAACTGCCTTTGACAGATTGAGCCGATACTTTGTTGATATTTCCGAAATCGCTTAGTTTAACATCAACGCTTTGCTTTTTGCCGGTCGTGTTAACGAGTTTAACAAAGAGCGTTTCACTCTCACGGTCAACGGTGACCGATTCGTAAAGCCCGTCTTTTACGGTTTTGCCGTTATCAAAATTCGATTTGATATATTTGTTTCCGTAGTTATTTGAAAACAGCATTTGAACATAATAACTCGGCGTAAGCACAACCTCCTGCGAGTTGAACCAAATAAGGTTTACATTCCAACACTGCGCATTAACTTTGGCAAAAGTAGGAGCGTAAGAAGCCATATCTACAATGTCGCCGTTTCTTTCAATTCCTGTCAAATAGCTTGCTTCTTCAACCGCTTCGTTCATATTAGATTTTGTTTGGATAGTGCCGATACCCGATGAAGTAGCCGCATATTCACCGATAAATACATGAGCACTGTTTCGGTCAAAATTGTCATACCTGTCATTGTGGTCAAAAAGATAACCGTCGTTTGTGTAGTAATGCTCGTCAACTACGGTGTCGGCATAATCTTTGTTTATCCAGCTCCAATTATAGTCGTAAGCGTTACCCTCAAGATATGTTCCGCTTGAAGAAATAACGGTAATGTCGGGATATGCTTTTTTAACTTCCTTGTAAAGAGCCTCAAAATTGCGCTTGTATATTTCGCCCCAATTTTCGTTGCCAAGACCGATATATTTAAGGTTAAACGGTTTTGCGCTTCCGTTGGCAGCTCTGAGTGCACCCCAGTAAGTTGTCGTTGCCCCGCCGTTTGCATATTCGATTAAATCGAGAATGTCCTGCACATATGCGTCCCATTCTTTTGTGCCCGGTTTGAGCGCAATAGTGTCAAGATACTTGTCAAAATCAGCCTGACTTTTTATGTTAAGGCTTTCGATATGCTCGGTGTAACCTTTTCTGTTTTCCTCGTCGTCAGGGTCAATATGAATCTCATCCGTCAAAAGTTTTTCCCATTCTTCATCGGTCATATTAAGCTTCCTGAGTGCATTTACATAAGCGTCGTAGTCGGCTCTGCCCTGGCAGGTTAAACCGACATTGAGTATAGGCAGCGGCTCGGCATTAAGGTCGGCGCAAAGCTGAAAATATTCGTGATAACCCATAGCGTTTGTGTTTATATAATCTCTGCCCTCATCATCACGCCAAAGGTTGTAAAACTGAACCCTCTCCTCAAGCGGACCTATTGTTTCTTTCCAATCATAAAGATTTGCAAGGCTGTCACCTTCTGCAAGGCAACCGCCGGGAAAACGGACAAATTTTGGCGAGAGTTGTTTGAGCGCAGTATAAAGGTCATCTCTGAGGGTTACATATTTCCATTCTTTTGTGCCGTAGCCGTAACTGCTTTTTGGTACTAATGTGACAAAATCAATGTCAATTTTGCCTTTTCCGTCAAACTCGATTGCAAGAGCACCGTCTTCGTCGGCATTTGACTTTAATGTTGCGGTAAGCTTAGTCCAAATTCCGTCTGTTTTTGATATGTCAAGGCTTACAATATTGTTTTTATTGCTCTTTGAATCAAGGTAAACATTAACATCGCCTTTAAAATTTTCATTCTTTATGTAACAACCAAATTCATATTCTCCGCCTTTTTTAAAGCCCATATCGCTTTGCTTTGCTTTCTTCTCGTCACGGTCGTATGACTTGTACTTGTACATTTCTGTGTAACCCGTGTTTTTTAGCGTGCCTTTGCCGTTTACACTTATTTCTGCATAAGTAGGGTTGTTTTTATTAAGCGGTTTTTCGGTGCCGGTGCCAAGCGTTAAACCGTCAGTCACCCAAGCGGTAGTGTTATTAAACTTGTATTCAAACGAATCATTGTTAACCAAATTTGACACAAGTCCGCCGTCGCACGCATACGAAATATCCTCGATAAACGAACCGTAAAGCTTGTCGGATATTTTGTACGATTCACCGTTTTTCGATATTTCAAGCACAGTGTTACTGCTTGCAAATGCCGGAGTTGCTCCCACTGTCAGCGTCAGTATAAACGCTAAGATTATTGATAATTTCTTTTTCATATGTTACCCCTTCTTTTGACTTTTAAAGTCAGTAATACTAATTTATTATAACATTATATATAAAGCGTGTCAAAAACATTATTTCATTTTTTGCATATAATAATCACGAGGTGATTTTATGTGCGGCATTGCCGGTTTACTCAGCAGTAACATTGATTTAAGAGGTGAAAGATTACTTATTCAAAATATAAGCAAAACACTTGAAAACAGAGGTCCCGATTTTGCAGGCGCTTATATAACGCCGAGCGTTGCGCTTATTCACAGGCGGCTTGCTGTTATTGATGTTGAAAACGGCGCTCAGCCTATGCATTTCGGCAAGTATGTTATTGTTTATAATGGGGAGCTATACAATACCGATGAAGTCAGGCAGGAACTTGAAAGTTATGGATACAAGTTTGACACCCATTGCGATACCGAAGTTGTGCTAAAAGCGTATGACAAATGGCAAGAGGACAGCGTTAAAAAGCTTAACGGTATTTTTGCTTACGCAATCTATGATAAAAAAGAAAATTCGCTTTTTGCCACTCGTGACAGAATAGGTGTAAAGCCGTTTTACTTTACAAAAACAAAATCATATTTTGCTTTTGCAAGCAAGATTGAAAGCCTTTTGTGCATAAGTGAAGTTAAGCCGACAGTTGACGAGGAGGGGCTTAACGAAATATTTATGCTCGGTCCTGCAAAAACAATGGGCAAGGCGATTTTTAAAGATATTGAGGAGCTTTTACCTGCACACTCTTTGACTTATAAAGACGGAAAAATCGATACATTTTCTTATTGGAAGCTTGAAGCGAAAGAAAACAGCGAGAGTGAGATTGAAGCGGCAGAGCACACATACGAACTCGTTAAAGATTCAATAAAGCGTCAGCTTGTAAGTGATGTTCCGCTTTCGACTTTCCTTTCAGGCGGTCTTGATTCGTCAATCATTTCCAAAATTGCGAGCGACGAATATAAAAAGGACGGCAAGGTGCTTCATACCTATTCGGTTGATTATACCGATAACGACAAATATTTTAAAAAGAGCCTTTTTCAGCCAAATAAAGATTCAGACTATATCGATATTATTTCAAGCTATATAGGGTCTTATCATCATAATGTTGTGCTTGATAACAGGGATGTTGCAAATACACTTGAAAAAGCAACGATAGCAAGGGGTGTTCCGGGTTTTGTGGATATTGATTCATCCCTTATGCTCTTTTGCAAAGAGGTAAAAAAAGATTTTACAGTTTGCCTTTCCGGCGAGTGCGCCGACGAAATTTTTGCCGGCTACCCGTGGTATCACAGAAAAGAGGTGCTTTTTGAAGATTCGTTTCCGTGGGCACGAAGCACTAAGCTTAGGCAAAGCATACTTAAAGACGGCTTTTTGCCTGACGGTGAAGAATATTTAAGAAACGCTTATTTAAACACTTTGAAAGATGTTTCCTATCTTGAAACCGATACAAAAACAGACAGACGAATGAGAGAAATGTTTAAACTAAATCTTGATTGGTTTATGCAAACGCTCCTTGCCCGCAAAGATGTTATGAGTATGGAGTCGTCGCTTGAAGTGAGAGTTCCGTTTTGCGACTATAGGCTTGTTGAATATGCCTATAATCTTCCGTGGAACATAAAAGCACTTGACGGCAGGGAAAAGGGAATTTTGCGAAAAGCGTTTGAAAATGACTTGCCAAAGGAAATTGCGTGGCGCAAGAAAAGTCCTTATCCAAAAACTTATAACCCGGTTTACTTTGCAAGGGTTAAAGAACTTCTTTATGACGCTCTTACCGACAGTTCAACTCCGCTTAGAGAATGGATAAATGCAGACAATTTGTATACGATTATGCAAAATCCCGACTCACTCCCTGAGCCGTGGTACGGTCAACTTATGGGCGTACCGCAAATTGGAGCGTATATTTACCAAATTTATGCATGGATAAAGCATTACAATGTTGAGTTTGATATTTGAATATGATATAATTACTATATAATTTTAAAAGATATAGGAATTTTACACTATGACAAATGAAGAATATATCAAAGCAATAGATTTGAGGACATCAAGAAGAACTTATAAAACAAGGGCGCTGCCTAAAGAAATTCTTGATGTACTGAGAAATATGGTTGACGCCGTTAATGAAACGAGCGGGCTTGAATTTCAGCTTGTTGAGGACGGAACTCCTGCGTTCAAGATTTTTTCAGGCAAGTTCTCCTACATTGCGGTTTGCGGCGAGGATACGGAAAAAGCGAGAATTATGAGCGGTTATTGGGGCGAGTCAATCGTGCTTCAATGCGTTTATCACGGGCTCGGCACTTGCTGGGTATCGGGCACTTATGATGAAAACAAGGTGTATGAAGCTATTGATTTGCCTAAAAAGCACAGGCTTTATGCCGTAATTGTGGTGGGCTATGTTAAAGATAAACTCAGCACAAAAGAGAAGCTTATGTATAATGCAACGCATAAAAACAATAAGCCTTATCAAAAAATGATTGAGGTTTGCGACGAAAAGCTTCCGTCTTATTATGAATACGCATTCAAGCTTGTTGAAAAAGCACCGTCTGCCACTAACAGGCGACCGGTTCATTTTAAGTATGAAAACGGGGTTATCAGCGGTTATGTTGATGAGCCGTATTCTGATAAAAGCCTTGATTTCGGCATTGCTCAGCTTCATTTTCAGCTTGGCGCTGCGGCTAAAGGGATGAAAGGCGAATGGGATATTAAGGGAAGATTTTGCACCGAAAACAGCAAAGTAATCAAATTCCCTGAGCAAAATAATGATGCAAAAAACGAAACGGAGGATAATAAAAATGAGTGAAGAAAACAAAGCTCAAGTAATTGAAACAGAGGAAATTACTCAAAACGACGATAATAAAAAAGAAAAGAAAAAATGGTCTAAAAAGAAAAAGACTATAGTTCTTGTTATTGTTTGCGTGTTTGCGTTTCTTATTGTCGCTACCGTTGTTGCAGGCGTTTGCGTGCTTCATTGGTACTGTGAAACAAAAGATTATACCGTTGTTTCAACCACAGATGATGTAACCCTCGTTGCTCACAGGGGTATGCGAAGCGTTGCACCGGAAAATACAGTTGCATCGTTTGAAGCAGCAGGTGAGCACGGCTATTGGGGCGCCGAGTGCGATATTTACAGAACGAAAGACGGCGTTTGGGTCGTTTCCCACGATACAAATACTTACCGTATGATGGATAAAACCGCCTTTGTTGAAAAGAAAACATATGACGAGCTTAAAGCAATGAAAGTCGATAACGGTGTTAACATTGCCGATTATCCCGACCTCACAATTTGCTCACTTGAAGAATATCTTGAAATTTGCAAAAAATACAATATGACCCCTGTTATTGAGCTTAAAGGTAAAAATAATACCGAGCATTATAACGAAGTGGTTGACCTTGTAAATGAATATAAGCTTTCAGCGGTTTATATTTCGTTCCACCTTGAAAATTTGCAAAAGATTCGTGCCCTCACACTTGATAAAACTTATTACCTCGTTCAGGAAATTACAGAAGATGATATCAAAGACGCAAGAAATATTCTCGACTGCGGTATCGACTTTAACGGTAATAAGGAAAAGAATTTTGAAAACGGTATTCTTCAAAAGTGTAAGGACGAAGGCCTTGATCTCGGTGCGTGGACAATTAATGACCCGGCAGTTATGAAAAAGCTTGAAGATAACGGCGTAACACTTATTACAACCGATTGTATTGACTATCAAAAGTGAGTTTGCGTGCTTCCCTCTGATGAGGGAAGTGGCGGCTTTGCCGTCGATAGGAGAGAATTGCGAACACTGTTCGCCTGTTAATTTTATATTAATTACATATTATAATACATTTTGTATTCGGCAGGAGAGATTGCGGCTTTCCTGCCGATTTTTTTATCCTTTAATCTGTATCAAAACAGACTATTGTCTAAAAACGGACCGATTTTTGTCAATAATTTTGGCGAAAGTTTGGCTAATCGGTATACTTATTACAAAATAGTTACAAAATACTTGTTACTTTTTGCTATAGATTACAAATTGTAAATAAGCTAAAATGTTTGCGTCGCTTGAAAAGGAGGCGTTATTTTGGCAAAGATACTGAAAAAAGGATTAGTTATGGTTATTATAACAGCGATTATTTTAACCCTTACCCCTTGCACAGCACTTGCAAAAGATTTTGAACCGAGGCTTACAAGCCCTAACGGTGAACCTTACTATACACGAAAGCTCAATGTTTACTCTCAGCAGGGTTACGGTATGCCTAACTGCGTTGCATACGCTTACGGCAGGCTCTATGAGCTTAACGGCGAAGCACCGAAACTTAACCGTGGCGATGCGGGTCAATGGTGGTCTATAAACAAAAGAAACGGCTATTACGAATATGGCGATGTTGCCGAGCGTGGCGCAGTTGCCTGCTGGTCAAACCATGTTGCAATAGTTGAAGAAATAAATAATGACGGCAGTATTACTGTGTCGGAGTCGCACTGGGGCGGCAAATATTTTAATACAAAAACTTATTACAATATGTCACGCCACTACGGTCAAAAGTTTTATGGCTATATTTACGCTTATACCCCGTCAAATGACGAGGAAGAAGCGCAGGAAACAACGCAAACGCAAACTCAGGAAAAAAGCTATAATATGGAAGAATCGCACTTTGAACTTCAGGAAAAAACAGCATTTTCTTCCCTTGAGTTTAAAATGAGCAATAACAATATTATGAACCCGCAAAACAGCTTTATTTTGAATTGATAATTATATTATTAAAAAGGATGTCTAAAACGGCATCCTTTATTTTTATGCGCTTTTGTGTGTTGAATGTGCTTTTATAATATGATATAATTGCAGTATCAAAAAATTATATTTTAAAGGAGAAATTCAATGAAAAAAGTAATTAGTTTATTAATGTCCTTCGTTATGCTTCTTAGCATAACAGCAGGGCTTAATTTAACAGCAAATGCCGATGATAAGAATTCCACATTAACCTATGGTAATTATGAGTATAGTATTAATGATGATAATACTGTAACAATCACAGGTTATTACGGCTCGGCAACAGAACTTGATATCCTGTCAACTATCAATGGCAAAAAGGTAACAAGTATTGGTAGTGGTGCATTTTCTGATTGCACGAGTTTAACAAGCATAACAATACCAAACAGCGTAACAAGTATTGGTGAATCTGCATTTTATGATTGCACAAGCTTAGCAAGCATAACAATACCGGACAGTGTAACAAGTATTGGTGAATGGGCATTTTCTTCTTGCGCAAGCTTAACAAGCATAACAATACCAAATAGCGTAACAAGTATTGGTGATTATGCATTTTCTTATTGCAAAAGCTTAACAAGCGTAACAATACCAAATAGTGTAACAAGTATTGGCAATTGTGCATTTTATGATTGCACAAGTTTAACAATCATTAATGTTGAAGAAAGCAATTCTAATTATTCTTCCCAAGACGGTGTATTGTTTAATAAAGATAAAACCGAACTTATACAATATCCTATTGGAAATACAAGAACATCATATATTATACCAAGCAGCGTAACAAGTATTGGTGAATATGCATTTTCTCATTGTACAAGTTTAACAAGCGTAACAATACCGAACAGCGTAACAAGCATTGGTAGTGGTGCATTTTCTGATTGCACAAGTTTAACAAGCGTAACAATACCAAACAGCGTAACAAGTATTGGCGAT
>UQEY01000015.1 GCA_900540235.1 uncultured Eubacteriales bacterium
CTACGAAAGTCTTATCATTTTAGACTATTTAAAATAAAAAAATCACCGTAGGGGCGAACTGCGTTCGCCCGCTAAATTATTATTTATATTTTTGTTGTAAATTTATACCCTTGTTTTTTCGCCTCGTCTATTACATCGCCGAGGATGGCGGCATTTGTTGAACTTACTGCGTGAAGGAGCATAATTTCGCCGGGGTGAAGATATTTTGTGATTTCGTTATATGCCGTTTTTTCATCCGTTTGATTTTGCGTATCCCAATCGGCATAAGCAAAGCTCCAAAAAACAGACTTATAACCGAGATTTTTGGCAAGCGCAAGTGTGCTTTGACTGAATTCACCCTTTGGAAAGCGGAACAAAGTCATATCGTAATTAAAATTCTTTTTGATATATTTATGAAGAAACATAATTTCTTGCGTAGCCGTTTGCTCGTCAATCTCGTCCATAGTATAGTGGCGATAGGTGTGGTTGCCGACAATATGACCCTCATCTATCATTCGTTTAATAAGCTTAGGGTTGTCTTTGGCAAAATCATAAGTTACAAAAAAGATTGCTTTAACATTTTTTTCTTTAAGAGTATCCAAAATAGCGGGGGTGAAACCGTTTTCATACCCCTCATCAAAAGTTAAGCAAATTGATTTTTTATCATCAAGAATGAAATGACCGTCAAGATTTTTATATTGAGAATTTAACATAACCGGGTCGGTTGGCTGAGCGTGATTTTCGGCTCTGCCCGGACCCCAAACCACCTTGTCCGTACTGTAGCCGTCAACTCCCATATTGTCGGCTTCAAGTTTAGTTTCGGCAACGGAAGTTGTTGAAGTTTCACTTTGAGATGTTGCTTCGGTGGTAGACTCGGCTGTCGTTTCGGTATTTTTATTTTTCTTTGAGCATCCGTAGACTACCGCCAAAATACATATTACAGATATTATGACTAACAAAATTTTTTTCATAAAAAAACCTCCTAACAATATTTTTGTCAGGAGGCGATTTTATATGTTTGGTATTACTCGGTAATTTTCCAACCGGCAGAAATGATGCCTTCATCTTTGCCGACATGAACGATAATACTTTCAACAACATCGTTATTCTTTTTTGCTGTTGTTATATAAGCTTTAATTTTAACATCACCGTTTGGCGAATCGTTACTTTCAAGGTTGTGAAGAAGAACATCTTGCTTTTCCCTGATTGTTTTAATCAAATGAGCACGGATATCAACCTCCGAGCTTTCCTTACATAAAATGGAAATTTTATAAGTGCACTCTTCCCTTTCACGCTTAACATTGTTGTAATGATTTTTTTTGTTAACATAATCTGAAAGAGGGTGCAAAACAAGGTGAACAATAACTATTGCAACCGCAACAATAATCGCATAATAGATATCTTCAAGCGTACACAAAATACCCACTGCGGCAGTTGTCCATATAGTTGCGGCAGTTGAAAGACCGCTGACCTTTGCGCCGTCACGAATAATAAGACCTGCGCCGAGGAAACCGATACCGCTTACTACCTGAGCGGCAACACGGGTAACATCAATATTGTCCCCAAGCGCTATGTATGAAAACGCAGTATAAGCATAAGCACCCACGCAAACTATAACATTTGTAAGTATTCCCGCCTGATGCTTTGTCCACTGGCGTTCAAAGCCTACAATAAAGCCGAGAAAAATTGCAAGCGCAAGCCTGATAGAAAAACCTGATAATGCAGTTATGTCAAGTATTTCCAACTTTATTCCACTCCTTCAACAGATTTCATCTTTAAATATGCATTAATGAAACCGTCGAGGTCGCCATCCATTACCGCTGTAATGTTGCCCATTTCAAAATTGGTTCTATGGTCTTTAACCATTGTGTACGGCATAAAGACATAAGAACGAATTTGGCTTCCCCAAGCGATTTCCTTTTGGTCGCCCTTAATATCTTCTATTCTTTCAAGATTTTCTCTTTCCTTAATTTCAACAAGCTTAGATTTAAGCATACGCATAGCAACCTCACGGTTTTGATGCTGACTGCGCTCAATTTGGCAGGAAACAACAATTCCGGTAGGAATATGGGTAAGACGAACGGCAGATGAAGTTTTGTTAACCTTCTGTCCGCCTGCACCCGAAGCTCGGTAAACATCCATCTTGATATCTTCGTCACGAATTTCAACATCAACATCATCGTCAATTTCAGGCATAACTTCAACAGAAGCAAAAGAAGTATGACGCCTGCCCGATGAATCGAAAGGTGAAACTCTTACAAGACGGTGAATACCCATTTCCCCTTTAAGATAGCCGTAGGCATTTTCGCCCTCAACAAGAATTGTTGCACTCTTAATACCTGCCACATCGCCGTCAAGATAATCAAGAGTAGACACTTTATATCCGTGGCGCTCGCCCCAACGATTATACATTCTAAAGAGCATTTCAGCCCAATCTTGAGCCTCTGTTCCGCCTGCACCTGCATGGAAAGTGAGAAGTGCGTTTTTGCTGTCAAATTCACCGCTCAAAAGAGTTGAAAGAGTTAACGATTCAAGCTTTTTTTCAATTTCTTCAACCGAAGCTGTGCAGTCTTCAAGCAAATCTGCATCCTCTTCCTCGTTTGCAAGCTCAATCATAACAAGTGCATCGTCAAAATCATTTTTTACATTTTCATATGAAGCAACTTTTGCCTTGAGCGAACCGATTTTTTGCATAACTTTTTGACTGTTTTCCATATCATCCCAAAAATCTGCTCTACTGCTTTCTTCTTCAAGCTCACCGATTTCCTGCTTCAAGGTGTCAATAGCAAGTGCTTCTTTCAAATTTTTAACTGTTTTCTCAGACTCTAAAAGTCTTAATCTTAATTCTTCGTATTCTACCATATCGCTCTCCGAAATAAATATTTATCTGTCTATATAGTTATTAATATATTATATACAGATTACTTAATTATTGTCAAGTTTAAAATAGATTTACAATATTTTAATTAATCTGTTGATTTATTATGATAATTTGGATATAATAAATTGAATGGGTATCCCCAAAATGAAAGGAAATTATTATGCCTTCATACGAAAATGAAAAATGCCCTGTATGCGGCGAAAAATTTAAAGACGGCGACGATATTGTAACCTGTCCCGAGTGCGGTACTCCTCACCACAGAGAATGTTACAAAAAAATAGGTCACTGCATAAATGAGGACAAGCACGCTTTGGGCTACGAATTTAAAAAGACCGGCGTTTCAAGCAACGCTCAAAATGTACCAAGTGAAAGCGCAGAGAAACAAAACGCTCCCGTCGGTACTTATTTTGACCCTAACGCCTCAAATAATGAAAATCAAAACAATCAAAACACTGCCGAATCTAAAAGCAATACTAAAAAGTGTGTAAGCTGCGGTGCGGATATTAACAAAAACGCTCCGTTTTGCAACAAGTGCGGCGCAAGGCAGCCTATTCAAAACAGCAATAACGCAAATGCACCCTTCGCTCAACCGTTTATACCTAATGTTAAAACAGGTTTTGAAAACAGCGATTTAAAAATCGACGGCGAAAAAGCGGAAGATGTTGCAGGCGTTGTCGGAAGCAATGTGCCGAGGTTTATGTCTAAGTTCACATCCGGCAAAAAGGTTGGTTGGAACTGGGCAGGCTTTATCTTCGGTCCTTACTATCTTTTCTTTAGAAAAATGTATAAAGAGGGTTCGATTTTTCTCGCTTTGCAGCTTATTGTAAGCCTTGTGGCTCAAGGTGTTTACGCTAAGCCGTATGCAAAGTTTATGAACTTTATCACTTCAAACGCAAGTGAAATTTCAGCAAACGGTTTAAGCGATAATTTACTTAATCAGTTCGACAAGATATACGAGCAAATTTTGCCTATGGCTGTTATAATATTTGCGGCTAATGTTATACTCCACATCGTTATTGCTCTGTTTAGCGACAGTTTTTACAAAACAAAAGTTATCAAAACCGTTAAAGATATTAATCAAAAGCTTGATGAGGGCAGTATGTTTGAGCAGATGATGCCTTTTGCCGGCGGTCAAAATTTGTCACAAGACGACCTGAAGAAAATGTATCTCGGCAAAATGGGCGGAACGAGCATTTTTACACCTGTTTTAGCATTTTTCGTGCTTGATATTATTACATCAATAATTTCACGACTTTAAGTGAAATCAATATAAAAATAGGAGAAAAATTATGAAAATTAAAAAAGCCATCATTCCTGCCGCAGGACTCGGTACAAGAGTTTTGCCTGCATCAAAAGCAATTCCGAAAGAAATGCTCAACATCGTTGACAAACCTGCAATTCAGTACATAGTTGAGGAAGCTTTTAATTCGGGAATTGAGGATGTTCTTATTATTACAAATCGTGGAAAGGGCGCTATTGAGGACCATTTTGACCATTCAATAGAGCTTGAGCAAAGGCTTGCGGGCGACGAAAGCAAAAAGAGTATTTATGACGATGTTACCGCTTGCTCAAACTTTGGCAACATATATTTTATCCGCCAAAAGGAAACAAAAGGTTTGGGTCACGCAGTTCTTTGCGCCAAAAACTTTGTCGGTGACGAACCGTTTGCAATTCTTTACGGCGATGATGTAATAATTTCGGATGAACCCGTTACAAAGCAACTTTGCGACGCTTACGAAAAATACGGCAAAGGTGTTGTCGGCGTTAAAGAAGTTCCTGAAAAATATGTGTCAAAATATTGTTCTTTAAAAGTAGACAAACTTGAGGGCAACTGCTACGAATGCACCGATATGATTGAAAAGCCTAAGCCGGAGCAGATTATGTCTAACTTCTCTATTTTAGGCAGAGTTATTATGCCGCCTGAAATTTTTGACATTCTTGAAAATACTCCCCTCGGTGTAGGAAATGAACTTCAGCTTACCGACGCTATGAAAACTCTTGCGCAAACCAAAGGCGTTGTTGCAGTTGATTATAACGGCACAAGGTACGATATGGGCAACAAATTCGGCATACTTAAAGCTAATATTGAAGTAGGCTTAAAGCATCCGGATACTAAAGACGAATTAAAGGCATTTATTAAAGAGATTAGTAAAGAATTGTAAATTACTGTTTATAATAGGTTGACGGCTTTCAACCACATTATAGTTTTTCTCTCCCTCAGTCAACAAAGTTGACAGCTCCCTCATCAGATGGAGCCGAGTTTTCTTGCTTCCCTCTGACGAGGGAAGTGGCGGCTTCGCCGTCGATAGGAGAGAAACCGATGTTAAGACAAACAATAATTTATTTTACAAATCTACAAACTCTTGTAATATTCTATACAAATATTTACTGTATTATTAGGCTGTCCGAAATACAAAGGGCAGCCTTAATATATTAGAATGAGAGGAAAATGTATGAATCAATATTATTACAATCCTTTTCCAAACGAACAAAATGATTTTATGAAAGCTCAGTTTGAGCGAAACGAAAAAGCAAAGGCGCAAAAGCGTGAACTTAGGAAAGTGAGTTGTTTTCTCGGCGGTGCGGTAATTTTATATCTTGTTGTGCAGTTATTTATGTCGCTTCTTTTAACAAAAACAACTCTTTCAAACGGCACAAATCTTTATGCGCTTTACCAATCAAACGCATCTTTCAGCTATGCTGTCAACATCTTATTTATTTCAATTTTAGCTGTGGCTGTGCCTTTCGGCATTGTTGCGCTTATTAATAAGAAAAAATACAGAACTCCTGTTGTGCCTACCAAATCGTTAAATTTTTTTGATGCATTAATTTGGGTTTGCTTTGGTATGGGTCTTTGCATCATTGCAAACGCAGGCACAAGCTACCTAGTAACTTTTCTTAAAAATGTGGGCGTAACGCTTACTCAAGGCGAAACGGCTACTCCTAATTCGATTTTTGACTGTATTCTTGACATTATCGGAATTGCGATTGTTCCTGCAATTTGTGAAGAATTTGCAATGCGTTGCTGTTCACTCGGCTTGCTTAAAAATTACGGCAAAGCTTTCGGTGTAGTCGCTGTAAGCATTGTTTTCGGTTTGCTTCACGGAAATGTTATTCAGTTTATTTTTGCCTTTCTTGTAGGTCTTGTTTTGGCTTATATCACAATTAAGACCGAAAGCATCATCCCTGCCATGTGTATTCACGCATTTAATAACGGTATGTCTGCAATAAACGACACAGTCAATTTTGTTGCAGGAAAAGAGGTTAATATCACCGTTGCGCTTTTCGTTTTTTGGCTTGTTGTCGGTATCTCCGCCGCAATTTATCTTGCAATAAAGCACAAACTAACTTTGCCTAAAGATGACAGCGACTGCGTACTTTCCACGGGTCAAAAAATCAACGCTTTCCTTTTCCCGGGTATGATTTTACCGTTTATAATTTTAATTGTTATGACAGCTACGACTGTTCACATAGGATAAAATATGACAGATGAAGAAATTATGAAAGAAGCCATTGCCCTTGCAAAAATAAGCGGTGACGAGGGCGAAGTTCCTGTAGGCGCAGTTGTGACAAAAGACGGAGAAATAATTGCTGCCGGCAGAAACAGGAGAGAATTCGGCAAAAATGCACTCTACCACGCAGAAATTGAAGCTATCAACAATGCGTGCGAAAAACTCGGAGGTTGGCGGCTTTGGCAATGTGAACTTTATGTTACGCTTGAACCGTGTCCGATGTGTGCCGGTGCTATTATAAATTCAAGAATTAAGCGTGTGGTTTTCGGTGCAAGCGACAGCAAAGCCGGTTCGTTTGGCTCTGTAGTTGATTTTAACACTTTGCCGTATAACCATAAGCCTGAAATAATATCCGGTGTGCTTGAGGATGAATGTTCGGCACTTTTAAGTGAATTTTTTTCAAGGCTTCGTGAAAAGCGAGCTAAAAACAAAAATATTGACAAGCAGATAAAATAGTTATATAATCTATCTAACTTAATAAGTCAGGGGTGCTTTGATTTTTCAAGGCTGAGATTATACCCTTCTAACCTGTTTGATAATGCAAGCGTAGGAAGACGGAAGATTTATAACAACAGCACCTTTGCGTATATGCTCAGGTGCTTTTTCTTTTGGCTTATTAAAATAATAGGAAAGGAGAATATTATGGCTAACTCATCAATCAACAAAACAAGAATGCTTTGCGAAACCGCAATTATGATTGCTCTTGCAACTGCTCTTTCTTATGTAACAATATTTAGCTTGCCGCACGGCGGTTCAATCACACTTTTCAGCCAGGTGCCTATCATCATTATCGGCTACCGTTACGGCGTAAAATGGGGTTGCACAACCGGTATTATCCACGGTATCCTTCAAATGCTTTTGCAGGGTCTTGGTAATTTTGCTTATGTTAAAGGCATCGGAGCTTACCTTGTGCTTATCCTTGCGGACTATGTGCTCGCATTTATGTCACTCGGTCTTGGCGGCGCAATGTTTAAGAAAGTTATCAAAAACCAAAGCGTTGCTCTCGGTCTCGGCGCATTCGTAGGTTCATTCCTTCGTTTCATCTGCCACTTCGTTTCAGGTGTTACAATTTGGGCGGACTACGCAGACGGCTGGAAAGGCGTTTGGGCATACAGCGCAAGCTACAACGGCAGCTATATGGCTGTTGAAGCCGCTATTTCTATAGTAGCAGTAGTTGCATTAAGCTTTGTTCTCGACTTTAATAAGGAAAACCTTAAAAAGACAAAGAAAGCATAATTTGCAAATAATAAAAACACAAGCCCTTTGATTTGATTCAAAGGGTTTTATTTTTTGGAATAATTTGATTGTTTCGTCTATCTTTGTGATTATAGTTGACTTATTTACTCTTATCTAATATTATAATATATGTATTGTGTACAAAATTTTCTTTATAATGATTATTTTTATGTACAATTAGCATATTATGTATAATAAGAGAGGGTACAAAAATGGAAAAAACTAAGAAGAAAACTCACAAAGGGCGCAATGCGCTGATTATTATTTTATGCATTATTGCCACAATAGCAATCGTTATGACTGTTGCGGGCAATCACCGTTCCGACCCAACGGATGTTAAAAAATATGAATCGCAAAATGCTTACATACTTGACGACACCGACATTTCAGGTCACAGAAGCGGCGGCGGTATCCAACCCGAGGAAACTATGAGAGCGTTCAAAAACTGCGCCGAAAACCCCGATTTTGACATTGATGTTTTTGAATTTGACCTTCATATAACGAAAGACAAACAACTCGTTTTGCTCCACGATGACACACTCGACCGCACATCGGACAGTGAAGAAGTTTTCGGCGAGAAGGAAGTTCGCCCTGAAAACAAGACTTACGAAGAATTAAGGCAACTTAATATGGGCGCAAAATTTGAGGACGAGGACGAAAATATGCCTTATGCAGACCTCAAAGGCGAGGATGTGCCTGACGATTTGAAAATACTCAGCCTTAATGATGTTCTTGATTATTTAATCAAAGTCGGTAACGGTCAATACAAATATATTATCGAGATTAAAAACGGCGAGGACCTCGGCAAAGAGGGCGTTGACATTCTTTACAAAATGCTTGAAGAAAAAGGAATTACCGACAAGGTTGTTTTCGGCACATTCCAAAAGGAAGTTAGCGCATATGTTGACGAGAATTATCCTAAACTTGCAAGAAGCACATCTATCCCGGAAGTGCTTAACTTCTGGCTTTGCGCTTTAAGAAACGACAAAAACTATGAGCCGCCTTGCTCGGTGCTTCAAATTCCTTTCTGCAAGCCTTACACAAATCTCGGTATTAACCTTGCAACCGCACAAATGATTAACTATGCTCATTCTCACGGTATGGCAGTGCAGTATTGGACAGTCAACGACGAGGACGATATGAAATATCTTTTTGATATGGGCGCAGATTGCATTATGACCGATTATCCGGATAAACTTTTTGAGGTTAAAAACAGTAAATAAATTGTAATTTATATTACGGGTCGTCGAGGACGCCGCCCCCTACATCGTCTAAAGAAATTCCGTGTTTGAATAAATTTTCTCATAAGCGATTAATCTTTGAAAATTTATAATAAACACTTCATTCCTTTCTCCTCTTCCCCAAAAAGCTTACGCTTTCCGGGGTCCCCGAATACAGACTATCGTAGGGGCGAATATCATTCGCCCGCATACAATGTGGTAAAGCCGTAAACCGATTTAACTATAATTTATAAATCAAAAATATCTGCGCAAAATAGTAACGGTGATAATATGGAATTTGTTAAGATAATAATACTGTCGGTCGTTGCTATGGTTGTTTTGTTTTTGCTGACAAAGCTAATGGGCTTCAGGCAGATAAACGAAATGAGTTTTTTTGACTATGTTATAGGAATAACAATCGGTTCTATTGCCGCCGAGATGTCCACAAATCTTGACCTTGCTTGGTGGAAAGGGATAACGGCTATGGCTGTTTGGGCGATAATAGGCGTACTTCTTTCAATCGTTACGCAAAAAAGTATTAAGGCAAGGCGATTTATTTCAGGCGAAGCGATAATCATTATGCAAAACGGCAAAATAATTAAAAAGAATATGAAAAAAGCCAAAATTGATATTGACGATTTAATCGCAAGCGCAAGGGCAAACGGATATTTTAACCTTGCCGATATTGACTTTGCGATTATGGAAATTACGGGCAACATCAGTTTTATGCCTATCCCGCTTAAAAGACAGCTCAACCCAAAAGATTTTAACTTTGCGCCGCAAAAAGAGAGTCTTTCATATGATGTTGTTCTTGACGGAAAATTTGTTGAAAAAGAGATAGAAAAAAGCAAAGTGAGCAAAAACGAACTTAAAAAGATGATTGAAAATCGTGAAATTAAACTCAGTGAAATTGCACTTGCGAGCATTGACAAAAATAAACAGTTGACAATTATCACTTATTAATTTATATTAATTACGATTAAATATAAAAGAGGTGTAAATATGGCACATAATCATAATCACGAGCACGACGAGTGTTGCAAAGAGCACGGTTGCGGCTGTGAACACAACCACGAGGATATTGACAAGGGTCAGTTCCTTTTCAAATTAATCGGCGGCGGTTTCTTCCTCATTGCCGGTTACATATTAAACGAAATTACTGAAAAAGGCGCAGTTGAGTTGCCCTCTTTCACATATCTTGTTTGCTTTTTGCTTTCATACTTAATCGTTGGTTTTGATATTATTAAAGAAGCGATTGAAGGCATAATGCACAAAGATATTTTTAATGAAAATTTGCTTATGACTATTGCTTCAATCGGTGCGTTTGCGGTTGGCGAATACAGCGAGGGTTGTATGGTTGTATTTCTTTTTACCGTAGGCGAATTTTTACAGGGACTTGCGATTGATAAAAGCCGCAAATCTATCAAAAATATGCTTGAGGCAAAAGTAGAGCAAGTCAATATTATTGTTGACGGGAAAGAAAAGACTGTTACGCCGGAGGAAGTTAAAGTCGGCGATTTAATGATAATTCGCCCGGGTGAAAAGCTTGATATTGATGGCGAAATTGTTGAGGGCACATCTCAGTTTGATATGAAATCGCTTACCGGCGAAACCATACCGATTACTAAAAACGCAGGCGACAGCGTACTTGCAGGCTCTGTAAGCCTTGACGGCACAGTTACCGTTAAAGCTGAAAAAGAGTACAAGGACTCAACCGTTTCCCGTATTCTTGATATGCTTGAAGAATCGCAGGATAAAAAGAGCCACGCTCAAAAATTTATTACTAAATTTGCAAAAATCTATACTCCTATTGTTTGCTTAATTGCTATTCTTATTATGGTAATTCCTCCGCTTTTCTTTAGCGGCAGTTGGCACGAATGGCTCTACCGTGGTCTTTCTGCGCTTGTTGTTTCCTGCCCGTGCGCACTTGTTATTTCTATTCCGCTCGGCTTTTTTGCAGGTATCGGCGCTTGTTCAAAAGAGGGCATACTTGTTAAAGGCGGAAACTACCTTGAAGCGCTTGCAAAGGCTGACACCGGTGTGTTTGACAAAACAGGAACGCTTACAAACGGCAAATTTGAATTTGTAACCTGCGAGCACAATCATTGCCACTGCAAAGATAATAAGCATCGTGAACTATTAAAAATAATTGCTGCTTGCGAGCGTTATTCAACTCATCCTATTGCAAAAAGCATTAATGTTGCTTTCGGCCATTATGCAGATGAATGTGAAGTTAAAAATTCTAAAACTTACGCCGGCTTAGGTGTTTCGGCAGAAGTTGACGGAGTAACTTATTATGTCGGAAACGAGGCTTTAATGCGTAAACACTGCGTTGATTTTAAAGAAACAAGCGTTATCGGCACAGCAATTTATTGTTGCAGTGAAAAAGGTTTTATGGGAGATATTGTGTTTGCCGATATTATTAAAGAGGACAGCAAAGAAGCGCTTAAAAATCTTCGTCATTTGGGTATTAAGGAAACCGTTATGCTCACGGGTGACAAGGAAGCCATTGCGAAAGATATTGCAAACAAGGCAGGAATCGACACTGTTTATTCACGCTTAATGCCTGAGGAAAAAGCAAACATAGTAAAAAAACTTCAAAGTGACGGCAAAACCGTTGTTTATACCGGTGACGGAATTAACGACGCACCTGTGCTTGCAACTGCCGATGTCGGTGTGGCAATGGGCGGTGCAGGCTCTGATATTGCTGTTGAAGCGGCAGATATGGTAATTATGGGCGACTCCCTTTCAAAACTTGCCATAGCAAAAAAAGCCGCAAAGAAAACACTCAAAATTGTTACTGAAAATATTATTTTTGCCATAGCGGTTAAGCTTTTGATTATCATCGGCTGTGCAATCGGTATATTTGACGAAAACGCAATGTGGCTTGCCGTGTTCGGTGATGTCGGCGTTTGCCTTATCGCTATTGCAAATTCACTTCGAGCACTTAAAATCGGTAAGATTAAGAAATAAATTATTAAAGGGCTGTCCCATTTAAATGAGGCAGCCCTTGTTTTGTTATTACTATTTAATTGCTTTTATAAAATGTTTTGTAATATCTCTCGGTCGGGTGATTGCTGTGCCGACAACTGCGGCGTGAACGCCGATATCAATAGCTTTTTTAAGTTGTTCGGGTACCCAAATTCCGCCCTCCGCAATAACAGGAGTGTGAAGTTCGGTTACATATCTTTTCATAAGGGTAAAATCAGGAAGTGAAGTGCCCTTAGTATACTCAGTGTATCCTGCCATAGTTGTGCCGATAAGGTCAAAGCCGAGTTCTTCGGCTTTTTTGCCCTCGTCAAAACAGCTTGTGTCAGCCATAAAGAGCTGATTTGGATATTTTTTTCTTACTTCGGTGAAAAATTCTTCAAGAGTTACACCGTTTGGGTGAAGTCTGTTTGTGGCATCAAGCGCAATAATGTCACAACCTTCATTGACAAGTGCGTCAACTTCTTTCATAGTTGGGGTAATGTAAACTTCGCTGTCATTATACTCCTGCTTAATTATGCCGATAACCGGCAAGTCAACTCTTTCTTTTATAGCTTTAATGTCAACTACGGTGTTAGCTCTTATTCCCACAGCACCGCCGAGGTATGCCGCATAAGCCATTTTTGACATAATGTAACTGTCGTAAAGCGGTTCACTTTCAAGTGCTTGGCAGGAAACTATAAGACCGCCCTTGATTTGTTTAAGTATTTCTTCGTTAGTCATTTTTGTCACGCTTTCTTATGTTTTTGTATTGATTATATCACTATACTGTGCTAAAATCAAATGTATTAACGGAGGTAAATATTTATGAATTCAGATAAATTTAAAGGTGTGTTTTGCGCACTCAATGCAATTTACGATGAAAACGATAATATAGATGTTGACAAAATGAAAGCACTTGTTAAAGTTTATAAATCACTCGGTGTTCGTGGCGTTTATGCATGCGGTTCAACGGGTGAGGGCTTTCTTCTTTCAACCGAGGAAAGAAAGCAGGTCGCAAAAGCTGTTAAAGAGGCGGCGGGCGATGATTTTACGGTTATAGTTCATATCGGCTGCGCTTCAACAAAAGAAAGCATAGAACTTGCAAAGGACTGCGAAAAAATCGGCGTTGATGCAATCAGCGCTGTTCCTTGCGTTTACTATCATTTAAGTGAAGAAAGCGTCAAGCTTCATTGGAATTCTATTATTGATTCAACAAATTTGCCTTTTATTATTTATAACATTCCTCAGCTTACCGGTTTTAATCTTTCGCCTGAACTTTTGGCAGAAATGGCAAAGAATGAAAAAGTTATCGGTGTTAAAAATTCTGCCGAACCTGTTTATCTTATGGAAAGATACAGAAGTGCGGTAGGAAATGATGATTTTATTATTTTTAACGGCTCTGACGAGCAGTTTTTGGGCGGCAGGCTTATGGGCGCAAACGCAGGTATCGGCGGTACTTACGGTTGTATGCCTGAACTTTTTGTTAAGCTTGACGAACTCGTTAATAATAATGAAATTGAAAAGGCAAAAGTGCTTCAATCTAAAATAAACGAATGTATTTTTGACCTTCTTTCCTGCAAGTCGCTTTACGGTGCGGCAAAGCAAGTTATGTCGCTTCGTTTCGGTATTGAATGCGGCAACCCGAGAAGTCCGTTTTTACCGGTTGATGTAAAGGACGCCAAACCGATTGCAGATAAAATTAATAAGTATGTTTCAGAGCTTTAACAAAACAAGCCTTACACAAAATAAGCCTTACACAATTCGTGTAAGGCTTGTTTTTTCTTGAAAGAAAATTATAATCTATTTAAAACATCATCAATATCGCACTCAATGCATATTGCTCTGTTTTGAATATATGCCGGGGCACTTGCATAATTTAGGTTAATGCAGGCATAGGTGGAATTTTTGTTTTCATCTGCCATCTTTCAAAACGGATATTTGATTATAACCGGTGTATTGTTTCCAACCCCAAGTTCCAAAAACAAAATATTTTGCTCTTTTCTTGTTTTAAGAAAAGTTTGATATCTTTCATATGCTTCGTACCAACCGTTATCCTGAACAAATTTGTCGTCCGCTCTCAGGTTCATTGTCATAGGTGCACCGCAGTTTGGGCAATAGGGAATTAGTGCGGTCGGAATTTTCATATCTTTTTGCTCTTTAACCATTTGCTTAATGACTTTTTCATTGTCATAAGTTTTTTGACAACAAGGCTCACTGCACTGAAACAGACCGTAATCGCCCTGCGTGTAGAAAAGTCGTTTCTTGTCAAAGCCTGCCTTTTGAAAGCAATAGTCAACATTTGTTGTGATTACAAAATAATCTTTATCCTTAACCAATTCATACAGCTTGTTGTATAAATCGGAAGGTGGGTCCATATATCGGTTGATATAAATATATCTGCTCCAATATGCCCAATGCTCCTCAGGAGTTTGATAAGGGTAAAACCCACCCGAATACATATCCTCAAATCCGTATTTTTTTTGAAAATCGGAAAAGTATTTTTCAAACCTCTCACCGCTGTAAGTAAAGCCTGCGGCGGTGGAAAGACCTGCACCTGCACCGATTACAACAGCGTCAGCCGTGCAGATTTTTTCTTTTAATTTTTCTATATTATCCGAGATATTCTCGGTAGATTTCGTAGTCTGAATTCTTGAAAACATTAAATATCACCTTGATTTTGCTGTTTGTCAGCTTTTTATATTCACTGACTGTTTCGATTGCGATTTTTGCCCCTTTGTCATTTGGAAAATGAAATTCGCCTGTGGATATGCAACAAAACGCAACGCTGTTTAGCTTACATTCGTCTGCAAGTGCCAAGCAAGAACGATAGCAAGAACGCAGGAATTCGCAGTCTTTTTCTGTCAATTTGCCTGTAACAATCGGACCTACCGTGTGCAGAATATATTTGCAGGGTAGATTATATGCAGGTGTGATTTTTGCCTTTCCCGTTTTTTCGTCTTTGCCTTGACTTTTCATAATTTCGGCACATTTCAAACGAAGCTGAACGCCCGAAAAAGTGTGAATGGCATTGTCTATGCAACCGTGATTAGGACAAAAGCAACCGAGCATTTGGCTGTTTGCCGCATTAACGATTGAATCACATTTCAGCGTTGTAATGTCGCCCTGCCATAAATAAATGTCGGGCTTAATCGGCGCTAAATCGTCTATACTTGTTATGCCTTTTTGAGCGATTTCCTCTTGCAAATATTCATCCTGCACCCTTAGGAAATCATCATCTATCGGCAACGGCAAACGGACATTGAATAACGCACGAAGTAATTTCTTCTGTTCGGTTTCGTCTTTCGGAACAGATATATCTGCGTATTCGGGTTGCTCGTTCAATAATTCTGTTATTAAATACTTTCTTCTATCATTTTGTGTCATTGTGTTCCCTCCGTGCAAGGCAGAAAGCCACGCAAGAAAGAGCTTGCGTGGCTCTCACCCTAATTAGAACTTGCCGTTCTGATTTTGCCAAGTTGATTTTTCGGCAATAGTTTCCATTACATCCCAATGTTCTGCAATTTTGCCGTTTTCAACTCTCCACAAATCATAATAAGATGTAGCTGCTCCGCCGAAAGTACCCTCGCTGACTGCAAGCACATAATTGCCCTGTGCAAGCACCTGATGAACCGTAGTATAAATCATCTGAATGCCCTGCTTACCGAGTGCTTCAAGTGCTGCGCCGAGTCCCGAAAGCCCGTCTGCAATGCCTGTGTTGTGCTGAATATAAGTGTCACCGTCAAAGTAATCGGGGGTCTTTTCAGGACGATTGCCTTGCATTACATCATAAAGGAAATTCTTTATAAGCTCACGGTTTGCCTCTGTTTTATCAAGGTCTTTAATTTCTTTTGTTCCGTCTGTTTGTGTGTGACCTGACGGGTTAGGCTCTGCCTTATTTGCAAGGTTGTCCCAATGTTCTGCAATTTTGCCGTTTTCATCAAAGCGGAAAATGTCAAATGCAACCTGCTCGCCCGCACCTGCAAAGTTGTAGACTGTTTGCAAGAACACCTTGTTGCCGTCCTCGAAAGCACGAATGTTGTTTACGGCTGTTTTTACCGGAGCGCAAGCAAGGTAGGAAACCGAGCCTACAAAAGCATCTCTGCCTGTGCCGTATGCAAGATTGTGCTGAATGTATCCCTCTGCAAGAAGCTCGGAAGCTTTTTCTGTATTGCCTGTTGAAAATGTGTTAATAAGTGCAAGTGCTTTTTCTGTATTTGTCATTGTAATTACCTCTTTCTTGTCGTTTGATTTATTGCTAAAAATCTTTCTAAAAATATTCATTTCGGATTTCTCCTTGTCTGTGCTTTGAGTTACGAATCGGCCGTTCTCCGTAGCTCTTGACTTCATTATATCTGTGTCGGTATCACTTGTAAAGTAAGCACAATATTGTGCCTTAGTTACCTAAAAGATACTATTGGGCGGTTACCAAACGGGGACTAATGCGTAAACACAAGAGTTTTCGGAGTTTTTTAATTTTAAAAATTTTTTTCACTTGACGCAAATAATTTCTGTATGATATATTGAATCTGTAAGTAACCAAAAGATACTGTTACGGAGGTGGCATATGAACGAGAAAACAAAAGAACTCCCGGCTTGCCCGGTCGCTACTACCGTTTCTCTTATCGGCAGTAAGTGGAAAATTCTTATTATAAGAAACTTGATGGCTCGTCCGTGGAGATTTAATGAACTTAAAAAAGATTTGGACGGCATCAGCCAAAAGGTGCTTACCGACAGCTTGCGTTCAATGGAGGCAGACGGAATTATCATACGCACGGTTTATCCCGAAGTTCCGCCAAGGGTGGAATACGCCTTGTCAGACCTCGGTTTGACACTCAAGCCTATTATATCTTCAATGGCTGAGTGGGGTGATTTTTATAAAGAAAAAATCTCAAAAGAAAAGGAAAGATAATGAAATACGAAAATATAATTTTTGATGTCGGTGATGTCCTTTTGGAATATAGATGGAAGTGGATGCTTGTCGACTACGGTTTGAGCGAGAGCGAAGCCGAAAGGGTGGGCAGGGAACTTTTAGACGACCCTGACGGTTTGTGGAATGAAATGGACCTTAATATAATGAGTGACGAAGAAATAAAAGCAGCTTATTGCAAAAAACACCCGCAGGACAGCGGCGCAATATCGTTTTTCCTCGACCACGGCGAATATATGAGCGTGCCGAGACCGGATGTTTGGCGAGAGGTTCACAGGCTTAAAGAAAAGGGTTATCATATCTATCTTCTTTCAAATTATCCTGAAACTCTGTTTAAAAAACATACTCGGTATGCCGATTTTATGAAAGATATTGACGGTGCCATGGTGTCATATATGATTCATAAAATGAAACCCGATTTTGCAATTTATCAGGCGCTTTGCGATAAGTATTCGCTCGATAAATCAAAATGCCTTTTCTTTGATGACAGAAAAGTGAATGTTGACGCCGCAATAGCTTTCGGTATGAATTCAACACTTGTAACATCAAGGCAGTTCTTGCTTGACGAACTTAAAAAGTTATAAAAAACACCGTGAACAAATTTTGTTCACGGTGTTTTTACTGTGTTATGAAAATTATATTGCTTTATTATTAAGCATTGTTTCGCTTATAAACAAATTATCTTTAATTTCGCTTTTATATGAGCCGTTATATTTTTTTGCTATATCGGCTATAATTTTTTGACCGTAGCCGTGGTTAGGGTCGTCCGTCTTTTTGCTTTTCTTTATGTATTCGTTTGTGCCTTTAATCAAAATATCATTTTGAGTTATTATGATTGAAAGGTTGGCACTTTTGGCGTTTTCGTTATCTTCAACTGCATTTATTTGGTTGTCAATAAGGTTAGTGAGAATTCGGCAAAGGTCATAATCGGCAATGTTTACATCTGCGCCCTCTTTAACTTTAATTGAAAAGTTAACGCCTTTTTCAAGAGCAATTTTGTGCTTGATAGAATAGACAGTATTAATTGTTTCATTTTTGCAAATTTCAGATTGAGCCGAAAGCTGAATGTCGTTTCCGGCATTTTTAATGATGTTAAGCGCTTTTTCGCTGTTGCCTATTTCAATAAAACCGCCTGCGGTTGTAAGAATATTTGCAATGTCGTGCCTGATTTTTCCAAAACGCTCTTTTTCATTTTTAAGCTGCAAAAATTGTTGGTAGTCAAGTTCGTTTTTAGCAATAATGTTTTTGTATTTTGCATTTTCACGCTCTTTCGTGTTTATATAATCTACGACAAATATGATTGAAAAGTCGATTAAAAAGCAAACTGCGGCATAAATGCAAAACAGTATTGTAATTTTTTAGGGAAATAACCAAGCGTTTTAACAAATATTTGCGAAACTACATGAATTAATTGAAAGCCGAAAAAGTGGGTGATAGGGAAAAGGTAGAGATACAAATATTTTAAGTTGTAATCAAAGCCTTTTTTAAATCTCTTTTGAACAAGTTTGATTAATACAACCACAACGAATGAGAGTATTACCATAAACAGCGATATCGCTATCAGACTGATTAAGTCAAGCGTAGTTGCATAAGCCGTTGAATAGTCGTAGCCTAAAATATAATTTACCGTTGTAAAATAAATTATTGACGACATAGTCATTGTTAAAAATGAAAAAATGATTGCCATTATTTTTTCAAACAGTTTGCCGACCATTGTAAATTCAATTATGACAAATTGCAAAATAAAATATAAAATCAAACAAGTGTATTCAACCGCCTGCCCTTTGTTGCCGAGCTGAAGCGTTATGTATGAATAAACCATACTCGTACCGATAATAGCAATAAAGGTGATAAAATTGTTATATTTTTTCTTTAGCATTGCAGTTGCAATATTGTAAAAAACAAGCGCTCTTGCAAGATGTATCATCCAAGCAAAAGGAAAAAAGTCTACTGTCGATATTTCGTTCATACTGTTCTCCTCATTATGAATTCATTAAGTATTTTTTGTATTCGTTTATCGTTTTGTGAAATGTTCTCGGTGATATCTGAACTTTCGATTCGTCCTCAAGCAAAAAATTGTAAGGCTCGTAACCGATAATATGTTTCATATTTACCATATAGCTTTTGTGGCAACGCAGAAATTGAGACGGGAGTTCATTTGCAAACGCTTTGAGCGAAGAATATGTTTTATGCTTTTCTCCTGATACCATATGTATAATTATATTGTTGTTGAAAGTTTCAATATAAGTTATATCGTACACATTTACTGCCAATGATTTGTTTCCGAGTTTAATAACTTTTTTCTTTTGCTCTTTTTCATTAATATTTTCAAGCGCTCTTTTTATCGCATTTAAAAGCAGCTCGTCCGTCATTCTCGGTTTAATAAGAAAATAGCAACTGTCAATCTCGGAAATTTTGTAACTTTCAACAGGAAACGCCGTCATAACTATAAACTGAGTTTTTGAAACGATATTCTTGTTTTTTATCAGCCAGTCAATCGAGTTTTCACCCGCCATCATTATGTCAAGAAATACAATGTCAACTTCGTTTTTACTAAGCTTTTCTTTAAGCGTTTTAAGATTGTCACAACAGCTTATTGTGTACTTTATTTCAAAATTGCTTTTAAGCGTTTTTTCGATTTTGTACTTTATAATTTCTTCGTATTCTTTTTCATCATCACAAATAAGAAACCTTGTCAAGTTATCACCCTTCTTAAAATTGCATCTACAATATGTTTTTTACCCTGCAAAAACTGCTTTTTACCCTTTTAGCCTTGAAAAGATAATTGTTTTATTGTACGATTTATTCATAATCTTGTTGCAAAAATGAATAACAAAACTATTATATAAAATTTTTGTCGATTAGTAAACCCAAAATTGTAAGCATTCAGAAATGAATTGGTGTTTTATGATTGAAAGCAAAAAGCAGCCCTTCTTGGACTGCTTTTTGCTTTTATTGAATTTTACTGCGTAAACAAGGTTGCAAGTGTTTTTTGGATATAGTCGTAGGACTTTTTGAGCCTTGTGTGGTAAGTGCTGTTGCCCGTTTTATATTTCATATTTTCAAGTTTAACCTCGTTGCTTTGGTTTGCAAAAGAAATGCCGAGCGAGATATTTTTAAGTTCGACTGCGTAGGCTTCGTTTTCCTTATTAAAGTTGTTCAAAGCCATACCCTGCGAGATATTTAGCACGCCGAGCATATACCACGCAATACGAAATTCCACAACATTACTTTCGGCGTAAAAGTCGCCAAGTGAGTTGAAATCGTCGCTGTCGGGGTCGCTTGTGCCGAAATTGAGTTTGCCGACTTCATTACTTTTTCTTTCAATCGTTTCGTTTGTTTCAGGAAGCTGAAGCTCACCGTTAACAAACTGGGTAACGATATTATATTTGCCCGAATCTGCCGTTTTTTTCTGCTCAGGATAAAACCTGAAGCGGTTATAATCGTAGTATTCATCATTCATAACGGCTGAATTATCCTTACCGTCAATGACGATAAGAGAATCAGCTTTTTTATTAAATTTCAAACCGAAATCATTAGCTTTTTTGCTGCCGATGCCGACTGTTGAAACGGGGATAACAAGCTTATTTTCGCCGAATTTTCCTTTTTTCAGATTGATGCAGCCGTAAAGGTAAGCTTCGTCATACTTGACGCTTAAAGAGTAATCTGAAGTGTCAAAAAGGATATCGCTGTCCTGCCAATCGTCTGTTTTGCCGTCAAGGATACACGCTGTTTTTTCTCCTGCTTCTACAGCCAAAATGCCATAGTTTTGCTCGGGCACCATACGGTTTGGCGTGCGCTGTTCGGAAGCGCAGTCAGAATATCTGAAAGTGTTCCAAATTTGCTTAAACCATTCATCCTGCCAAGAGAAAATCAGTCCGCCGGCACAGCCAGAGCTTGCTATATCAACAATCATTTTGCTGTCATAAAGACCTTGCTGCTGCTCGGTATTTCCGCCTTGATTATAACCCAAAACGCTTTCTGCAGCACAGCCACGAGAGGTTGAAACGCCGAATTCGGCAACCAAAAGCGGAACGGTGTATTCTTTTTTCAAATCTTCAAGATAAGCTTTATAGTTGTTTTGCTTACCGGTTAAATCGTCCTTGTAGGTGCTATATTTTGTGTCGTAATCAATGCTCTTTGGATAATAAGGATAAACATCAACTGCGGCAAACAAACCTGCATAATAATTTCTTGTAGCAACAATACTCTCGGTATTTACCTCAACGCTGTCCTCGTATGAATCGGGTTCGTTTGGATGGTTCAAAGTATCGTTAGTTGACCAGTTGAGAAACGCAACGGGAGTTTGGAAATTATAAGTTTCACTTTCGTGAGATATAAGCGTGTTGCCTATCCTTGCAAGGAAAGCTTCAAAAGGTCGTGAAGTGTCACCGGTTTTAAGGTAATCGCCCGAAAAATTTTCCTTATCTTTATGCTTATTGCTTGCAGTTACAAACTCATTGCTCCACTCCAAGCCCAAAATATACCCTAAAGTGTACTCGGACACATCATAAATAAATTTGTCGCTGTCGTTATTTGAATAGCGGATATACTCGGCATTGCCGTGAATAACATCAACCGCTTTTGTTACATTTCGCTCAAATTCTTCAATAACTTCGCCCTTATAGCAATCGCCCGGGTCACTCATATAATCTTCGCTAAACCACACGCCCTGCATAAGATAAAGTTTTTTTGAAGCGTCTTTGTTATAGTCATAAAATGCCTTATAAAACTGCGGCGGCATAATTGAAAACACACGCACTGTATTTGCGTTCATCTGTGCAATTTGGGAAAACCAAGTCATATATGTGTCATACGAAATGTCTACGCTTGCAAGGTTTGTTGTGCCGGTTGAAAGACCCATATTTACCCCTGCGATGTAAACGCTTTTCATATTGTCTTCGCCGAGTTTAAAAAGCAGTTTGCTGTCCTTATCTGCAGTGAAACTCATATTTACATTTGCATGAGATATGAGTGATTTTGACACACTTTTGATATGATACTCGGGCACATCGTAATCTTTAAGTTCTTTGTTTGATACGGTTAAGTTCGGGTTCACTTTTTCATACTCCTTATGACAACCTACAAGAGAAAATGTCATTAAAAGGGCAAGAATAAGAGATAAACATTTTATATACTTTTTCATTTATCCTCCTATATTAGGCAACTCTTTTTTCAAAATGTAATAGGACTTTTTAAGCCTTTCGTGATAAGTCGGGTTGTCTTTCCAATAAGTGTAAGTATACTTGCCGTCCATATTGATTTTGGTTTCTCCTATGCCGACGCCGACTGTAAAGCCGTTAAAGGTTTTGCCGACAATGGACTGTCTTTCATAAAAGTCGCTCATAATTTCACCCTTTGACGGGTCAGTAAAATTAAGAAGCTGCCAAGGGATTCTTATTTCAATTTTGCCGTCTTTCTCACAAAAATCTGAAAGGGAATCATAATTTTTGTTCTTTGGGTCGGCATTGCCGTAATGAAGCAAACCCGTTTCATAATAAGCAAAAGGAACTTTTTGCTTAGTTGACGGAATAGTGATTTTGAAACCGGTGCACATATTCATTTTGTTAAATATGCCGGTGTTCTTTTTTGCGTATTTATCATTTTGAGCAAAATTTCTGCCCTGATAACCGTAAAAATAATTGAACACATCATAATATGCGTCGCAAAGTATTCTTGAATTCTTCTTGCCCTTGATTTGAATAACAAAATCGGCAGCTTCGCTGAAAGAAGTTTTGGTTGAATTCATTTTTGTGTTGCCCTGATTTGCAACAGTGTCGATTGGAATTAAAATTTCATCCTTATTAAAGTCAAAATCGTTTTTTGTATCCACCATAAAGTAGACATATCCCTCGTCACTTTTCATTGAAAGGGTAGCATTTTTACCGCTTGACACAATATCTTTTTCGCTCCACTCCGAAGTGTCGCCGTCAATGGTGCAAACGCTTTTTTCCTCACCCGGGTCGAACGCCAAAAGACCGAAAAACTGCTCGCAGGTTTGGTAGTTTGCCCAAAACGGTCTGCGCTCACTGTTGTCAAAATCTTCGTTGTTCCAAGTACGCTTAAACCACTCGTCCTGCCAAGAGAAAACTATGCCGCCAGCATATTTTTGAGCATAGATAGATTTAAACATTTCAACAATAGCTTCGCCCGCTTTGCTTTCCTCCATTTCGCCCTGATTCCAACCCATAAGGCTTTCATGTGCTTTGCCTCTTGAAGTTGAAACACCGAACTCGGCAATGATAATAGGCATGGTATGAGCTGTTTTTAAATCTTTAAGGTAAGCTTCAAATGTATTAATCTTTCCGCTTTCATCCTTATATTTTATATAGTCTTTTTGGTAAGACATTGTATCGGGATAATACGGATACACATGGTAGGATGCAAATTCTCCGCAATTAAACGAATTTTTAGACTTAATACTTTCTGTATTGAGAGTTATCCAGTCCTCATCCTCATCCTGTTCTTCGGGGTGGATAAGCGGGTCGGTCGTTACCCAGTTACAAAATGCAATAGGGCTTTGCCAAGAATATTTGTCTGCTTCTTCATTAATTACACTGTTGCCGATATCCGCAAGGAATGCTTCAAAGGCAGTAGCGCCCTGTGTGTAAAGATAGTCGCCGTCAAACGAATCTTTGTCATAATTTAACGAATTTACATTTTCAATAAACGACGGGTCAAATTCCATTCCGATTATCCAGCCGGCTAACCAAGGCGAAACATCGCTTATATATGTGCCCGAAGCGTAACCGGTTCGAGAGGAGAGGGTACAGTTACCGTGAATTATATTAACAAGGTCAAGCGCATCTTTTTTAAACTGATTATAAATCTTGTTGTTGTCGGCGTAAACATCGTTAAGCGTAGCAATATCGTCCTCATCCATCCAAACGCCTTGAAAAAGATAAAGCGGCTTGTCACTCTTTGAGTTGAAATCAAAAAGCGCATTATAAAAGTCAGGAAGCATAGCGGTATAAATTCTTATACAATTTGCGTTCATTGCGCTGATTTCTTTAAACCACCTGTAATAATCGTCGTAAGTAAGGTTAAGGTCGCCGGGGAAGCTGCCCGGTTTACCTGAGCCGACATTAACGCCTTTCATAAACTCCTGATTCCACATTCCGTTTTCATAAACATAAAAATAGTCGCCCTGTGCCTTAAATTTATATTTAACCGAGCCGTCTGACTGGCTTTCAACATTGTCGGCGTCAAGCTGATTTGTTACAGCCTCGGTTGTGGTTTCTTTCGTCGTTTTTACAGAAGCTTTGTTAATGCCGAATTTTTGAAGCGCACCCGTTTGGGCAAGGAGCGCCAAAATAAGAATTGTTATTATAACGGGAGTGAGCACTCTTTTTATTGAATTGTTACTGTTGTCATTACTCATTAAAGTTCTTCCTCTTTATATTACCCCAAGAGTTACGGAATTTTCTGAATTGGAAAATTCCCTGAACACGGGACAATACTATTAATTGTCTGTAACCGAAATTTTCTATAAGTGCATAAACCGCAAGCGTCATAACCTGCTTTGTGTTCATACATCCTTTTCGCTGATACTGCTCAATAATAATTCCGCCGATAGAAAGCATACTGCCTATGCTGACGGTAAGAAGCAAATATATTACGAAGAAGAATATATTGAGTTCACCCATTAAAAGCGAGAACGGAATGATGAAATAACCGATAAGCTCAATTACCGCACCGAAAAGTTCATAAAACCAGTTATATGGAAACGCAAGCAAACCGACCGAACCGTACTTTGGGTTAAAGGTCATTGATGCATGACTCAAAAGTGTGTCAAAAAGACCTACCTGCCACCTTCTGCGCTGGTTTTTTAAGTCCTTCATTGACATAGGTCCCTGTGTCCAGCAAACAGCGTCAGGGCAGAATACGATTTTATATTTTTTCTTCTTTTTTGTCAGTTCGTGGTGAAGTCTTACTACAATTTCCATATCTTCGCCGATAGTGTTTGTTTTGTAGCCGCCGACTTCAACTACTGCGTCACGCTTAAATACACCGAAAGCACCCGACACGATAAGAAGTGCTTTACCCCACGACACACGACCGTAGAGGAAAGAACGGAAATATTCTACAATTTGAAATTTTTCAACCATAAGTTCCGGAATTTTAAATTCTCTAAACTTGCCTTCCTCAATCACACTGCCGTTTGCAATACGAACGAAACCGCCGGCAACGACTGTTGAACTGTCTTTAAGAAAGATACTGCCGAGTTTTAAAAGAGCATCCTTTTCAATTCTTGAATCGGCGTCGAGGCAGGCAAAAAGCGGATACTTTGCGGCATTGATACCGGCATTAAGTGCATCAGATTTACCGCCGTTAAGCTTGTCGATATAAATAAGCTTTGGATATTTGCTGTTATAATAAACACCCTGAATTTCCTGAGTTTGAATGTCAACCCTGATTGAAGATTCAATCTTTTTAAGATTAAAAGCGTCAATCATTCTTTGGTGCGTTTCATCTTTTGAACCGTCGTTGACTACTATAATTTCAAACACGGGATAGTTAAGTTTCATAAGTGATTTAACATTATGTACTATGTTTTCCTGTTCATTATATGCAGGCACGACAAGAGAAATAGGCAGGAGATTGTCGGAATCTTTATAAAGATAAAAATCGTCTGCAATTTCGGTTTTTCTGTCCTTTTTTATTTTGATTATAGAAATGATAAACTGAATTAAATAAACGAGCGTAAGAGAAAGAGTATACGCCATACAGAAATAGTTAAATACGGATATAACTTTTCTGATTATTTCCATAAAAGACATATTGTTTCCCCCTACTGTTTATAAAGTACATTTTTTACTGCGTCTGCGGCATAACGGTCGTAACCGTTTATAACCGATTCAACTCTTGCCAAGTTGTCGTCGACTTTAACAAGTGCTTCTGCGGCTCTTTGCCTAACCCACCACTGTTCGTCGGAAGTGAGCATTTTTATTTCGTCAATGCACGATGGAGTTTTAATCTGCTCCAAACCTTTTATTGATGAAAGCCTTATTACCCAGTCCTTATCCCTTGCGGCAGTAATCATATACTGCTCCAAATCTTTCGTGCCGAGAGTTGAAAGTGCCTTCACACTTGCAATTCTGACCTGATTGTTTTTAGAATAAAAACCGTCAATAAATTCCTGCTTGAGCTGAGCAAACTTTTGGTCGGAAACAGACTTAAATACCGTTGCCTTAACATATTCGTCAACATCTTTGCTCTTAATATATCTTTTAATAAGTGATACCTTGTCGCCTGTGTACAAATCTAAAAGTTCGAGAAGAACACGGTGACTGTATTTTCTGTTGTTTTCGCAAAGTTTGATATATTTAAACACACCGTCCTCGTCGCCGAGGCTTGAAAGTGCCATACCTGCGTTATAAACAAGGGTGGCATTTTTTGAATCGAGATATTCTCTTATATCGTCTGCCGCATCATAAGCGTGCAAAAGACCCAAGCACCTTACAATATAGGCGCACTTGTAATTGTTGCTGTGCTTTAAAAGTTCTCGCAAAGCAGGAACGGGGTCAAGTTTTTGATAAAGCCTTTCAAGCACAAGTTTACGCTCGTTAGAAAGCTTATCTTTTTCGTTGTTGAAATCAAGGTAAGCCGAAGTAATATAAAGCACATTTTCTTTATCTTTATTCATAAAATCAACAAGTCTTTTTATTTCCTCGTCCTGCGATGTTTCACTCGGTGCACTTAAAACAGCGCTTATAATATTTTTCGCCGTATTTATTCTTGTGTGATTTTTTCTAAGCAAATCTTCCTGCTGCTGAGATACTGTATAAAGCCACATAAGTTCTAAAAGTATCAAAATAATTGCAGCAATAAACAAGAGTATCGCAATTTTTTCCTGGCTCATAAATGCACCTTTCCTAAAATCAGTAAGTTATAAAATAGTTTTCAAGAGATTTGAACGCTGCTTTTTCTCTTATTTGGTATTTAACATCGCTTTCTTCCCAAGTTGACCACGCATAACGCTTATATGCAGGCGAACGCTTACTGCTCGGAAACTCGTATGCACGCTCCATATCCTTTTTCTTGCTGACAGTTGCAGTTGCCGCAACGCCTGAAGAAATTGTTGTGCGATACTGACCGTCAATGCCGCTTGCGCCGTTTTTGCCCGAATCGTTGATAATAATTCTGCGGGAAGCGTCGGTAACATTGAGCATTGCCCAAGGAAGTCTTAAACGAATATTATTACCCGTCATAAAATATTGAGTGTTTTGAGTTGCAAAACTGCCGTATTTAAGCGTTGCAACTTTGTTGAAATCTGCGTCAAACTTTTCCTTAACACCGAGAGAACCGTTTTTCCTGTTATAACTCGGAACGCAGTAAAGTGTTGCCGTATCCTTGTTGTCGATACGAATCAAAAATTCCAAGCCCGAATAGGTCTTGCCGAAAAGCTTTTTGTAAGCGTCACCCATTTTGTATTCGTCTTCAATAGGTGTTTTGTATGTATCAAGACCGATGACAACAACCTGCTTTTCGTAATCAATCTTTTTCTTCATATTGATTGTGACATAAAGATATCCCTCGTCCGAGCCGTAATCAATACCGGAAATGTTTTGGTCGGCTTCGGCAACACTCAAGGTTGAATCTTCATTTTCGGCTGAATCAATCGACAAAATACCGTTTGTTTGGTTAATGTCCGTAACATCATGCCAAAGGTATGCGTTTGAAAGCGGAACGGTTGTGGCATAACTGTCAGAACCTACATCGTTCCAACTGTCGTTGATGTTTGAAACAAGACCGCCGACAAAACCGCCGTTATTAACCGATTTGTACATATCAATAATTTGTTTTGCCTGTTCTTCTTCAGAAAGACCGAACACTTCTTTATTTTTATTGTCGTAAATGCTTACGCTTGAAGAAGCGCCGAGGCTGTCAATCAAAACGGGAGCAGTGTTGTTTTTCTTAATTTCACTTAAATAAGCGTCATACTTTGTTGCGCCTTTTTTCGCTTTCAAATTCTTTTTGTTTTTTTGATATGTATCGTCATTGATTTTTGCTGTGTAAGAAACAGCGAAAAGCGACTTTGTATCATCCGAAACCTTGATATTTGAAAGGTTGAAAGTATCGCCCTTTGCCCAAAATGCGCCGCTTAAAAGCGAAGTGCTTCCCTTTGCAAAGATAAGCGGAATGTTGTCGTATTTTTCCTTGCTGAAGCTTGAAACAGTGTCAAGAATATTCGCATAAAGTGCTTCAACACCGTTACCGCTTGCAGAATAATATTTGCCCGAATATGAGTAATCGCTCTTAGCCAAGGCTTTATATTCTTTGTCGCTCAAGCCAAAATCAATATCATAACCCAAAAGGTATTGCGACACATTGTGCCTGTAAAGACCGGTTTTGTTATTTGCGCTGTCTTTCAAATTAGCATTGCCGAACATTGCCGAAACGGTGTATTCGGCGTTTTGTTTAATAAGTTTAAGCGTAGCGTCGCTTGTAATATTTTTCGTGTCAATTTTGTTTAAACTTATACCCTCAATAAGATAAATCTTATTGTCGTTTGCCTGATTATATTCGTAAAGTGCACGGTAAAAATCAGGGGAGTAAAGGTCATAAGTTCTTATTACATTTGCACCGGACGAAGCAACTTTTGCAATAATGTTTTTGTAGTAATCGTAGCTGTCGCTGTAGTCGTACTTAGCGTTGCCCGGCTTTTCGCCATACATATTAAAGCCCTTTATTCTAAAATCGACCCAGTTTTTGTCGGTGTAAATTTGAAGCTTGTTTGAATCAAGCCTTGCTTTTAACTGCTTTTCGTTTTCGCTTTGCTCGTTTGTATTATGGTTAACCGCACCGTCTTTTTGAACATCTTTTACTATCTTTTTAAACATAGGCTCAAAGAAATGCCAATAAAAGTGTGTCACATCGCCGTCTTTATCAAAGCTGAGCCACTGATAAAAAAGGTCAGAGCCGACAAATCTAAACGGCTTAAAATCGTCAACACAGTCGTTAAAATCACCTGCAAAATAGTAAGTCGGCGCATCGTCTGAGGTGTTGCGAATCACTGCAGAAAAAACAGGAGTATCGGATACGGGAGCAAATTCTTCCATACCCTCCTTGTTAAGGTTAAATTCATACTCGGCAATAGTTTGACTGCCTGCAGTCGTCTCAACAAGTTCAAACCAAGAATAATAGTTCAAACTTGCCTTTCCAAACTCTTTTTTATATTTATCCGTTATTCTTATATTTAAAAGGTTATCGTCCTCAAAATCTTTTTTTGCTTCAAGTACGATGATATCGCCCTCGTTTGAAACAAGAAGAATACCCGAACCCGAACAGCGCCACTCAACGCCGTATTTTTCCTTATACATAGGAGGCGCCCAGTAAGGAACATCGGTAAGGTCTGCCAAATCGTAAATATATCTGCCAACCCAACCCGAATGTTTAATGCCGAAAAGATTTTGAAGTTGAGCAGATATTTCATCGCTCGTGCCGGTAGTTAAAATATCCTGCTCACCGATTACCACGCTTCCCATTGAGTGGCAAAGCGCAATAGTGTTCATATCGTTTTCACTGATACCTTTTTCCTCGTTAAGCTCTGTGCCGTAACTGTCTGAAAGGTAGAGAATGTCAGGTATTTCCTTAATATTTTCAAGGTATGTGGGGTCGGTAAGGTTATAGTTATTGTCAACATGGTTGCCGTAATAATCATCCTCAATGCTGTAATAATCTTTAGTTTCCGGATTTTTGATTTTCATATAATCAAGTATCCAGTTTGCACCGATATGCTTACGGTAAATATTGTCAACATCGTCAAGATAACTTGCCGAATCAGCCGAAGTTGCCGGAACGGTTTTGTCAACCATAGCAAAATAAAGCGAATTTGACGGCTTAATAAACCAAGCGGCAATGCAAACGGCAATAGCAATCAAAAGAGCGCAAATAATTACGATAAACACTTTGACTCCTTTTTTTGCTTTCATATTAAGTTTTTTCAAATACTTAGACTGTGCACGCTTCTTTTTTCCACGCTTTTTGGTTTTTGCAGTCAAATCATTATTTGGTATTTCTTTATTTTCATTATTTTTCTTCGGCATATTTATTACCTTTTAAAATTTTTATTGATTATCTTCTTCTATTGCAATAATGTCCATTCCGCATCTTGAAAAAGCAGCTACAACTCTTGGGTCAAACTCGGTACCGCTCTTTTCAAAAATGTAGTTTATTGCGTCTTCATAATTCCAGGCTTCTTTATAATCACGCTTAGAAACAAGTGCGTCAAAAACATCGGCAACTTTAACTATTCTTGCGTAAAGGTTGATGTTGTCACCCCTTCTGCCAAGATAACCGGTGCCGTCATAATTTTCGTGATGTTCAAGCACAACTGCTCTTGCTATTGCAAAAAATTCGCCGTCAATACCGGACAAAATATTATATCCGGTAACAATATGTTGCCTTAAAATATTTATTTCTTCGTTTGTAAGCTTGCCCGGTTTTCTTAAAATGTCGTTGCTGATAACGATTTTGCCGATATCGTGGAGCATTGCCGCTTTTGCCAAAACTTTTGCTTTATCTTCAAGTCCCATTTCTATTGCAAGAGTGGCAGAAATTTTTGACACATTTCTGATATGGTTTTCCGTGCAAAGGCATTTAGCTTCAACAATCTGGGCAATTTTGATAAATGCAGCCTCGTAATCATCATAAATAATCGGGTTGATTTCCTGTTCTTCAATCAAATCATTTTTATAATTTGCCAAAGAATTTGTTATTGTTTGATAAAGAATTTCAATAAATGTAGTTATATTGAATTCTTTTGGAATGTAAAGATTTTCAAAAGTGACAATATAGTCATCGTGACCGTCACTTTGAAGCAACATATTGAAAAATGTTGTGCCTACGCTGAATTTGCTTTCCTGAGTGTTCAAAACACTGTAAACAGAATCAAAGTTGACATTTCCCTTAGCGTTTTTTGAATAAACGGTGTCAAACATATCGTCGTTTTTAACTCCGACACTGTAGGAAACACGGTTCGCCATTGCGAGTATATTGTTGCTCGTTAAGAAAGTGTAGGTTTTGTTGCAAAAATTGAGCACATAGTTTTCATAAGAAATTTTGTTATCCGTAACAATAATAATATCGGCAACAGATTTAAACAAATCGGTGTAATATTCCTCGCCTTTTTCACTTGAATACTCAACAAGGTTACCCATAGCAATTTTCTTTGAATAAAGAATGAAAAGAGTAACAAGTGTAATTACGGTTGAAATAATAAATACAAAAACAGAATATTTAATAGCTCCGAGTGCTACGCCGAAAGCATTAAACATATATGCAAGAAGTGAATAGATGCCGACAATTCTTATTGCATTGCTGCCCAAAATGAAAAGATTTTCCGTCTTTTTAAACTCGTTAAACAATATGATAAATGCAACAAGTGAACAAACGGCTGAGGCAATAAGACCTATTTGCATTACCAAAACATTAGGCACAAATGTAACAGCCGAAAGCGCAACAATCAAAACGGACAAAACAGTTATAAAACGATTTTTCTTTTCAACCAAAGAATTGAAATTATTAATAATCAAGCATATTACAAGTGCAGTGAGCACATTTGTAACTGCAAAAAACAACGGGGAAGAAAATGAAGCATTATGGCTTGCAAATTCTTTAAAAAACATTGCCGCACCGCAAACAAGAACATTGACAGCTACCCCGACAAGCACCAGAATATCTCGGCTCCTAAACATCAAGCCGAACACAAGAATGCAAAGCACCAAACCGAGCAAAGCAATGCTCAATCCAAAAACGACCTGAAAATTGTCGGCTATATTTGACGCATCAAACATACTGCTGTTGCCGACAGGGTTGATATCCGCTTTAAGGTTAAAGCCGAAAGGATAATATAAATATAAATCAAGCTTTTGCATTTGAGTTGATGACGGAATAAGAACTTCATTGTAGCTGTTGCCGACGATTTTCTTTTTGCCGTAGCCGTTATTATATATTTCTTGGTCATTGAGAGTGATTTTAACGGGCGCATACTCGGTAATAACGCTGAGTACTCTTTCATCTTTTGATGAATCGATGTTATAAACCGTATGTACATATCTGTCAAAAATAGGCTTTCTTATTCTGTTATCTTTTGAAGCCTGATTATATGTTTCGGCGTTTGCAACATCCGCATTTTTGCTTCCGGTTACAAACATCCAGTTGACGATTTCATTTTCACCGACCGGTGCAAGATAATTTGTATAAATAGATTGAAGCGCAAAAGTGAGCGCAAAAAGAATAATTGAAACAAGTGCCAAAACAATGGTTTTTTTACCCTTCGGCTTAACGCTGTCCTTTTTTTCAATCACGCCGTCAACGAATTCGTCAAATCTGTTAGGCGCAAGTTCTTCTTCGTTTTCCTGTGTATCAACTGTTTCTTCAATCACATTTTCATCTTTTTCTTTAACTTTTTTCTTTTTGTTTTTCATAAAAACCTCAATTAATCAAGTGATGAATATCTTTTCAAAAGTTCTTCTATTTTTTGCCTTTTTGTTTCATTTTCGGTTGTTTGAGCTTTAAGTGACGAAGTGCTTGGAGCATCTTCGCTTTCTGCTTTAACTTCTGCTTTTGTAGGAGCGCTTACTTCTTCAACCGGTTTAACGCAAAGATTAGAATTGAGCATACTTCCGACAGGAACTTCAGTTACCGGTTCAACTTCGGCAGAAACAGGAGGCTCGGCTACTTTTTCAACCTCTGATTCGCTTTCTTGCGCTTTTGGAAGTTCTTTTTTTACCGCTTTTGCTTTGTCTAAAGGTTCTTCAACCTTTTCAATTTCAGGCATTCTAACCTGCGAAACCTTTACTTCAGGCGCACTTTCAGTCTCTTTTTCAACTTCTGTTTCAAGGCTTTCCTGCACCAAGGTTTTTGGCTGTGAATTTTTTGAAACTTCGCTTTGGTTTTTTGCAAGTTCATTAATTTTTTTCATAACCTGTTCTTCAAAATCTTTTGACACTTCCGGCTTATCGCTAACGGTTGAACGAGCTACCATAACCGGGTTGCCCTCTTTGTCCAAAATGGTAATAGTTGTTTCAAAAGAGTATCCTTCAATTTCCTTTGAGGAATTTTCCTTTTCACTTTTATACATTTTTTCAACAAAAGTTGAAGTCGAATTTGCTGCTGCGTTCATAACATTTCTGAAAATATTGTTCATAATTCCCTCCAAAATAAAAAAGGCTGCAAAAAAGGTGATAAATCACTTTCTTTGCAGCCAGTCAATCATAGTAAAAACCTTAGATACTAATGCTTTGCGTCATAGCCTTTCGACTATTTTGCCAACTATAAAATTTTTATTTAGTTTAACATAATATATAATTTAATGCAAGAAAATTTTACGATTTTTTAAAATAAATTCAAATTATCCGTTTGAATTATTTTTATTTCTCTGCCTTTTTCTTTATAAAAAAACAGCGCTTCCGATTTGGAAACGCTGTGAAAAGATAAATAATTATCTCTTTGAGAACTGTGGTGCACGACGAGCCTTTTTGAGACCTGGCTTCTTTCTTTCCTTCATTCTTGGGTCACGAGTGAGGAAGCCGGCTTTCTTGAGAGCAGGACGAAGTGATTCGTCATACTGAAGAAGAGCTCTTGCGATACCGTGACGGATAGCACCTGCCTGGCCGGTAACACCGCCGCCGTTTACTCTGCATACTACATCAAGCTTTTCGCCTGTTTCAGTAAGAGTGAGTGGCTGACGAACGATGAGCTTGAGTGTTTCAAGACCAAAGTAATCGTCGATATCTCTGTCGTTGATTGTGATTTTGCCGGTACCTGCGTATAAGCGTACACGAGCTACTGATTCTTTTCTTCTACCTGTACCGTAGAAATATGGATTAGTTTCATACATAACTCAGATACCTCCTATTATAATTCGTAAGCTTCAGGCTTCTGAGCCTCATGCTTGTGGTCTGCGCCCTTGTAGATGTGGCATCTTGTGAGCTGCTTTCTGCCGAGTGTTGTGTCAGGAATCATACCCTTAACAGCAAGCTGCATAGCAAAGTCGCTCTTTTCAGCCATAAGTGTGCCGTACTTAACTTCCTTGAGGTTACCGATGTAACCGGTGTGGTGCTGATAAAGCTTCTTGTTGAGCTTGTCACCTGTAAGAACAGCTTTGTCTGTGTTGATAATAATTACGAAGTCACCGCAATCAACATTTGGTGTGAAGATTGGCTTGTGCTTACCTCTGAGGAGAACTGCAGCTTCACTTGCTACACGACCGAGAGGCTTGTCAGCAGCATCAATTACATACCACTTACGGGTGATTTCGTCAGCTTTTGGTAAAAATGTTGACATAATCAATTCCTCCTAAATAGTTTGACCTAAACGGTCCTTTTCGTTTGCTCACATATAATAACACAAGAAGTTTTATTAGTCAACAACAAATTTATAAAAATAGTGCAAAACTCTCGTAAACTCGCTTATTCTCACTTTTTCTTGTTAAATGCTCAATTATAAATTATGAAAACATTTGATTTTTCTCTTTGTAAAGGTCATATGATGCAAAGGTTATATGATAAATATAACTTGAATTCCTACCAAAAAGATAGTATAATACCATATGCGATTAATAGGAATATATAAATATAGGTGATAAATTATGAAAATCAGAGACATAATAAATAATAAAAAAGTAACAGTTTCATTTGAAGTTTTTCCGCCGAAGCAGTGGGATAAAATTGCAAATACTAAAAAAGTAGTTGAAGAAATGGTTAAAGACAAGCCGTCTTTTATGAGTGTAACTTACGGTGCGGCAGGCACTACAAGCGGTTTTACAACCGAAATTGCAAATGCTATCAAAGAGGGCGGAGTTGAGCCGCTTTCTCATCTTACTTGTCTTACTTCAACCAAAGAGAAGATTAACAGTGTTCTTGACGAACTTGAGGCAAACGGTATTGAAAATGTGCTTGCTTTAAGAGGGGATATTCCAAAAGATTTTGAAATGAGCGAGCAACAGTATTTCCATCACGCTTATGAACTTGTTAACGAGATTAAAAAGAGAGATAATTTTTGCATAGGTGCAGCGTGCTACCCTGAAACTCATCCTGAGTCATCAACAAGAGTTGAAGATATTGCAAGGCTTAAAGAAAAAGTTGATTGCGGTGTTGATTTTATTACAACTCAAATGTTTTTTGATAATGACAAGTTTTATAACTTCCGTGAAATGTGCGAAATTAAGGAAATTAATGTTCCCATTATTGCAGGCATTATGCCGATAACAAATGCAAATCAGGTTAAAAGAAGTATTGAACTTTCAAACGCTTCTTTACCTGTTAAGTTTACAAAGATTATGGAGCGATTCGGTGATAACCCTGACGCTATGAAGCAGGCAGGCATTGTTTACGCTACCGAGCAGATTATTGATTTAATGGCAAACGGTGTTAATAACATTCATATTTATACTATGAACAAACCTGATGTTGCTCATCAAATTATGGAAGGACTTTCGGCTATTATCAATGAATAAGACAGAAATACTTCATTATTTGCGTACTAATTCTAAGGTTGACGACCCACGGCTTTTGAGCCTTATTGACGATTGTTGCAGTGAGGTTAACAAATGCGTAAGACCTAAAACAATAAGCAGAATATTTGAATGTGAAGTGACTGAAGATAAGGTTATTATCGGTGACACGGTGTTTAGCAGTAAAAGGCTTGCCGATAATATGAAGGGCTGCAAAAGAGTTTGCCTTTTCGGTGCGACTTTGGGTACGGAATGTGACAGGCTTCTTCGCACTTATTCTTCAAACGATATTGCAAGAGCGATGGTACTTCAGGCGTGCCTTGCATCTAAGATTGAAGAAGTGTGCGATGCTCTTGAAGATGAACTTAAAGGTCAGGGAATGAGGCTTCGTATGCGTTATTCTCCGGGGTACTTTGACCTTGATATTAAAGAAAATAAAAAGTTATTTGAACTTATGGATATAACAAAGCGTATCGGAATTACTTTGACCGACACTTATCAAATGGTGCCGTCGAAATCTGTTACGGCTTTTATAGGTATTGAAAATGATTAGATTTTTTGACGGTGGTATGGGCAGTATGCTCAACCTTAAAGCAGGTGAATTGCCTGAAAAACTTAATATTAGCGACCCTGAAAGAGTTTTTGCCGTTCACGAGGGCTATGCAAAAGCGGGCGCAGAGTTTATCACTGCCAACACATTCGGCGCAAATTCGCTTAAATATGACAATGTGGACGAGCTTGTAAAAGCAGGTGTTGCACTTGCTAAAAAGGCAGGCAAAAAAGTTGCGCTTGATATCGGCCCCACGGGTAAGCTCCTTAAACCTATGGGCGACCTTGATTTTGAAAGGGCGGTTGAACTTTTCAGCGAGGTTGTAAGAGCAGGCAAGGACGGTGCGGATGTCGCTATTATTGAAACTATGAGCGATATGTACGAGCTTAAAGCTGCCGTGCTTGCGGTTAAGGAAAATTCCGATTTGCCGATTATTACTTCAATGATTTTTGACGAATCAGGCAGGCTTTTAACCGGCGGTGATGTTAAAAGTGCGGTTGCAATGCTTGAGGGTCTTAGAGTTGACGCTGTCGGTTTTAACTGCGGTTTAGGTCCAAAACAGATGATTGAGCTTGTTAAAGAACTCAGAGCCTGCACTTCGCTTCCTATTCTTGTTATGCCGAATGCCGGTCTTCCGGAATCTGTTGACGGTAAAACTGTTTATAATGTTTCACCTGACGAATTTGCAGAAGATATGAGGGAGATTGCCAAGCTTGGCGTATCTTATCTCGGCGGTTGCTGCGGCACTACTCCAAAGCATATTGAAAGAATGATTGAACTTTGCAAGGACATTGCGGACAGTGTTCCCGAAAAGAAGAATGACACTGTTGTTTGCTCCTATTCGACTTCGGTTACAATAGGCGATAAGCCTGTTGTTATCGGTGAAAGAATTAACCCTACCGGCAAAAAACTTTTTAAAGAAGCACTTAGAAATAATAATATTGACTATATAATTAAAGAGGGTATTGCTCAGCAGGAAAAAGGTGCGCACATCCTTGATGTTAATGTCGGCTTGCCGGAGATTGATGAGGTTGCAATGCTTCAGTCGGCTGTGTATAATCTTCAAAGCGTGTTGCCGCTTCCGCTTCAACTCGATTCAAGCGATACTACTGCGCTTGAAAAAGCTATGAGAATGTATAACGGCAAGGCTATGATTAACTCGGTTAACGGTAAGCAGTCGTCTATGAGTGAGGTATTCCCGCTTGTTCAAAAATACGGCGGCGTTGTTGTTTGCCTTTGCCTTGATGAATCCGGTATTCCGGAAACGGCAGATGGCAGAATTGCTATTGCAAAAAAGATTATCAAAACAGCAGAAAGCTACGGCATAGATAAAAAAGACCTTGTTGTTGATGCTCTTGTAATGACAATTTCAACCAATAAAGACAATGCAAAAGAAACGCTTAAAGCAGTTGAATATATCAGGCATGAGCTTGGAGTGGGTACTGTTTTAGGCGTGTCAAACATCAGTTTCGGTCTTCCGAAGCGTGAGGCTATTAATACTGCTTTCTTTACTCTTGCACTTAAAGCAGGTCTTTCGGCAGGTATTATTAACCCGCTGAGTGAAAGTATGATGAATGCATACTATTCATATAATGCGCTTGAGGGTTTTGACGATAACTGCACAGAATATATTGAATCTGTTACCGCTTCGCAAACAACTAATCAAGCAGCAGGCGTAACCGACCTTAAAACTGCTATTATAAAAGGTATTAAGGAAGATTCAGCCGCTTGCGCCAAGGAACTTTTAAAGGACAAGGCTGCGCTTGATGTTATTAACGAGTATATTATTCCGGCTCTTGATGTTGTCGGCGACGGTTTTGAAAAAAATAAAGTCTTTTTGCCTCAGCTTCTTATGAGCGCCGATTCGGCTAAAGTTGCGTTTGATGTGATTAAAGAGCATTTGATTTTGGCAGGCGAGGAAAAGAAAAGCGAGCATAAAATTGTTATTGCAACAGTTGAGGGCGATATTCACGACATAGGCAAAAATATTGTTAAGGTTCTCTTGTCAAATTACGGTTTTGATGTTATCGACCTCGGCAAAGATGTTAAGTGCGAAAAAGTGCTTGAAGAAGTGCAAAAAAACGATGTTAAACTTGTCGGTCTTTCAGCACTTATGACTACTACCGTGCCTAATATGGAAAAGACAATCAAACTTATTCACGACAATACGGACGCAGAAGTTTTTGTCGGCGGCGCAGTGCTTACAAAGTCTTATGCCAAAATGATAAATGCCGATTATTATGCTAAGGACGCTATGGAAAGCGTAAGAATTGCTAAAGAATATTTCGGAGGTGAAGAATAATGATGGTTTCAACAAAAGGCAGATATGCTCTGCGCATTATGGTTGACCTTGCCGAAAATCAGGAGGGCGGACCTGTATCGCTTAAAGATATTGCCGAGCGTGAAAATATCGGCATAAAATATCTTGAAATCATTGTTTCTTCACTCAATAAAAACGGACTTTTAAAAAGCGTAAGGGGCAAAAATGGCGGCTATATGCTCAACCGTGAGCCTCAGGAATATACTATTTCTTCAATTTTAAATGCTGCGGAGGGAAGCCTTGCTCCTGTAGCGTGCGTCGGCGATGGCGATTGCGAACAACAATCGAGTTGCAAAACATATACCCTTTGGAAAGAACTTGATGATGTCATTGAAGATTTTTTATCCTCAAAGACTTTGCAGGACATATTATAAGACTTTCACGAGCGAGAGTTTTTGCAATATAATTTTTTAAATAAAAACGGCAGACACATAAGTGTCTGCCGCTTTGCAATATATGAAAATAACAATAAATAAGTTAACTTATTCTCTCAATGTTAATAAAACAGCAAAACCGTGCCAATTTTAAAAACTATATGACACGATTATTCCGCCGTCGGAAGCGTAGAGCGAATTAAGACCCGAAGCCTTAATAACTTCAACTTTACCAAAGTGTGCTTTTTCACAAACTTTGTCTGCGACTTGCTGAGCTCTTTCCTTGCAACAAACATATGTTACAATAAGCGTTTCGTTTGACAAATCTTTGCCTTTAAGTTCTTCGGCAATGAGGTTGCTCATTTTCATCATAGCACGGTTAAGAGTAATATCCTGCGCAGCAAGTGAAATGTTGCCCTCGGTCGTTCTTTTGCAAATAAGCTTAACTCTAATCTTTTCAAGTACCTTTGCCGCAAGAGCAAAAAGCCTGCCGTTATTTTTAAGTGCGTCAAGACTTTCAAGGCAGAAATAAAGACCGGTATTGTTAACAATATAGTTGTTGATTTTTGCTTCAATTTCGTCTGCATTTAAGCCGCTGTCTGCAAGCTCTTTAATCTTTTTTGCAACTATTGTTTCAAGACCGGAGGTTGCAAGAGAGTTGAAAACGATAATTTTTTTATCATCGTCAAATTCTTCTTCATAAAGCATTTTGCCCTGGAGCGCACTGTTAAATGTGCCGCTGAGTTTATCTGTAATTGTAAGAACAAAAACGGCTTCATATTCGCCTTCGTATGCTTTTTTGAAAGCGTCGGGAGCAGGACAGGCACTCTTTGCGTTGCCGCCGTTTGCTTTCATTCGGCTTATAAAGTCGTCTTGGTCAAAGTTTGCGTCATCAAAAATATGATAATCGGCTATTTCAAGCGAAAGCGGAACAACTTCAAAATCATTCCAATTTTTCATATCAGCTGTTAAGTCACAACAACTGTCAACTACAATTTTATATTTCATAATTTTATCCCTTGAATTATTTATTTGAATTACTATTATAACCGTTATCAAGCGTTCAGTCAACATAAATGGCTAAAATTGTCTTTTAATTTTGAATAAATAGACAGAAATGGATAATTTGACAAAACAAGAACAAATGTGCTACAATTTACGGATACAAAGGAGGGATAGCGTGAGATTTGTTGAAATAGATGAGAAACAGAAAAATGTGCCTGTGTTTAAAAATGTGATTTACGCTCTCAAACTTACTTGGAAAGCCGATAAAAAACTTCTTTTGGGTTATATTTTTCAGGAGGGATTTTTTGCGATTTTTTCAAAATATCTTCAAAATATTTTGTTTTTAAAAATACTGCTTGATGTTGTCAGCCAAAATCGTGATTTTAAAACTTATGTTAAAGAACTTGTGGCTTTTGCACTGATTTCGCTTTTTGTTAAAATCTTTCAGTGGTGGGGTATGAAAACCGAGCAGATTGCGACTAAAAAGGTGCTGAAATATCTTAATAATATGGTGTTTGAAAAGGCAATAAGCCTTGATGTTTCTTGCTATGAAGACCCTGCTTTTTACGACAAATACCAGCGTGCAACCCTTGTTTTGACGGACAGTTATTTTGATTTGATATGCTACGATTTTGCGTCGTTTATAGCCGATGTTATTACCCTTGTTTGTGTAATTGTAACCGTTGCGATAATTAACCCTGTTTATATTCTTTTCTTAATTCCGATATTTTTGGTCTTTTTTATTGAACTTGCCAAAAGTAAGTGCGTTTATAAGCGTGATATGGAAATGACGACTAATAATCGCATTAAAGCTTATGTTCAAAGAACTGTGTTTTTGCGTGATTTTTCAAAAGATATCAGGACTTCAAACATTTTTGCCGTTATTATGAAAAGATTTGAGGCTTCCATTAAAGCCAATATTGAAATACTTAAAAATTACGGTTTTAAGCTGTTTTTGTACAGTATGGCAAGCTCGCTTTTCAGCGAATTTATACCTATTATAGGTACGCTTTCCTATGCCGGCTACGAGTTTGTCAAACTTGGCACGATGAGCGCTTCAAATTTCAGCGTTGTTATGTCGTCAATAACTTCCGTCAGTATTGCCACTATTGACACTACGGAGTGTTTTGATGAAATGACGCTTATGGCACTTTATTTTCAAAATTTGAGAGAATTTTTTGAATACGAGCCTAAGATAATATCGGGAAAGAGAAAAGCGGAAAAATTTGAAAGCTTGGAGTTTAAAAATGTTTTGTTCAAATATCCGAGCGCACAAAAGTATTCGCTTGAAAATGTCAGCTTTAAACTTACAAAAGGTCAGCGCCTTGCTATAGTGGGCGTTAACGGCGCAGGTAAGTCAACTCTTGTCAAACTGATTTTAAGGTTTTACGATGCGACGAGGGGTCAAATTCTTTATAACGGAATTGACATTAAAGAGTACGACTTGTCCTCGCTTCGTAATTCTTTTGCAACTGTTTTTCAAGATTATAAAAACTTTGCAATTTCCGTTTATGAAAATGTTATGTGCCACGAGTGTGACGAAAATGACAAAAAAATCGCTGAAAAAGCGCTTAGGCAAAGCGGTGCTTGGAGCAAGGTTTCAACGCTTAAATACAGTGGCGATACTTCACTTACAAGGGAATTTTACGAAAACGGAGCTGGTCTTTCCGGCGGTGAAAGTCAAAAGGTTTCAACTGCAAGACTCTTTGCGAAAAACTTTGAAATTGCCGTTTTGGATGAGCCGAGTTCTGCTCTTGACCCGATTGCGGAATATAAAATGTATGAAAATCTTATTGATGTAACAAAAGGCAAAACGGTTATTTTCATTTCGCACCGCCTTTCAAGTGCCGTGCTCAGCGATAATATAATTGTACTTTCAAACGGCAAAATTATTGAGCAGGGAAGCCATAACGAGCTTATGAAACAGGGCGGGGAGTATGAAAAAATGTTTACTCTCCAAGCTTCAAATTATGAAAAGGAGGGCGAAATCGATGAAAACTAAGAAAAAAGAAAAAGACGAGCACAGTATGTTTTCAAATATGATGTTTTTTATTTTTCTCCTTTTTAAGGCTTCGCCTTTTCTCGTTATAGGCGAGCTTGTTTGGGGTGTTATGAGTACTTTGCCAAGCACAATTATAAGCGTTTTGGGAATCAAGTATGTTATTGATATTGCCGCTTCGGGTGACAGGCTTTACCGCATTTATTATGTCGTTTTGGGCACTGCAGCTTTGCTCTTTTTCAGCAAACTTATCTGCTATTTGTATCGTGAATTTTTCTGGAATGTGCAAAAGGAAAAAGCGTATTTTAACCTTAACCGACAACTTTATGAAAAGGCTAAGTCGCTTGACCTTGAATCGTACGACAACCCCGATTTTTATAACGAATTTATTTTGACTATTGAATCATCGAGCGACAATATTCAAAACCTTTTAGGGCTTGTTAGGCGATATTTTGCAAATGTTGTTTCTCTTTTAACCGTGTCGTCAATTCTTTTAACTATCGACCCGTTTTGCCTTGTTATTATTCTCGGCACTATTTTAATCTTTCTTCCTATCAGCCATGTTATCAGCAATTTGCAGGTTGAAAGACGAATTGAAAATACAAAATATCACAGGCGCTCAGACTATTTTCAGCGTATTTTCTATCTTCAAGATTATGCAAAAGAAGTCAGGATGAATAATATCCATCCGCTTTTGATTGACAGGTATAACGATGCCGCAGATGATGTTATCGCAAATCAAAAGAAGTATTGGACAAAGATACCACGCCTTTATTTTATTCAGGAAATGGGCGTTCAAATAGTCGGCTTTATGTTTATTTTACCGCTATATCTCGGCTATCTTGTTCTGATAAAAAAGACGATTACTCCCGGTGATTTTGTGGCAAGTTTCAATAGTGCGTATTCAATCGCAATAAGCATTAATTTCCTTACCGTTTGGGGCGTTGCTCAGTTTGGCGAAAGGGCAAAGCTGATTGAAAAATACCGTGGCTTTTTAAAGAGTGATTTTAAAATTAAAGACGGCAATGAGCAAGCAAAGGTCGGCAAGCCTAAAGAAATTAAGATTGAAAATCTTTCGTTTACTTATCCGGGCAACAGTGAACCAACGCTTAAAAATATTAATCTCACGATTAAGCCGTATGAAAAAATTGCACTTGTCGGTTTTAACGGCGCCGGCAAAACAACGCTCACAAATCTTCTTTTAAGGCTTTATGACGCAACCGACGGTTCTATCAAAATCGACGGTCAAAATATTAATGATGTCACGATAGAAAGCCATAGAAACAGGTTTTCCGCTGTGTTTCAAGACTTTCAGCTTTTCGCCTGCTCGGTCGGTGAAAATGTTGCGCTCAGTGATAAGTTTGAAAGTGAAAGAGTAATGGAATCGTTAAAACACAGCGGTTTTACAAAACATCTTAAACACGGCACCGACACCGAACTTTTAAGGGAATTTGACGATGAGGGTATTATGCTTTCGGGCGGTGAAAGCCAAAAGGTTGCAATTTCAAGAGCATTTTATAAAAAGTGTCCTTATGTTATTCTTGATGAACCGTCGGCAAATCTTGACCCGGTTGCCGAATATAACCTCAATCAAGCAATGCTTGAAGCGGCTAAGGATAAAACGGTTGTTTTTATTTCACACCGCCTTTCAACCACGGTTGATGCCGATAAAATTTATGTTATGGAAAACGGAAAAATAATAGAATCGGGCACTCACGACGAACTTATGAAACTTGGAAAAACTTACGCCTATATGTTTAACCTACAAGCAGAAAAATATAAAAAGTGATACAAAACAAAAACCCTCGAAAACGCTTGCATTATGCGCTTTCGGGGGTTTTATGACTAAACTGATAACCTGACTGTTTCTTCTAAATTTGTTGCTCCCAAAGGTCGCCAAATTTGGAGCCTCGTGTCACCGGTTCAAGTCCCGATAAAAACTTTCGTAAAATAAAAAAAGACAGAGGCAGTTGAGCTTCTGTCCTTGGAGCTGATAACCGGACTTGAACCGGTGACCTCATCCTTACCAAGGATGTGCTCTACCACCTGAGCCATATCAGCAAAAATGGCGACCCGGAACGGGTTCGAACCGTCGACCTCTAGCGTGACAGGCTAGCGTTCTAACCAACTGAACTACCGGGCCATTGCGAAATGTATTATATAGTAACTTTGAGCTAATGTCAAGATTTATTTGATAATTTTTGAAAATATTTTTAAAAATTGAAATGATTGTTTAAATATAGTATTATATACATATCAAATAAAGGAGCAAAAATATGCCGAAAGATTTACATATTCATATTGAACGATACGATTACACGGTTGAAACGATAGAAAAATTTATAACCAAGGCTGAGCAAATGGGACTTGATGAAATTTGCCTGCTTGAGCACAGTATTAGATTTAAAGATTTTCATCCTACTTTTAAAGAAGCAAGAAAATATAATTTGTATCAGCAAAAGTGGTTTGACGGCAAAGCAAAAAGTGCACGCACACTTGATGAATTTAAAGAACTCGCAACAAAAATAAGACAAAGAAATTACCCGATAAAAGTGAATTTCGGCTTGGAAATTTGCTGGTTTGAACAGCACGAAGATTTAATCAGAGAGCTTGTAAACGATAACTTTTTTGATTATCTTTTAGGTTCGGTTCACTGGATAGACAACTGGACTTTTAATCAGCGCAAATATCAGTGGCTCGGCCGTGATGTTGACGAGATTTATCGTCGTTATTTTGCGCTTCAAAACTCACTTGTTAAAAGTAATATTTTTGATATTTTGGCTCATCCCGACCTTGTTACCTGCCATGGTATTTATCCGTCATATGATTTGAAAGATGAGTATGACACGCTTTGCAAAAATGTTAAGGCGCACGATATGTTTTTGGAAATGAATACATCAAAAGGTTTGGGAGTTAATAAAGAATTTTTTGATGCAGCAGTTAAAAACGGTGTTAAATTTTCAACAGGCTCCGATGCACACACAGTTGAAGATGTGGGCAGAGATATTGATAAAGTCAGTGAATTGATAAATTATAGTTTATAATAGGTTGACGGCTACGCCACATTATATTGTTTCTCTCCCTCAGTCAACAAAGTTGACAGCTCCCTCGTCA
>UQEY01000016.1 GCA_900540235.1 uncultured Eubacteriales bacterium
GGTATTTATCGTGAAGTTTATCTTTTTGCAGAGCCTAAGCTTTGCCTTCGTGATTTCTATTTTAAAACCGATTTTGACGATACATACAATGATTCAAATGTAACTCTTGATATGTATATCAAAAACTACAATAATATAAGAGGTAAGATGGAAGCGTCTGCTAAACTTATTGATGCAAACGGGGAGGAAACCGAGCTTGGTAAGGCTGATGTTGACCTTTCGGGCGGTAAAGAAACCGTAACATTTAACAAGCTTGTTAAATCACCTAAAAAGTGGTCTGCCGAGCATCCTAATCTCTATACTCTTGTTATGGAAGTTAAGCTTGACGGCAAAACCGTTTGTGTTAAAACATATAAGGTCGGTTTTAAGAAAGTAGAAATTAAGGGCGAAAAGATTTATTATAACGGTATGCCGCTTATGATTAAGGGTGTTAACCGTCACGATTTTGACTGTGACCACGGTTGGGCAGTACCTAAAATCAGATATACTCAAGACCTTGATATTATGAAGCAAAATAATATCAATTCTATTCGTACTTCTCATTATCCTGACGACCCGTATTTTTATGATATGTGTAATGAGTACGGTTTTTATGTTATGGATGAATGTGATGTTGAAACTCACGGTGTAAGGCGTAAAGGTGTTCCGGGTTCAAATCCTATGTGGACAGGCGCAGTTGTTGACCGTATGCAAAGAATGGTTTTGCGTGACAGAAACAACCCTTGCATCTTTATGTGGTCACTCGGTAATGAAGCCGGCGACGGCAGTAACTTTATGGAAATGAAGAAAGCCGCACTTGCACTTGATGACACCCGTCAATTCCACTATGAGGGTGATTTTGATTTAACTAAGAGTGATGTTATTTCCCGTATGTATCCTACAAAGGATATTATGGAAAAACTTGGTAACAAGCAAGCTATTACTATTTCTCTTTACGATAATATTGCAAATCAGCTTGCGGCTGACAGTAAGCCTATTAAGGCAGAGATGTATGAGGGTAAACCTATTGTACTTTGTGAATATGCTCACAGTATGGAAAATTCCCTCGGTAATTTCCAAGAATATATTGACGACTTTGAAAAGTATGATAATATGTGCGGCGGCTTTATTTGGGACTTTGTTGACCAAACACTTCATGTAAAGGATGAAAACGGCAACGACAATTACCTTTACGGTACAGACTTCCAAGGTCAGGAACCGCATAAGTTTATCGATATTCCTAATACTACCGCTATGACGGGCAGTAATGTGTATTTCTGTGCAAACGGTATTATCGGCGCTGACAGAAAGCCTCATCCTCAAATTGTCGAGGTTAAGCACGGCTATCAAAATATCGGTATTACCGCTGTTGACGCTAAGAACGGTGAATTTAAGATTAAAAATAAATTCCTTTTCACAAATCTTTCTTCTTATACCTGTAATTGGGTTATTAAAGCTGAGGGTGAAGCCGTTCAAAACGGCAGCGCAGGAATTATTGACTGCAAACCTCTTGAAGAAACCGAATTCAAAATTGATTTTGATTCTTCAAAACTTCCTGAAGATAAGGAATGTATCTTAACAGTTTCATTTGTGACCAACGAAGCTTCATTAGGCTTGGAAAAAGGATATGAAGTAGCATTCGAGCAGTTTATCATTAATAATATGTCACAACCGACCGAAATTAAAAATGAAGGAAAGCTTACATTTGATATTTCAAACAAAAAAGTTACCGTTAACGGTGATAATGTTAAGGTTGTTGTTGATGACGGTAAAGTTGTAAGCTATGTTATTGACGGCAAAGAACTTCTTAAAGCACCTCTTATGCCAAACTATTTCAGAGCACTTACCGATAATGATATTGATTTTCTCAACTTTACTCCGCAGTGGGCAAAGTTTCATCCATTCTATGCTTGGCAGAGAGCAACTCACCATACAAAATCTGTTAAGACGGAAGTTACTCAAAACGGCAATGCAGTTGAAATTCATATTGCATTTTCAACAATCGGTCTTAAAAATTCTGTTGCAACATACAAAGTATATCCAGACGGCAGACTTTATGTTTACCACAGCGCAACTCCTACAAAGGGTATGCTTCGTTTCGGTTACCAAATGACTATGGACAAGTCTATGGAATATGTTCAGTGGTACGGCAGAGGACCAAAGCCTACATATATTGACCGTAAACTCGGTTCAAAAATTGACCTTTATGATTCAACCGTTACCGATTTTGAATACAGATATATGCGCCCGCAGGAATCTTCTAACAGAACAGATGTAAGATACTTTACACTTACAGATAAAGACGGTTTCGGAATCAAAGTCGACGCTTATTATAATAACCCTATCAATTTTTCTGTTTATCACTACACAACCGACGGTCTTGAGAAAGCTACTCATATTAACGATATCCCTTATGAAGATATTACAACAGTTAATATTGACCATAGGCAGCTCGGTGTCGGCGGTGACCTTCCGGGTCAGGCATTTGTTCGTGAACCGTACACAATGCCAAAGGGTGAAAAACAAGAATACTCATTCGTAATTACACCTATTAAGAAAGGATAAACGATAATGAAAAGGCCGCTTGCCTTTATTGGTTTTTCAGTGGCAATAACCTTACTGCTGATAAACTTTATCGCTTACAAATTTTATTTAGTTGTATTTGTTTCGGCAGTGGTGCTCTTTGCGGCATCACTGCTGATTAAAAAGACAAGACAGGCAACAGTCGTACCGCTCGTTTTCGGTTCGGCAGTGTTTGCTTGTCTTATTTTTATGTTTACACTTAATTTTAATGTTTCAAACCAGTTAAAGCTTGATGACACTCAGCATAAAGCTACTTTTAATATAGTTGATTTAATGTATAAAAGCGATGACAGTTTTGTTTATACCGTTAAAACAAAAGCAATAGATGATTTAAACGCACCGCAAAATATAAAACTGAAAGTTTATTCGGATAAAGAACTCGATGCAGACTATTATGACGATGTTACAGCTGAACTTAAATTTACGAAATCGGGTGAAAATTCACTTGATTCTTATGGCTCTTATGCAGATTCACGCTATCTTTTCGCTACAGTTGAATCATACGCTTTTGTAAACGAAAACAACTCAAAACCGCTTAACTATTATATTATAAAAATTCGTGAATATGTAAAAAATTCACTTGCACTAAAAATGAAAAACGACACCGGCGCACTTTGCACGGCTTTGCTGATAGGGGATAAGAGCAATTTGTCAGACGAAGCAAATGCAAATTTCAGCCTGTGCGGTGTTTCACATATTATGGCAGTATCGGGTTTGCATACTTCCGTTATATGTATGGGCTTTTATACACTGCTAAAATATTTGGGCGTTAAAAGAAAAGTGCGTATACCCGTTTCACTTGCGGTTTTACTGTTTTATGTGGCTCTTGCAGGTTTTTCAAAATCTGTTGTGCGTTCCGCCGTGACAATAGCTGTTTTGCTGCTTTCTCAATTTGCAAACAGAAAGGCTGACACACTCAATTCTCTTGGTTTTGCAACGCTTGTTTTATGCTTTAACCCTTTTGCGGTAACAGATATCAGCGCTCTTTTAACAGTAAATGCAGTGCTCGGTATGGTTGTAGTAAAACCTTTTGTCGACAAGTATTTTAAGCCTAAAAGCAAAGTAAAAACATATTTATATAACAGTGCCGCTCTTACTTTCAGCATAATGGTAACAACTTTTCCGATTATGTGGATATTCTTTAAAAATATCAGTTTTATAGCGTTTTTCGCAAATATTGTTATAATTCCGCTTGCCCAAGTTGTAATGATAGCTTCTTTGATTGCAGTTATTTTGAGCTTTAACGCTGTTTTGTCATTCGTTCCTGTATTTATAGCTTATTGCTCGTCAAAATTGATGCTTATTATAGTAGATTTTCTTGCCGATACGCTCTGGTTTTTAAATGTTGATATGGGTAATATCGTATTTATTTTGGGTTATTGCGTATTATTATTTTTGCTCGGAATATCCGTTTGTTTCAAACTTAAAATTAATGCAAAAATTATGGTTTTAACATCACTTATTTTATTTGTCTTTTCCTGCTCATATTCATCTTACATCAATCACACAAGTGATTTTGTTACAATAACTTCAACTCAGGCAACAGTAATATATAACGATTCGGCGGTTGTAGTTATAAATGCAAATAAAAAGAATGATTACTATAATGTAAAATCAACGATTAATACTTATAAACCGGACCTTGTATTGTTTGTTGATTGCAATTATGATAAAAAGAAATTGTCGCTTTTAGCACCAAATGAAAAAGAATTTTATAATAATACCGATTTTGATATTGATTTATGTGATACAATTAATGTAAAATATCAGTCAGGTATCCTTTATGCCGATGTTGACGGAAACAATGTAACTGTTGATAAAAGATATGTTCATATAAATTCCCAAACATACCTTAAAAATATTAAATACATTTATGATAAAGATGATAATTCTACTTTAAGAATAAAAAGGAAGTGAGATTTTGCCGAAAATTAATGAATCAGATTTAAAGAAAGAGATTAAATCAGGCGAGTTTAAAAATGCTTATCTTCTTTACGGTGAAGAAAGTTATTTGAAAGAATACTATGCAAATGAACTTAAAAACAAAATAGTTGATAAAACTTTTGAAGCGTTTAACTTTCACTCTTTTGACGGTAAAGATACCCAACTTGACGATATTCTTAAAGACGCTCAAATGCTCCCTATGATGAGCGAATACAATTTTGTTTTGGTTAAAGATTATCCTATTGATAAATCTGCAAGTGATATTAAGCTTCTTGAAGAATATTTAAAAGATGCGCCCGACACCACTGTTTTGGTATTTTGGTTTGACGCTGTCGAAGTTGATACCAAAAGCGCTAAGTTTAAAAAAGTTATTAAAGCTTTTGAAGCGGTAGGCGACTGTGTTGAACTTCAAAAAAGAAGCGAAAATGATGTTGCAAAATTGCTTGTTTCAGGTGCTAAAAAGAGAGGTTCAAGCATAAGTGCAGATACGGCAAAATATCTTATTTCCGTTTCAGGAAATGATATGAAAAATCTTTTGAACGAACTTGATAAACTTTCTTATTATGCAAAAGGAAATGAAATTACCAAGCAAACAGTAGATAATATGGCAACAAAGTGCCTGCAAGCAAGAATTTACGACCTTTCAAAATTTGTTGTTGCAGGTAATTCAAGCAAAGCTTATGATGTGCTAAACACCCTTTTTGAAATGAAAGAAGAACCGATAATTATTCTTTCTGCTATAAGCGGCGTTTATGTCGATATGTACAGAGTTAAGTGTGCAAAAAGTGCCGGCTTCGGCTTTGACGATGTTGCAAAATATTATAATTACCGTGGCAGGGAATTTGCACTCAGAAATGCTACAAGAGATTGCGCAAACCTTTCAACCGAGCAACTTCGTTCATCTATAGATGAAATATCCAAAACCGATATTAAGCTAAAAAGCACTGCCGTCAACAAAAAACTTTTAATTGAAGAACTTATTATTAAGCTTATTTTAATTGCAAGAGGTGTAAAATATGCTTAAAATTAAAGAAGCCGTTATTGTTGAAGGAAAATATGACAAAATCAAACTTTCAAATTTAATCGACACTTTAATTATTGAAACAAACGGTTTTGCCGTTTTTAAAGACAAAAAGAAGCTTGCATTTATCCGCAAACTTGCAAATGAGCGTGGCATAATCGTAATAACCGATTCGGACCACAGCGGTTTTCAAATAAGAAATTACATTTGCTCATCTCTCCCTAAAGATAAGATAAAACATATTTATATTCCAGATATTTACGGTAAAGAAAAACGAAAAAAAGAGCCGTCAAAAGAGGGCAAACTCGGAGTTGAGGGTATGGATGATAAAATACTTTTGTCCCTTTTTGAAAAAGCAAATATTGAAGTTCAAAGCGTTGAAAAGAAAGATTTGATTACAAGTGTCGATATGTTTACTTTGGCACTCAGCGGTACACCTAACGCAACGCAAAATAAAAAGAAACTCCTTAAATCACTTGATTTGCCGGAATTTCTTTCTACTTCTTCTTTAATTTCTTATCTTAATTCATCAATGGATAAGAAAGAATTTTATTCTCTTTGCAATAATTTGTTTTCTAATCAACAATAATGATTTTGCTTTTTTGCTCAGTGCCGCAAGGCAGGGGAGTTTTATATCCCAAATTGTATAAATCTGTGCAGTGACATTCAAGCTCAAACAGTTTTCTGCCGTAATTGTCAAGTTTTTCTATGTCACTGTATCGGCTTATTATAGGTAATTTTGAATTTTTCTTCATCTCGTTTAATATTTCTTTTCCTCGCTTGTTAAAACCGAGTATACGAATGTACGGCACATCCTCACTGTATTCTTTTGTTATTCCTAAATAACTTTTCAAAATGATACGCCTTATTCTTGAATGGGTGTATCTTTTTGTTTTTATTGCTTCAAACAATTCTTTAGTATTGCAGGCACTTCTTACGCTTTTGAAGATTCTGTTTTCAAGACCTTCGTTTACATCTTCGATTTTTGCAAAGTCGTCGGCTGTCATACTTCTGAGCTTTGCAAGAACAGCTTGTTCACAGTTGTTTATTGAACAGATGTCATCCAAATTAAGCGTTTGCCTGATTGCGCTTGCACTGTAGTGCACATCGTCGGTGTCGTGACCTTTGCCTATTCTTTTAATTGCCGTACAAGGTAAATTTGTGTGCCTGATGTATTCTATAGCTAAAATGTTGTTAGGTGTGTCAAGCAAGTCGCTGCCGATAACATTTTTTCTTGCAACCGGATAGGAAACACCTTTTTTCATTTCTTCTTTGATTAATTCTTTATTTTTGTCAATTTCATCCGCAATCATTTTTAATTTACTTGTATTTTCACATTCGGCGCCGAAAGCTATTCGGTCAACCACCCCTGTTTTTTCAAGTATTTGCACGCCTGCTTTTGCAAATCCCTCGGCAGACATTAAGGCGTATGCGCAAGGCAGTTCAATAACCAAATCAGCTCCGTTTTCAAGCGCTGTTTTGCACCGCTCAAATTTGTTGTATACTGCAAATTCACCTCGCTGAACAAAGTTGCCGCTCATAACACATATAACCAAACCGTCTTCTTTAACGCTGTCAATCAAATACTTGTGACCATTGTGAAACGGATTAAATTCGCAAATTATGCCTGTATTCATAAAATTTCACCAAATTATTAATTTTGTCCTTGACAATAATATATTATTTATATTATTATTATATTACTAAATAATTATTATAATTTCAATATATGGAGGCAATATTTTGAAAATTCTTGTTATTAATTGCGGCAGTTCTTCTCTCAAGTATCAGCTTCTTGATATGAAAGACGAATCTGTTCTTTGCAAAGGTTCTATTGAAAGAATCGGTCTTAAAATCAACGGCGGTGAAGAAAATGTTATCGTTAAAGTAGGCGATGAAAAGTTCGTTTACGACAAAGAACTTAAAGACCATGTAGCAGCATTCAACGAGGTTAAGTATATCCTTTCCGAGGGTGAACACAAGGTTATTGATTCATTTAACGAGATTGATGCTATCGGTCACAGAATCGTACAGGGCGGCGACAGATATACTAAGAGCGTTCTTGTTACCGAAAAGGTAGTGCAGGATGTGGAAGAGCTTGCTCCTCTTGCTCCTCTTCATAACCCGGCTCACCTTATGGGCTACAGAGCGTGCCTTGAAGTTGTAGGTCCTGATGTTCCTCAGGTATTTGTATTTGATACATCATTCCACAGCACAATGCCGCCAAAGGCTTATATGTATGCCGTTCCTTATGAATATTATGAAAAGTACGGCGTTCGTCGTTACGGTTTCCACGGCACATCACACAAGTTTGTTTCCCACAGAGTTGCAGACAAGATGGGCAAGAACATTAAAGATTTAAAGATTATCACTTGTCACCTTGGCAACGGCTCATCTATCGCTGCTGTTGACCATGGCAAGGTTGTTGATACATCAATGGGCTTTACTCCTCTTGACGGCTTTATGATGGGTACTCGTTCAGGCGGTGTTGACCCATCTGTTGTTACTTTTATTATGAAAAAGCTTAACCTTACTCCTGATGAAATGGACAATATCCTTAATAAGCAGTCGGGTGTTAATGCTATTTCAGGTGTTTCTTCTGATGACCGTGACATTTGTGCCGCTCAGAGAGAAGGTAACGAAAGGGCTATTTTGGCTCACGAAATGCAGGCTTATGAAATCGCTAAGTATATCGGTTCGTACATTGCCGCAATGGACGGCGTTGACGCTATCGTGTTTACCGGCGGTATCGGTGAAAACGGTTTTTGGCTTCGTTCAAAGATTTGCTCATATTTTGGCTATATGGGCGTACATATTAATGAAGCGCTCAACCAAGCTACCGTTAAGGGCGCAGAAGCTGAGCTTACCGAGCCTGACGACAAGGTAAGAGTATTCATTCTTGCAACCGACGAGGAACTTACCATTGCTCGTGACACTGAAGAGATTGTTAAAAATCTTAAAAAATAAATTATACATTTAATATAAATATAAGAAGGAGGAAACAAAATGCCTGAAATTAAGTATGAAATCACTGAACACCTCGGTGTAATTTCTGAAACAGCTCGTGGCTGGACAAGAGAAGTTAATATGATTTCTTGGAACGGTCGTGAACCTAAGATTGATGTTCGTGATTGGTCTCCTGACCACTCAAAAATGAGCAAAGGTCTTACATTTACTGTTGATGAAATTAAAGAGCTTACTAAGCTTGTTGAAAATCTCTAATCGAAATATTTAGGGGCAACATTTTCTGTGTTGCCCTTGAAATTTTGTTAAGACATTTTTTATTTTAAAGGAAATTAACAAATTTATGATATTAAATTTGATGTATTGATATATTATAGTTAGTAAATTATTGAGGTATAAATTATGGAATGGACTTCGTTAAACGATTTGAGAGAAAAGTATCTCTCTTTTTTTGAAAGCAAGGGTCATTTAAGGCTTCCGAGTTTCTCGCTTATCCCTAATAATGACAAGAGCTTGCTTCTTATCAACTCCGGTATGGCTCCTATGAAAAAGTACTTTACCGGTGAGGTTACACCTCCTCGTAATCGTGTAACCACTTGCCAAAAATGTATTCGTACTCCTGATATTGAGGAGGTTGGCAAGACTGACCGTCACGGCACATTTTTTGAGATGCTCGGCAACTTCTCTTTCGGCGATTATTTCAAAAAGGAAGCTACTGCTTGGGCTTGGGAATTTTGCACAAAGGTTCTTGAAATGCCTGTTGACAAGCTTTATGTTACCATTTATGAAAACGATGACGAAGCTTTTGAAATTTGGACAAAGCAAAACGGTGTTGACCCGTCGCATATCGTTCGTTTAGGTAAAGCTGACAATTTCTGGGAGCACGGTTCAGGTCCTTGCGGTCCTTGTTCGGAGATTTACTTTGACCGTGGCGAAAAGTACGGTTGCGGTTCTCCTGACTGCGGTCCGGGTTGCGAATGTGACAGATATGTTGAATTTTGGAACAATGTGTTCAGTCAGTTTAATAACGACGGCAACGGCAATTATACCGAACTTGTACAAAAGAATATTGATACAGGTATGGGTCTTGAAAGACTTGCTTGCATTATGCAGGGCGTAGACAATATTTTCGAAGTTGATACCGTTCAAAATATTATGAAAAAAATCAGCGAAATTTCAGGTGCTAAGTATCACGAAGATGCTAAAAAAGATGTTTCGCTTCGTATTATTACCGACCATGTTCGTTCGGCAACATTTATGATTGGCGACGGCGTAATTCCGTCAAATAACGGCAGAGGTTATGTTCTTCGCCGCCTTATCCGTCGTGCTTGCCGTCACGGTAGGCTCTTAGGTGTTAACGAACCGTTCCTTTATAAGGTTTGTGACACTGTTATTCACGAAAATCATGTTGCTTATCCTGAACTTGCAGACAAGGCAGAGCTTATTACAAAAGTTATCCGTGCCGAGGAAGATTCTTTCGGCAAAACTATTGATGCCGGTCTTGCAATGCTTGACGAATATATTGATAAACTTGAGGGCAAAGTTTTCTCAGGTGAGGATGCATTCAAGCTTAACGATACTTACGGTTTTCCTCTTGATTTAACTAAGGATATCCTTGAGGAAAAGGGTATTACAGTTGATGAGGATAAATTTAACGCTTTGCTTGCTAATCAAAAGGCTACTGCCCGTGCTGCCCGTAAGGATGCAGGTGCAGACGCTTGGAAGGGCAATTCGGTTAAGATTGACACCGATAAAACAGAATTTGTCGGTTATACCGATTTTGATTGCGATGCTAAAATCATTGCTATCGTTAATGCTGACGGTGAACTTGTTGATATGCTCGGCGCAGGTGAAAGCGGTACTGTTGTTCTTAACAAAACTCCTTTCTATGCACAGTCAGGTGGTCAGGTAGGTGACAGCGGTGTAATTAAAAACGGTGATGATAATGCATTTATCGTTTCGGACACTGCAAAGAATGCCGATTCAATTTATCTTCACAAGGGTGAAGTTTCCCGTGGCGTTATCAGCGTAGGCGACAGCGTATTTGCAAGCATTAACGCTGAAAGAAGAAAAGCTATTATGCGTAATCATACTGCTGCCCATCTTCTTCAAGCCGCTCTTCGTCAGGTACTCGGCACTCATGTTGAGCAGGCAGGTCAGCTCGTTAATGAAAGCGAAGTGCGATTTGACTTTACTCATTTTAACCCTATGACGAGTGAAGAAATCAAGAAGGTCGAACTCATTGTTAATAACTTCATTCTTTCTGCACAAAGCGTAACTATGCAGGAAATGCCGATTGAAGAAGCTAAAAAGATGGGCGCAATGATGCTCTTTGGCGAAAAGTACGGCGATATCGTAAGAGTTGTCAAAGCAGGCGATTTTTCAACCGAATTCTGCGGTGGTACTCATGTTTCAAACAGTGGTCAAATCGGTATGTTTAAGATTGTTTCAGAAGCTTCTGTTGCCGCCGGTGTAAGAAGAATTACCGCTCTTACAGGTCTTGGCAGCCTTGCTTACCTTAACCTTAATGAAATGGCAGTTAAGTCTGTTGCTTCTATTCTTAAAACTAATGAAAACGAACTTGAACAGAGGGCTGAAGCTGTTGTCAATGATAATAAGGAAATGGAAAAGATGATTCAGTCACTCAACGCCGAGATTACTAAGCTCAAGAGTGCCGATATGTTTTCAAAGCCTGTTGATATTGACGGTCTTGAACTTTATGTTGCAAAGATTGAGGGTACAACTCCTGATGCCCTTCGTTCGATGGGTGATGACCTTAAAGCTAAGGGTGATAATGTTGTTGCTCTTATTGCGGGTGTTAACGGTGAAAAGGCTAACCTCGTTGCAGTATGCGGTAAAGAAGCTATCGCAAAGGGCGTAAAAGCCGGCGACCTCGTTCGTGAAATTGCCAAACTCGCTGGCGGCGGCGGTGGCGGTCGTCCTGATTCTGCTATGGCAGGTGCTAAAGATTTGTCAAAGCTTGACAGCGCTATTGCAGCAGTTGAAGAAACTGTTAAATCATTGATTAAATAAGAGGGTGTAATTATGTGTTTGTTTTGCGATATAATTGACGGCAAAATTCCGTCAACAAAAGTTTATGAGGATGATATGCTCCTTGCATTTAAAGATATCAACCCTGTTGCTCCTGTTCATGTTGTTATCGTGCCTAAAACTCATATTGACTGCGCTAACGGTATTAATGAAGAAAACAGCAAATATATTGCTCACATTTTTGAAAAAATACCGGAGATTGCTAAGAGCCAAGGCATTGAATCATACAGAATTATCAATAATTGCGGTGAAGATGCGGGTCAAAGCGTTATGCACCTTCACTTCCATCTTATTGGTGGTGTTAAGTTAGGAGAGAAAATTATATGAGCGAACAGTATTACACATTAAAAATTGCAGGTCTTGAAAGGAAGCTCAAGCGTTTTTCTGTTTCTGATACTCTTGATATTGCCGCATTTATTCTTTTCGGTGATGTTGAACTTACAGAGGCTTGCGCTAAAGAATTGCTTAAAAAAGTTCCTGATTTTGACTACATTGTTACTCCTGAGGCAAAGTCAATTCCTCTTGCTTATGAAATGAGCAAGATTTCTGGCAAAAAGTACATAGTAGCAAGAAAAGGCGTTAAAGTCTATATGGATAATCCTATAGAATATAAGGAAACAAGTATTACTACACAAAAAGAGCAGTCGCTTTTCCTCGGTCACGAGGACGGCGATTTGCTTACAGGCAAAAAAGTTCTTATCGTTGACGATGTTATTTCAACGGGGGAGAGTTTAAAGGCTGTAATTGGTCTTGTTAATGCTTTCGGCGGTAATATCGTTGCCTCATGTGCTCCTCTTGCCGAGGGTGACGCGGGTGAGCGTGATGATATTGTATTTCTTGAAAAATTGCCGCTTTTCTTTAAATAATTAAATAATCTGTATTAATCAATAACTTTTTTATATAATAAGTAAAGGTGATATTTATGCTTAATGATGAGAAAAAAGTTGTAATTGTCGGCGTCGGTATGGTTGGTATGAGCTATGCTTATGCTCTTTTAAACCAAAATATTTGCGATGAACTTGTGCTCATTGATATCAATAAAGTAAGAGCTAAGGGTGAAGCTGCCGACCTTTCTCACGGTCTTCCTTTCGCTCCGAGCAGTATGTCAATTTACGCAGGTGACTACAGCGATTGCTCAAATGCCGATTTGGTTGTGATTTGTGCCGGTGCACCTCAGCTTGAGGGCGAAACAAGGCGTGACCTTTTGAAAAAAAATTATGAAGTTTTCAAGTCTATCGTTAACCCGATTATTGCAAGCGGTTTTAACGGTGTATTTCTTGTAGCTTCTAACCCTGTTGATGTTATGACCCAGATTGTGTATGAACTTTCGGGTTTCCCGGCTAACCGTGTGCTCGGTTCCGGTACTACTCTTGACTCTGCAAGGCTTCGCCATATGATGAGCGATTATTTCAAAATCAACCCTCGTAATGTTCACGCTTATGTTATCGGTGAACATGGTGACAGTGAATTTGTTGCGTGGAGCAGTGCTTCAATTTCTGTTATTCCTCTTCAGGAATTTGGCAAAAGCCATCCTGCACTTATGGAAGATATGCAGAAAATTGCTGTCGATGTTAAGGAATCGGCTTACGAAATCATTAAGGCTAAAAAGGCAACTTATTACGGTATAGGTATGGTTCTTGCCCGCCTTTCCCGTGCTATTTTGTTTGATGAAAATTCTATTTTTACCGTTTCTTCTTACCTTAAAGGTGAATATGACGAAAAGGGTATTTATATCGGCGTTCCGTCAGTTGTTAATAGGAACGGTATCCGTGAAATTCTTGAAATTGACCTTAACGACGAGGAAAAGCAGAAGTTTAAGGAATCGGCTAAAATTATCCACGAAATGGTGGACGAAATTGAATTATAATATTTGTGGAGAAACATTATGAGTGAAGAAATAATAACTGCCACTCAGCAAATTGAACAAAACGATGGCGGCGGTAATAAAAAAGAAAAAAGTAAACTTAGGGAAGTAATTGAGTTTTGTATTCCTATTGTAGTTGCGGTTGCGATTGCGCTTTGTCTTAGGACATTTGTTTTTGCCAACGCAGTTGTACCTACAGGCTCAATGCTTAACACAATTCAGGAGGGCGACCGTATTATTGCAAGCCGCCTTGCTTATGTTAATAACGACCCTGAGCGTTACGATATCGTTCTTTTCTATTATCCCGATGACGAAAGCAAAATTTATGTTAAGCGTGTTATCGGTTTACCGGGCGAAACCGTGCAAATTGTTAACGGCGTTGTTTATGTAACTAAAACAAATGGCAAAACAATTCAGCTTGACGACAGTTTTGTTACAACCGGTACACCTTACGGCGATTTCGGTCCATATACTGTTCCTGAAAATTGCTACTTTATGCTTGGCGATAATAGGAATAACAGTAAGGACTCACGCTATTGGCAAAATACTTATGTAAATAAAGAAAAAATTATCGGCAAAGTTAAGTTCCGCTACTACCCGTCAATCGGTAAAGTTGAATAATTATGAATTTAGGAGTGCTTTGGCACTCCTTTTTCTTTTTGTTCTTTGAATATTAAATTGAATAAGAATATTGTAGGGGCGATTATTAATCGACCGCTTTTATATTTTAGTTTGAATCTTCCGTGTCGTTTCTTTTTCTTGCAATAAAGTTACATATATGTTAAACTGAATTTACTAAATAATTTACAAGTTAATACCTGATTTGTACGGGTAAGTGTGCGTTTTTATTTTAGGAGGTAAATGAAAAAAGTATTTATTTTGTAAAAAAACAAATTTTAAATTCAAAGGAGAATTTCAATGAAAAAAGTTAATAAAATATTATCAGTTGTAATTGCAATAGTATTGATAGTTTTAACACTTGTCCCAAGTTTTGTCTATGCCAAAACAAATGTAGCAAGTACGCAAATCACAGCTTTTTCCGATAAAAAGGCAACTTCTGTAAAAGTAAAGTGGAAAAAAGTTAAGAGCGTATCCGGCTACCAAATTATGTATTCTGCCAATGATAATTTTAAAGAAAACAAGACTGTATCGGCAAAAAGCAATCAAACATCTAAAACTGTAAGTAAACTTAAATCAAATAAAAAATATTACTTTAAAGTCAGAGCCTATAAAAAGACTAATAAGAAAACTTACTATTCAAAATGGTCTGCTGTTAAATCAACAAAAACTACTAACTCAAACATTAAAGAGCAACTTTTAAAATACTATTGGAAAAATAATATTCAAAGTCCAAAGTATTATGAATTTAAAGAAGATAATACTTTTATTGAATATGATGCACTTCCTGATGAACCTAAATCATCCTGGTCGTATTATTGTCAAGGAAAATACTCGATTGAAAATAATAAATTGAATTTGTTTTTTGAAACAAAATATGGAAATTATACATATAATCTAAAATATGTAACTTTTAAAGATAATGATAAATGGGATACAGGGTTACACTTAAATGAACATTTAAAGAAAAATGAAAAGTTCTTCTATGAAAGTGATTTTAAGCCTTCAACTGACGGTCCGACAGGTAATGCTTTTTATTTACAAAAAGATTTTAAAAAATAGATATAAAAAAGGCTGTTGCGTTTGCAACAGCCTTTAATCATATAAAATTATTTATTATTTTCAAGTACATATGTACCGCTTGCCATTACAGCAATGGCATAGTCGCCGAATTTGAAAAATTCTTTTATTGTATCCGTAAAATTAAGATAGTCCGAAACTGTGTAATTATTGCCGTCAATGCGCCTGACTTTATTGTTATCGCAACAAACGAAAATATCGTCGCCGTCAAGGCTTATGTGCGTCGGATTAATGAAAGTATCGGTGTCCTTGCCACCTATACGAAGGTCAACGCCCATATTTTGGCTTGAATACCTGATTACGCAGTTTTCACTCGGGCATACGCTCCAAAAGTATTTTCCCTCAAGTGCAATATGCTTGACAGGTTTTTCGTGGTATTCAAAAGCTCCGGTCCATTCAAGCTCACCGTCACGATTGAAAATACCCGATTCACCGTTTGGAAATACGGCAAGAACTCTCCTGTCATAAAGCACAGCGGCGTCACACTGAACGAAATTCGGCATAGACTCGCTTATTTTGGTATAGTTTGGACCGTATTTTTTTAGCAAATATGCGCTTTTTGTAAGAACATCAATACTTTTGTTTTTAAAGTCGATTACCGAATATCTTACTTTGTACTGAGTACCGTTTGGAAGCGGCAACTTTTCAACAATAATCGCAGAATCATCATTATATTTAATTATATCGGCAATATCTTTAGTGCTGATTAATTGCAATATTATTCCTCCGATGTATCGAGAGATGTATTGGTAAGATATCCGAGAGTAAGAAGACTGTCCCTAAGATGTACATTTTCAACAATTACACCCGGATGAGCCATAGCGATATCATAATTTGAAAAGTTCAAAAAGCTTTTAATTCCTACTTTTACAAGCAAGTCGCAAAGCTCCTCCATATCCGTTGACGGAATACAGGTTACTGCACAAGTAGGGGAGTTGTCAATACAAAAGTTTTCAAGGTAGTTTACATTTCTGACCGGTATGCCTTTAATCATATTGCCGCAAATAGCTTCATTTTTATCAAATATACCGATAAGCTTGAAACCGCTGTTTTTTGAAAACATTTTGTTAGTAATAGCTTTGCCCAAATTACCTGCGCCGATAAGAATGGTTTTAATCTCTTTATCTACGCAAAGAATTTCACCGATTTTAGCGTGAAGCTCAGGCACATTGTAGCCGTAGCCTTGCTGACCGAAACCGCCGAAGCAGTTAAAATCGTGCCTGATTTGGGAAGCAGTAAGCCCCATTCTTGCCGCAAGCTCTTTTGAACTTATTCTAACTATTCCGTTGTCTTTAAGCGACTGCAAAAATCTGTAATATCTCGGCAATCTTTTAATTACGGATATAGATATATCATCTTTATTTTGCATAATATTCCTCTCCTGAATTTCTGTAATAAAGATATTTTATTTAGTCATTTCAGCAATAGTTTCCATTACATAATCGCCGAACTCACTGCAAGTGCAACCGTCATCTCTGCCGGTGATAACAAGCTTCTTTTCTTCGAGCATACATTTATCAAGTGCAGCTTCAAGAGCGTTAGCCTGCTTTTGGAAACCAATATGAGAAAGAAGCATAACAGAAGCACGAAGCATTGAGCAAGGGTCTGCATATTGACCTCTGCCTTCTTTAATCATTCTCGGTGCAGAGCCGTGAACAGCTTCAAACATAGCATACTTCTTACCTATATTTGCAGAACCTGCAGTACCTACGCCACCCTGGAATTCAGCAGCTTCGTCGGTGATAATATCGCCGTAAAGGTTAGGAAGAACAAATACTTTGAAATCTTTTCTTCTTGCAGGGTCAATAAGCTTAGCTGTTGTGATATCAACATACCAGTCATCAGTTACGATATCAGGGTATTGCTCGCCAATCTTCTGAGCGGTCTTGAGGAACTTACCGTCTGTTGTTTTGATAATGTTAGCCTTAGTGATGATTGAAACTTTGCCCTTGTTGTTCTTCTTAGCGTATTCATAAGCAAGGCGTGCAATTCTTTCGCAACCTTCCTGAGTTGCAACAGTGAAGTCAACAGCAAGGTCATCTGTAATGTTCAAACCGTATGAGCCAATTGCGTAGCCACCCTCGGTATTTTCTCTGAAGAAAGTCCAGTCAATGCCTTCTTCAGGAACTTTAACAGGGCGCATATTTGCAAAAAGGTCAAGTTCTTTTCTCATTGCAACATTAGCAGATTCAACATTTGGCCATGGGTCGCCGGCTCTCGGTGTTGTTGTAGGGCCTTTAAGAATAACATGGCATTTTTTAAGCTCAGCAAGTACATCGTCAGGAATAGCTTTGTTGCAGGCAGCACGGTTTTCAATAGTTAAACCGTCAATTTCCTTAAACTGAACTTTGCCGCTTGCAACTTCGTCTTTAAGAAGAAATGCAAGAACTCTTTCGCTTTCTTTTGTAATGATAGGACCGATACCGTCGCCACCGCAAATACCGATAACGATAGTGTCGAGTGCGTCATAATCTGTAAAATCTTTGTCTTCTTTGATTTTTTTTGCTCTTGCAAGCTGAGATTCCATAAGTGCACGGAACTTTTCAACTGCTTCGTCAATAATCTTAGCGTCGTCTGACATATTTTTATCCTCCGATTGGTAAATTATTTGTTGATTTCTCTTGTGTAATCAAGTAAGCCGCCGCAAACAAGCATTGCTCTCTGTCTTGCCGAAAGGTGAGAACTGTCAAGCTGATATTCTTCACCCTTAGTAATGTTTTTAAGAACTACAGGTTTGTTGTTTTCAATAGCATCCTTGATGTTTGGAAGTGAAAGCTCATCCATTTGGTCAATCTTGTCGTAATCTTCTTCATTTGCAAAGGTGAAAGGCAAGATACCTGCGTTTACAAGGTTTGCAACATGGATGCGGGCAAATGACTTTGTAATAACAGCCTTAACACCAAGGTAAAGAGGAACGAGCGCAGCATGTTCTCTTGATGAACCCTGACCGTAGTTAGCACCGCCGATGATGAAACCTTTGCCCTCAGTTTTAATTCTTTCAGGGAATGTTTCGTCGCATACGCCGAAGCAGTATTGTGAAAGGTGAGGAATGTTTGAACGGTAAGGAAGAATTTTTGCGCCTGCAGGCATAATATGGTCGGTAGTGATGTTGTCGCCGACTTTAAGCACAGCCTTAGCAGTGATTTCTTCAGGAAGCTTTTCAGTCTTAGGGAAAGGCTTAATGTTAGGACCTCTGAGAACTTCAACCTTGTCTGCATCTTCAGGTGAAGCAGGAGGCTCAATCATATTGTCGTTAACAATGAAATGCTCAGGCATTGTAATATTAGGTGCTTCGCCAAGCTCTCTTGGGTCTGTAAGATAGCCGGTAAGCGCAGAAGCAGCGGCAACTTCAGGAGAAACAAGGTAAATTTGACCGTCTTTAGTACCTGAACGACCTTCAAAGTTTCTGTTAAATGTACGAAGTGATACGCCGCCGGAATTAGGTGACTGACCCATACCGATACAAGGACCGCAGGCAGATTCAAGAATTCTTGCGCCTGCACTAATCATATCTGAAAGAGCACCGTTTAATGCAAGCATATTAAGCACTTGCTTTGAACCCGGAGCAATGCAAAGTGAAACAGATGGTGAAATAGTCTTTCCTTTAAGGATAGATGCAACTTTCATCATATCAACGAACGATGAGTTCGTGCAAGAACCGATAGCAACCTGGTCAACTTTAATTTTACCGATTTCATCTGTAGTCTTAACATTATCCGGCATATGCGGGCAAGCTGCCATAGGAGTAAGAGAACAAAGGTCAATATCAATTACTTCGTCATACTCGGCATCTGCGTCAGGTAAAATTTCTGTCCAATCGTTTTCACGACCTTGTGCTTTAAGGAAAGCAAGAGTGATTTCATCTGACGGGAAGATAGAAGTTGTAGCACCGAGTTCGGCACCCATATTTGTAATTGTAGCTCTTTCAGGAACAGAAAGTGTTTTAACACCTTCTCCGCCGTATTCTATAATCTTGCCGACGCCGCCTTTAACACTCATAATTCTGAGCACTTCAAGGATAACATCTTTGGCAGATACCCATGGCTTGAGATAACCTGTAAGGTTAATTCTTGTCATTTTTGGCATAGGAATGTAGTATGTACCGCCGCCCATAGCAACAGCAACATCAAGTCCGCCGGCACCCATAGCAAGCATACAAATGCCGCCGCCTGTAGGTGTATGGCTGTCAGAACCGATAAGGGTTTTGCCCGGAATACCGAATCTTTCAAGATGTACCTGATGGCAAATACCGTTACCCGGTCTGCTGAAATAAATGCCGTGCTTCTTTGTTACACTTTGAATATAACGATGGTCGTCTGCATTTTCAAAACCTGTTTGAAGTGTGTTGTGGTCAATGTATGCAACTGATTTTTCAGTCTTAACTCTGTCAACACCCATAGCCTCAAATTCAAGATAAGCCATAGTACCTGTAGCGTCTTGAGTTAAGGTTTGGTCGATTCTTAAACCGATTTCGGTGCCGACCTTCATCTCACCCTCAACAAGGTGAGCCTTAATAAGCTTTTGAGCAATAGTAAGTCCCATTGTTAAAAAGTCCTCCTAATTGTTAATAAAATTATCAAATGATATTTTATTACAAATAGTAGCCGATGTCAATTACAAATCAGTAACAAACTTTTAAATTATATATTAATTTATATATTATTTATTTGATGTTGAAAAAAAGCGGATAATGTGATAAAATTAAAAATTATGTTGGAGTATTTTGGGCAAAATAAATTTGAGGTGTTGATTTTGCTTAAAAATGAAAACGAAGAAAAAGATAAAGAAGATAATGAAGAAGAACAAGTTACTTCTGCCGATGATTTTGAAACCGGTTCGATAACTGTTTCAAAAGATGGGCATTTTATTCACTGCTTAACAATTATAGGTCAAATTGAGGGGCATTATATTTTGCCCAGCCAAAACAAAACCACAAAGTATGAGCATGTTATTCCGCAGCTCGTTGCGATAGAGGAAAGCAGGGAAATCGAGGGACTTCTTATAATTCTTAACACTGTCGGCGGCGATGTTGAAGCCGGACTTGCCATTGCGGAACTTTTATCTACTATGAAAACTCCGACTGCTTCGCTCGTATTGGGCGGCGGTCATTCAATAGGTGTTCCGCTTGCGGTAAGTTGTAAAAAGAGTTTTATTGTTCCTAGCGCAACTATGACAGTTCACCCGGTAAGAATGAACGGGCTTGTGCTCGGTGTTCCGCAAACATTATCTTATTTTGAAAAAATGCAAGACAGAATAGTTAATTTTGTGGCTAATAATTCGTCAATAACAAAAGATTGTTTTAAAAATCTTATGATGAAAACAGGGGAACTTGTTATGGATGTGGGTACAGTTCTTGACGGTGAGGACGCAGTAAACTGCGGTCTTATTGACGAACTCGGCGGTTTGTGTGACGCTCTTGACTTTTTAAATAAAATGATAGAGGAGAATGAAAGATGATTTGGTCTATCGTTAACGAAGCCGATATTTTTTATTTGCCGCAAAGTATTTGTCAAAACGATGTGGCGAGGTCGAGCGACCCTTATTCTTATATCAGGACAGGTTATCATTTGGATAACGCAGATTTATTCGGAGGTAGTAATAATGTGGATTTTAACATCAATATTCCAAGCAATAGGGCAGGCATTCACTTGGGTGTTCCCCGTATCTGAAAGCGGACATTCGGTAATTTTTCATAATTTTTCAGGCAGATTTACAAACGCTTGCTCACAACTGACAGGCGTAATACATATTGGAATTGCAATAGGTCTTTTTGTGGCATTTTTCAAACTTTTTTCAAGCTTGTTAAAAAACTTTTTCGGTACATTTAATGATATATTTCATAAAAAGTTTTCTTTAAAAAATGTTTCATCTCAAAGAAATCTAATGTATATGACGCTTTTGTCATTTGTATTTTTTATTTTTTATGTCATTCCTACCGGAAAGTACGGTAATGTTTATACAATGTTTCATTCACCGTCGTATAATAAAACGATACTCGGTGAGGGCTTTTGTATGGCACTGCTCGGTGTATTGCTTATTGTTGCAAGCTCTCTTGTAAATACAAGCAGAAACAAGTTGCCCGATTGGCTTAATGCCGTAATTATCGGAATTATTGCTTTTCTTGCGCTTCCTACAGGCGGCTGCTCGTTTATGGGCGCAATTTTTGCTTTTGCCGTTTTACTCGGAATGAATCAGGGCTATGCATTAAGGTATGCAGTAACTATGTCTGTTCCTACATTAATTGTAATGGGAATTGTTGAAATATGCGTCGGCGTTACAAAAATAAATATTGCCGGTGCCGTTATTGCGCTGATAATTTCGGTTTGCGCTTCGTTTTTTGCGGTTAAATTGTTTATATTTGTTATTAAAAAAAGAATGTTAAATTACTTTGCTTATTATGATATTTCAATAGGTCTGATAAGTATTGTTATCGGTGTGTTCCAAACTATGTTTAAATAAGAGGTAAATATGGCAAATAAAAAGAAAAACTCTAAAAAAAATACAAGAAAAAAATCTAATAATTCAAGAGGCAGAAATGTAAATTATGCCGATACTATTCGTGTTTCTGAAATTGCTATAGTTGCGGTATCGGTTATTCTATTCTTTTTAGCCGTAGTTTCGGGAAACGGTGTATGGAATGTGCTCCACGGCGTATATGTCGGTATTTTCGGTATGTTTGCAGCTATTGTGCTTCCGCTTTTAACAGTGGTTGTAACCGTTGTATTTTCCGCAAAAGGGGAAGAAGTTTACGGTTATACTTCAAAGATAATTGAAGCTTTTATTATGGTTTTCATACTCGCTACATTTATTCATGTAGTTACCAACCCTATAGGTCAAACATTTAAGGAAAGCATTGTTGACAGTTATCAAAGTGCACCTTATGAATTTAACGGCGGTTTTATCGGAAGCTTATTCGGTTGGCTTCTTTTAACTCTCGGCAAAGCGCCTGCGATTATAATCAGCGTTGTTTTGTTTATTGTTGATTTGCTTTTAATGACAGGCTTGACAATTTTTCAGTTTGTTGCCGGTGCAGTAAAGCCTGCAAAGGTTACATATGAAAAGGTTGCTCCGGTTATTGAAGAACATATTGAAAGACGAAGAATGAGTAAGGAAAATATTGATGTTCCGCTTGATGCCGAACCTCCAAAAGAGGAACAGAAAAAGCCTCGTACTAAAAAGAAAAAAGAAGAACCTAAGGAAGAAATGACAAAGGTTCCGAAAGAAATTATAGATGAAATTAACAGGGAAAATTCAAATATCGAAATGCTCAAAAATGCAACAGCCAAGAGAGCAGAGGATAAGCCTAAAGATATTGACGAAATAGTTAAAAATGCGTCGGAAGAAAAGCCGAAAGAAAATATTAAAGAAAAGAACACCGAAGATTTTACCGTTTCAAAAGAAGCTATGGAATCAAGTGTCAATGATTATAAGCTTCCGTCGGTTGAACTTCTCAGTTTGCCTAAGAAAAAATCTACTGCAGATATAAGCGGTGAACTTAAAGAAAATGCACAAAGACTTATTGAAACGCTTCGTTCATTTAATGTAAGCGCAACCATTACCGATATATCAAGAGGACCTACGGTTACCCGTTATGAACTTAAACCGGCAGCCGGTGTTCGTATTTCTAAAATAACAAATCTTGCGGATGATATTGCGCTTAATCTTGCGGCTACTCATGTTCGTATTGAAGCTCCTATTCCGGGCAAAGCTGCCGTAGGTATTGAAGTACCAAATACAGTTAAAAACTCCGTTTCTATGCGTGAACTTATTGACACACCTGAGTTTGATGAACAAAGTTCAATTCTTTCCGCAGGTCTTGGCAAAGATATTGCGGGTAATTGCGTTTACTGTGATATTGCTAAGATGCCACACCTTCTTGTTGCAGGTACTACAGGTTCGGGTAAATCTGTTTGTATGAACTCTATTATTACATCAATTCTTTACCGTGCCAAACCGGATGAAGTTAAGTTTTTGATGATTGACCCTAAGCAAGTTGAATTTTCAAAATATGCTAATATTCCGCATCTTCTTGTACCTGTTGTTACAGACCCGAGAAAAGCTGCAGGTGCTCTCGGTTGGGCAGTTAGTGAAATGCTACAGCGTTATCAAAAGCTTTCGCAAGTCGGTGTTCGTGATATTGAAGGATACAATAAATATGTTAAAAAGCACGAAGATATGGAAACTATGCCTAAAATCTGTATTTTTATCGACGAATTTGCAGACTTGATGATGGCTGCTCCAAAAGAAGTAGAAGATTCTGTTTGCCGCTTGGCGCAGATGGCTCGTGCAGTAGGTATGCACCTTGTTATTGCTACTCAAAGACCGTCGGTTGATGTTATTACAGGTCTTATCAAGGCAAATATTTCTTCTCGTATTGCACTTACCGTTTCATCTCAAATAGACTCTCGTACTATTCTTGATGCTTCGGGTGCCGAAAAGCTTCTCGGTCACGGCGATATGCTTTATAATCCTATAGGTGCGTCAAAGCCTATTCGTGTTCAAGGTTGTTTCATTTCCGACGAAGAAGTTGAGGCTCTTTGCGATTTCGTTAAAAATCAGGGCGAAAGTCAGTATGATGAAGAAATTGCCAAGGAAATTGAAGCTAAAGCGGTTCAGGACAAAAAATCATCACCGTTTGAAGATGACGGTGACGGCGAACAGCTTGATGTTCTTTTTGACAAAGCGGTTGATATTGTGCTTGAAACAGGCACGGCTTCAACTTCGTTTTTACAGCGTAAACTTTCAGTTGGCTACGCCCGTGGAGCTAAAATTATCGACCAACTTGAAGATAAAGGTATTATCGGTCCGGCTAACGGTTCAAAGGGCAGGGAAATCCTCATAAACCGTCAGCAATGGCTTGAAATGCAGGCATATTCTTCCAACCAAACCCCGTTTACTGCCGAAAATACAGAGCAAATGGATTTTGACGATGTTGAAGATGACGGTGCAGTCAGCGAAAACTATGATGATTTAGACAATGAATAATTATTGTCTTTCAATACTTGAAATACGATTTATACATAAGTATAATAACCTTATATGAGGTAATTTATGAACGACTTTCTTCCTATAAATAAAAAGGAAATGCTTGAGCGTGGTTGGCAGGATGTTGACTTTGTTTTTGTAACGGGTGACAGCTATGTTGACCACCCATCCTTCGGTGTGGCTATACTCACAAGACTTCTTGAAAATGAGGGCTACAGGGTAGCAGTGTTGAGCCAGCCTAATTGGAAAAATGACGGCGATTTTACTCAGTTTGGCAGACCGAGGCTCGGTTTTTTGGTTACGAGCGGCAATATTGATTCTATGGTTGCTCATTACACTGCTGCTAAAAGGCTTAGGCATGACGATGCATATACAGCCGGTGGAGTTGCCGGTAAAAGACCCGATCGAGCAGTTATAGTTTATTCTAATATTATTAAGAGAATTTACCCTGATATTCCGGTAATTATCGGTGGCCTTGAAGCTTCGCTTCGCCGTTTTGCTCACTATGATTATTGGGATGATGCAATCAGACCGAGTATACTTATTGATTCAAAAGCTGATTTGCTTACTTTCGGTATGGGCGAAAAGCAGACTGTTGAAATTGCGAGAAGGCTTGACAAGGGCGAAGATGTCAAAAATATGCACGATATTTTGGGCACTTGTTACACTTGTCCTACGAGTGAAACTCCGTATGACGGCGTTGAAGTTCCGAGCCTTGATAATGTAATAAACAGCAAAAAAGAGTATGCGAAATCTTGCAGAATCGAGCAGGACGAGCAAGACCATATCCGTGGCAGGCTTATTAAGCAAAAGCACGGTAAAGTTATGGTTGTACAAAACAAACCTATGCCCCCGCTTGAACAGGACGAACTTGATAAGGTTTATTCCTTGCCGTATACAAAGGCTTATCATCCGTCTTATGAAAAACTCGGAGGTGTTCCGGGTATTAAAGAGGTTGAGTTTTCAATCACTCATAACCGTGGTTGTTTCGGTGCTTGTAATTTCTGCTCAATCGCTTTTCATCAAGGCAGGTATGTAACTTCCCGTTCTAAGGAAAGTGTAGTAGCGGAGGCAGAGAGGCTTACTCATATGCCTAATTTTAAAGGCTATATTCACGATGTCGGCGGTCCGACGGCTAATTTCAGAAAACCGTCTTGCGAATTTCAAAAAACTCACGGTCTATGCAAAGGTAAAAAGTGTTTGGCTCCTACTCCTTGCAAAAATTTGAGCGTTGACCATTCGCAATATCTTGACATTTTGCGTGAAGTTCGCAATTTGCCAAAAGTAAAAAAAGTATTTATCAGAAGCGGTATAAGATATGATTATTTGCTTGAAGATAAGGATGACACATTTTTCAGAGAACTTGTTGAACACCATGTTTCGGGTCAACTTAAAGTTGCACCGGAGCATTGCTCAGCTTCGGTGCTTGATAAAATGGGTAAGCCTCATATTGAAGCTTACATAAAATTTTCACGCAGGTATTTTGAATACACGGGTGAAATAAATAAGGAACAATACCTTGTGCCTTATCTTATGTCATCTCATCCGGGTTCAACTTTGAATGATGCGATTGAACTTGCGCTTTTCCTTAAAAAAAATCATATCAGACCCGAGCAGGTTCAGGACTTTTATCCTACTCCGGGCACTATTTCAACTTGTATGTTTTATACCGAGCTTGACCCATATACCATGGAAAAGGTTTATGTGGCAAAAAGTGAGCATGACAAAGCGCTTCAGCGTGCGCTTCTCCAATATTTCAATCCTAAAAATCAGCGTCTTGTTGAGGAAGCGTTAAAAAGAGCAAAAAGATTTGATTTAATAGGATATGACAGTAAATGCCTAGTAAAACCCACTCAAACTTATGCACCTAATAACAGGTATCAAAATAATACAAACAGAAAAAATAACCGTAACGCTAAAAATAACTTTTCTAAGAAAAATAAGGGTAAAAGAAAATGAGCAGTTCAAAAAATCAAAGCTCAATAATGATAGGTATAGGCTTAATGGTTATTGCGATTGTGATAATCATCTATTCTCTCAATTTGCCTAAAGTTGCCGATATCAGTGAAAGCACAACGGCTCAAACTTCTGCTTCCTCAGTTTTGCAAACATCTGTTTCTTCTGCTGATACTTCTTCAAGCAATAACGAAGTTTTATCTTCAACCGGTGAAAATAAAACCGAAAATGCAAGAAAAACGGTGACTAAAACAACAAATTCTGTTTCTGAAACGGTAACGAATACCTCAACCGAAATTACCGATAATGCATCTCAGAGCCAAAAAGTTTTAACCGGTGCTGTTTCTTCTTCAACCGTTGCGGCGGCTGTGTCATATCCGATAAATCTGAACACTTGCACGGCGGAGGAACTGATGTCTATTGAAAATGTCGGTGAATCAAGAGCCAATGCGATTATTGAATATCGTGATTATCTCGGCGGTTATACATCTGTTGAACAGTTAAAAGATATTAAAGGTATCGGTGATGCTACTTTTGCAAAAATCGAACCTTATGTAACAGTATGATTAAAGATTTAAAAATTGTATTTGGCAAAATTCTCGATTTTATTTTCACAAAAAGATGCGAGTTTTGCGGCGATGTAATTGAATATGATGCTGTGATTTGCGACGAGTGCAGAAAGCTCCCGATTAACAAAGAACCGCTTTGTGAAAGCTGCGGAGTAAGTAAACTGCGCTGTAATTGTGACAAAAAGAAGCACGAATATAAACAGATTGTAGCGCCTTATATTTATGAAGATAAAGTTAAAACCGCAATTCACAATTTTAAAACCGCTTCTATGCCGTTTCTTTCAAATCGTTTCGCCAAAGATATTGCAAAGTGATTTCGTTTGATTATATTACTTTTATTCCCGTTTCAAAGAAAACATTAAAAAAGCGTGATTATAATCAGGCATACTTAATAGCGACGCAACTTTCAAAACTTCTTGATGTTGAAGTTTTGGATGTTCTTGCAAAAGTATCAAAAACTAAACCTCAAAAATCACTTTCAGCTAAAGAGAGAAAAGTGAATGTTTACGGTGCATTTGATTTAAAAGATAAAAGTGCCGTTAAAGATAAAACATTTTTAATTATTGATGATGTAAAAACGACCGGTTCAACGCTTAATGAGTGTTCAAAAATGCTCAATATTTACGGCGCAAAAGCTGTGTATGCGGCAACTTTGGCAGTTGCGGCACCTAAGAAAAAGGAGTAGCATTATGAAAAAAGTATTATCCGTTTTATTAGCTTTAGCATTAGTCTTTTTGTGTGCTTGCTCTGTACAAGATAGAAGCGGCGGTCAACTTGATGCTAAAATTGACGGGTTGATTGAAAATATGCAAGTTAAATGGGATACTGATGATAAAGCTACAGTTTCATTTGATGAGCATACAGTTAATAATGTTGTAGTTGAACTTAAAAAGGTAACTGCTTCTCCTTTAAAAATTTATTTAAACGATAGTGAAGATTCGCTTATTTATGAGCAGGCAAATAACAGTACATATAAGTATTGCGCTTTTAAAGGTGTCAATACATCATCGCTTGTTATTTCGCTTGAAGGGGGAAAAGACAATGTTAAATCAATCTCGGTTTATGAAAATCAAAATGAACCTGACGATGATTTCAGAGTAACCGCTTATATATTAGGTGATAAAATACAAAATATAGATTCACTTAAATCTTACACATTTGACACCATTACGGATGTAATTCTTTTCTCCTGCGTAAATTTTGATTCAAACGGTAATCTTGAGTATAATGACAATGAGCAACTTTCAGGCAAAAAAATTCTTAAAACAGCGCTCAGTAATTTAAGAACTGTTATCGGTGACAGAAAAGTTAATATTTATATCAATATATTAGGTCCAAATGCAGACGACGGTATCAGTGATTGGAAGTCGCAAATGGAAAACAAGGCGCAAAAGCATACAAAAGCATTTGAAAATGCTTCGCTTGCAAGTGATATTTCAAACCTTCTTAATGATTACGACCTTGATGGTGTGTTTTTCGATTATGAAAACCCTATAAAGGCAAAGTATTGGAAAGCATTCAGCAATTTTATAGTTGATCTTGACAGTGAACTCGGAAGCAAAAAAATCGGTCTTGCTATGTCAGATTGGGATATCGGGCTTTATAAAGAAGCAGTTGACTGCGTAGATTTGGTTGAAATGATGGAATACGATTTATTCGACGATTACGGAGATAATTCATCATTTGACAGCGCTCGCAAAGGAATAGAAAAATTCCTTAAAGCAGGTTTTGACAGTAAAGTGCTTGACCTCGGTATTCCGTTTTACGGCAGACCTGTTGATAAAAGTGAAAATTGGTACAATTACGGTGACTGGTCAAAGGAACTCGGAAAGTATAATAATAAAGCGATTGTAGACGGAAAAGAATCGTACTTTAATTCTTACCAGCTTGCTTATGATAAAACATCACTTGCAATAGATTATAATCTCGGCGGCGTTATGTCGTTTAGGTACCTTTGCGATGATTTGGAAAATGAAGACTTGTCACTCTTTACCGCAATGCATCAAGCTATAAACGACAGGAAAAATTAATAAATAATTAAGCCATAGGAATATTAAATATTCTTATGGCTTTTTTAGTACTATTATTTTCTGATTTTATATAGCAGGAGCAGGCAATAATTTGTATGAAGCAGTAGAAAATGCTAAAGAATTTCTCGGCTTAGCACTTCTTATGTTTGAAACTGCTAATGAAGCTTTGCCAAACCCAACTCCGCTGTTTGAAGTGAGAACAAAAAGCGATGAAACGGCAGTAAGATTAAAAGTAAATTTGATTGATGCAAGAATTAAGGAAGTAACGGTTATTTACTTAGTTATAAAATGGGAAAACTGATATCAGCAAAAGAAGCAACAGAAAGTGCTGACATAAACAAAAGATTTCTTAAATAAAAAAGCCGTAAGATAACTAAATATCTTACGGCTTTTTTGGTGCACCTGACAGGAATCGAACCTGCACATCTCTCGATACTAGATCCTAAATCTAGCGCGTCTGCCAGTTCCGCCACAGGTGCATATTTAAGACTTTGATATACTACCATAATTAGCTCATAATTTCAATAGTTTTGTCGTTTTTTTATTTTTTTCATATTATATATTACGACTGAAAAGTCGAATATATGAAAGGAATAAATGCTATGAGCTGTAACAATAGAAATATTAGAAACATTGACACAAACATTTACACTTCAACTACCGGTTGCTGTCAAAATGATTATGATGTAAGGATAGTTGAAAGGGTAGTGCCGTGTTATTTTTATCCTCCAAGACCTTTTCCACCGTCACCTGAGCCTCCTGCTCCACAACCGCCTCAACCGCCGGTGTTTACTTCAACACTTAATTATGCCGAGTTTTTTAATAATGCGGCAACAGGCATAACATTTAGTGCCGGCGAAAATGTTTCTTATCCGTCAACGCTTTATAATACAGATACGGCAGGTATTGTAAACAATAACGGCGTAATAACTCTTTCGGGTGGAAAAACAGGAAGAACCTATTTGCTTAATTATCAGGTTACGGGAACAACTGCAGATGACGCCGTAATCGGTCTGGCAATTAACGGTTCGGTTGACGCTAACACTCAAATAGTTCCTAACAGTGCAACCGGCACATCAAACGGAAGCTATATTGTTAATGTTCCTGCCAATACAACTTCAACTGTGGCACTTCGTGTTGTATCAGGCACAGTGACAACTGCATCTCCGACAATAGGCACTAATTTTTCAGTTGTAAGAATAGCGTGAATTTGGTATGGTTTGCCATACCTTACATAAAATAATGTTGACAATAATTTAACTATTTGTTATAGTGAAATCAAGAAAGGGTGGACAAGCTATGTTTTTTACATGTAAAGATAATATTGAACTTGATATCAGCCGTAGTGACGCAATATCTTTATTTGAAAAATATTTTTACAATATGCATAAGGCAGGCTATACATTTTCAACTCGTATAATTCACGCTGATTATAACGGCAAAAAGTTTACCGGAGTTGTTGACGATAACGGTATTTATACGGCAAGATATGTAGGTAATGTTGAAAACGACAGATATTACAGAACAGCGCCGATAAGTAAAATTGAGTTTGACGGTGATAATAATAAATGTAATGTTAAAGTTAACACAAAAGCTAATTATTATCTTTTCTTTTTTGTGATTAGTTTAATTGTTTTAATCGCTGCAGTTGTTTTGCTTGTTATATTATTTAAAACATCGCTTCAAATACCGTTTATTGTAATTACTGCTATAGTATTTGTACTTAACATTGTTGTGTTAGCCCTATCTAAAAAATCTATTGATGATGTTCAAAGCGAACTTTTATACATATTAAAATATAATGATTAATAAAGACCTGTTTCAAAATGAAGCAGGTCTTAATCTATGTTTGGTTATTTCCAACTTTGAATGATTGACGGGTTGTCAAAAATTTCATCAAGCTTTCTCATAAACGGAACTACATCGCCGTAGTCGAGTGCTCTGTGGTCGATTGCAATGGTGATTGGCATTATAAGTCTTATTTCAATTTTATCGTTGCCTTTTTCATCTGTTACAACAGTAGGACGCTTTTGAGCGGCATTGATGGCAAAAGCGGTGGTTTGCGGCGGAATGATTTCAAGAAGCGCACACATACCTTTTTGCTCACGATAAATCGAACCGAGATTTGAAATAGTGGTTGTACCTTGCTCAATATCATGCTTGGTAAGACGCTTAGTAGTAGGAATTGAATAGTAATCTTTTTTTGCTTGACCTGAAAGGGTCTTAACTTTGTGCTTACCGGTTTTTGAACCGTAAAGTCTGCGAACAGCCTGTAAAATCTTGCCTTGTTTAAGACCTGTTAATGTGTTGTCAAGTGAGACTTCAAACATTACTTCGTTCATATCCGAGCCTTTTGCTCTCATAACTGTGCTGTTGATAGCGTCTGTCATTTGAGTAAGCGTTTTACTGCCCATATCGTGCATATTAACAGTCATCATTTCACCGCTTGGCAACACCATCGGCATTGAAATATCGATGTGGTCAAAATAAATAAGCTTACCTCTTACAAGTTTGCGGTTAAATTCGAGGTGAGTATTCATCTTTGGCGCAGCTTTTAAACCTTCGCAAAGAATTTTGAGCATAACTGTGTTAATTGTGATTTTTTTGCTTTTATCGGTAACGCCTTCGTTGAGCTTTTTAACTTCCTTGAAAAGTTCGGTAACATCGGCGTCATATGTCATAGTAGCGTGAGGAATCGTTTCCCAGCTTTCACTTGTCATATTGGACACAATCTTTCTTGCGATACCAAAATGTTCTTCTTTAACCTTTGCCATATAGATCTCCTTTAAACTGTCTTATTCTTTGATTTTTGAAATGATTGAAGCAACGCCCTCTTTTATTGAGTCCTTGGTGTCGGATATGTATCCTTTTAATTCACCGATTTGCTCGCTCATTTCTTCATTTGTAAACGGTTCTTCGTTAAAACGCTTTTTGTATTCTAAAATCAAATAAGGTCTGAATTTAGGATGAGCTATTTTAATAAGAGCCTTAGCCCTCTCTTTAAGTGTTTTGCCTTTAAGCTGCGCAATTCCGTATTCCGTTACAACATAGTTAACATCATTTCTCGGAGTTGTTACGGCACTGCCCTCTGTAATCAGCGGCACAATTCTTGAAATTAAACCTTTCTTAGCAGTGGACGGCATAGCAATAATTGAGCGACCGCCTTTGCTCATAGTTGCACCTCTGACAAAGTCAACCTGACCGCCAACTGCGGAATACTGGTTAAGTCCTACAGTGTCGGAAACTACCTGACCCAAAAGGTCAATTTGCAAACAAGAATTTATTGAAACCATATTGTCATTTTGAGCAATAACAGTAGGGTTGTTAACATAATTAATAGGGTGAAGCTCAACCGATGGGTTATTGTTTATGTAATTATTAAGCTTTTCAGAACCAAAAGCCGCACCCAAAATAGTTCTAAACGGATTTTTGTTTTTCTTTTTATTGTTGATTACACCTGCTTCAAGTAAGTCTACAACGCCGTCGCCTACAAGCTCACTGTGAAGACCCAAGTCTTTCTTATCCCAAAGCTGTGCGCAAACAGCATTCGGAATACCGCCGATTCCAAGCTGTAAACAGTCACCGTCTTTTATAAGCGAAGCACAGTATTTGCCAATTTCCATTTCAGTGTCCGAAATTTCAACCGATTTAACTTCAGGTAACGGCTCATCATGTTCAACAAAACAAGTAAAGTCACGAACATGCATAAAACTGTTGCCGAAAGTCCTCGGCATATATTTGTTAACCTGAGCTATAACTACATCACAGTAATCTGCAGTTCCTCTTGTGTAGTCAACTGTTGTACCGAACGAAACATAGCCGTGTTCATCCGGTGGCGAAACCATAACGATTGTAACTCTAGGGCAAATGAAATTCTTAATCAAATCGGGAATTTCATAAAAATGAGAAGTTGTAAACTCACTTACACCGAGTGAAATCGCTTTTCTGTTGCTTTGCGAAGCGAAAAGACAATTCAAAGTGAAATGACCTTTCATTTCAGCTCTGCACCAAGGTGAATCGCCGAGTGTGAGCATATTTGTTATTTCAACATCGTGGTATTCTTCATAATGTTCAACAAGCGCACGCTCTATCGCAAAAGGTTCACCGCAACCAAAGCCGGTAACTACTTTGTCCCCGTCATGAATAAGTTTGATTGCTTCTTCGGCGGTAGTGAGTTTGCTTTTATAAATATCTTGCCAATTACTCAATTTATTACCTCTTAACCAAAAATTGAAATTTGTATAATTATTAAATTGTTGCATAGTTAATCTACTTTTAACGCTTGTAAAGTACATTAACTTATACTATGTTACATTATTTATGGATGAATGTCAATTAATAACAAATAATTTTTACTTTATAATTGACAATTTTTTTAAAAAAGAAAACTTTTGTTGATTATTGTGTTTAAAATATGTATAATACCATAGGTGATAAATGTGAATGTAAATATAACAGATTATTGTACCAATGGCAATTCTTCAGTCGGTACGGCTGAGGCAATAAGAAATATATGCAGCGGTGATACGCTCGTATTTCCAAAAAACGAATATCATTTTTTTAAAGATTTCAGTATTCATAAAGTATGCCATATGACCAATACCGATTCTTTTAAAACGCCGGATAAGTATTTTGCGATTCTTATTGAAAACAAGGAAAATATTACTATAGACGGCTGCGGTTCAACTTTTGTAATTCATGGGGATATGTGTGCTTTTGCAATGCTTAACTGCAAAAATATTACACTTAAAAATTTTACGATAAAATACAGTTCACCGACTAATTATGAAATGAAAGTAGTTAAAAGGTCGTTTAATAAAATAACCTATAAAATTCCTGAAAACAGTCTTTTTTATGTCAAGGACAACAAGCTCGTATTTTTTGAACAAAGCCCATTTACCAAAAAGAATTACTATACATATACAGCTAATGAAGAATGTGCCTGCAATGTAATTCATAGGGGTAATGAAGTTTTCAGAACTCAGTTTTCACCAACAAAAACGGCTATTAAAATTAACAGAATTGATATGAATACCGTAGAATGTACATATCTTCTTTCACCTAAATTTAAGCTTAATGATGTTGTTACGATGTCACGCAATAAGCTCAGGGATAACAGCGGACTTTTCTTTGATGAATGTTCAAATGTTACTTGCGATAATATAACGGTTAATTATATGCACGGCTTCGGTTGGCTTTCGCAAATGTGCGAAAATATGAGTTTTAACAATATTTCGTTTAAGCCTGCAAAGGGATATACGGTTTCTTCTTTTGCAGATTTAATTCATATTTGCGGCTGTAAAGGTTATGCCAAAATTACGAATTCTCATTTTGAGCATCCTCACGATGACGCAATCAATGTTCACGGCGCTTTTTTAAGACTTAAAAAAGTTATTGATAAAAATACTGTTTTACTCGAATTTGTTCATCATCAGCAGGGTGGTTATGCTGCTTTTTATCCTGGTAATGAAGTTAAGATTTATAACAGAAATGATTTTAGCGAATTTGAAAATAAATTCACTGTAGTTTCCTGCATTGATAATATTGATGATAAAACGGTAGAGGTTAAGTTTAAAGAAGATTTACCAAAACTTACGCCAAATCAATTTGTTTTTGAAAATGTGACATATAACCCTGAACTTACAATAAGCGGTTGCACATTTAACGCTATTCCTACAAGAGGTATTCTTTGCACTACCGACAGACCGTCAAAGATATACGGCAACAAATTTTCTAATATTAAAATGCCTGATATATTTATTTCCTGCGATTGCAAAGATTGGTATGAAAGCGGTCCGTGCAGAAATCTTGAAATATTTAATAATACTTTTTCTAAAGAAGATGCAGTGCTTATTAAACCTATTTGCATCGGTAAGCCTGTAAGTGATGTTCACCGTAACATTAAAATATATGATAATAAAATCGGAGAATAATTTATGAGTAAAAATATGATAATCGGTCAGTCGGGCGGTCCTACTGCTGTAATTAATTCAAGCCTTGCTGGTGCTATTGAATACGCCTTTTCAAGCAATAAAATAGATACTGTTTATGGTATGATTAACGGTATTCAGGGCTTGATTGAAGATAATATTATTAATTTGACAGAGCGTTTTAAAGGTAAGCCGTACGATATTAACCGCCTTCGCTTAACTCCTGCAATGTTTCTCGGTTCTTGCAGATATAAACTTTCGGATAATGATGAAACTTATGCCGAGATTATAGATATGTTTAATAAATACAATATCGGCTATTTTCTTTATATCGGCGGTAACGATTCAATGGATACCGTTGATAAGCTTTCAAAATATACATCAAGCCATAATATTGATATAAAAATTGTCGGTATTCCAAAAACTATTGATAATGACCTTGTAGGTATTGACCATTCACCGGGCTTCGGTTCTGCCGCTAAATATATTGCGCTTGCCGTTAAAAATGTTGCATACGACACAAGTATTTACAGTATCAAAAGCGTTCATATTATTGAAGCAATGGGTCGTAACGCAGGTTGGCTTACCGCCGCTTCAGCTCTTGCCCGTGACGGTGACAGCGTTGCTCCTCATCTTATCTATCTTCCTGAAATTCCGTTTTCTGTTGATGATTTTGTTGAAGATGTTAAGGGAAAACTTGACGAGTACAACTCGGTTATAGTCGTTGTAAGTGAAGGCATTAAGGACAAAAACGGCAATTATATCAGCGCAAGAGGGGATAATGTTGACAAATTCGGTCATGTTATGCTTAGCGGTACGGGTGCTTATCTTAAAACAGTTGTTGAGGAAAGAATCGGTTGCAAAGTTCGTGCGTTAGAGCCGAGTGTGCTTCAAAGAAGTGCAGGTCATACCGCTTCAATGACTGATGTTAGCGAGGCGTATAACCTCGGCGTAGTCGCAGTTCAAGCCGCACTTGAAGGCAAAACAGGTGTGTTCTCAACCCTTCGCCGTATCAGTGATTTACCTTATACAGTTGATTATTATACCGAGCAAGTCAGTGTTGTTGCCAATAATGAAAAGTTAGTACCGAGAAGTTGGATAAATGAGCGTGGTAATGATGTTACCGACAAAATGATTGAATATCTTTCGCCGCTTGTTAAGGGTGTACCCCAAGTGCCTTATCGTAACGGTCTTCCTGATTATATCGGTCTTTCTCACCTTGATATTAAAAAGCAAAAGTATTCAGATTGATTACATTATAAAAAGCGGAGTTGTTGTTTGACAGCTCCGCTTTTGCGTGTTAATATTCAACTTTTAAATTTTCTTCGGCTTCGGCAACTTTAAGCATAATTGCACATTCAATACGCTTTCTGTGAAGCTCACAGCCGAAGTCATAAACTCCGTTTACGCTTCCGGTTGTGTGGTATGCATTTGCGGCGCATCCGCCGGAACAGTAAAGCTTTGCAAAGCAGTCTTTACATTCTTTATGCGAGTACACATTACATTCTTCAAACTGCTCCAGCACTTTTTTATTTGTAACACCTTTCCAAATATCACCGAGTAAAAACTTTTCGTCGCCGACAAATTGATGGCAAGGGTATAGCTCGCCGCTTGGGGTGACAGCCATATATTCGGTGCCAACGCCGCAACCTGAAACTCTTTTTACAATGCACGGACCTGCGTCAAGGTCAATCATATAATGATAAAAAGTGAAGCCGTTACCGTTTCTGTATCTTTTAAGCATTTCGTCCGCTAAAATTTGATACTGCTCTTTAAGGATAGGTAAGTCTTCTTCTTTAAGTGCATATGGCTCTTTTGGGTCGGATACAACAGGCTCAATGGAAAGCTCTTTGAAGCCTAAATCAGCCATATGGATAATATCTTTTGCAAAGTCAAGGTTATTTCTTGTATATGTTCCACGCATATAATAATCTTTTTGATTGCGGGAGTCGGCAAATTTTTTAAACTTGTCAACGATTAAATCATATGAGCCTTTTCCGTTTCGTGAAACTCTCATAGCGTCGTTTGTTTCTTTTCGTCCGTCAAGCGAAAGAACTACATTGCCCATTTCTTTGTTGCAAAAATCTATAACATCGTCATTTATAAGAAGCCCGTTGGTGGTGAGTGTAAAACGGAAATTTTTTCCGAATTTCTTTTCCTGCTCTCGTCCGTATTTAACAAGTTCTTTGCAAACATTCCAGTTAAGAAGCGGTTCGCCTCCAAAAAAGTCTACTTCAAGATTTCTTCTTGTGCCGGATTGCTCAATCAAAAAGTCAAGTGCTCTTTTACCGGTTTCAAGACTCATCAAACCTTTAGGTCCGTCATATTCGCCTTTGCCGGCAAAACAGTATTTGCAAGCTAAATTGCAGTCGTGCGCAACATGAAGGCAGATGGCTTTTACAACGCCTTGCTTTTTCTTAAACTGCTTTGCGGTAGCTTCAAATGTGTCTTCAGCGAAAAGTCTGCCGTCTGCTTTAAGCGCTTCAATATCTTCTAAGCAAAGGTCGATGTCTTCTTCACTTACTTCGTCGTCATCCTTGTACTTTTCAAGAATGTATTTTTTTATTTCGTCTTTTGTATGGTCCTCATACATAGTTATAATATCGTATGTTGCTTCGTCAACAGAATGAACGCAACCGCTGTTTTGGTCAAGAATAATATTATAACCGTTCATTTTATAAGCGTGTATCATCAAATTACTCCGTAGTTTTATTTCAATGAAAAAGGTGGGTCATCGCCCACCTATCTTTCATTTATTTACTTCTTGAGCTGTTCGCATTTTTGGTTAGCTACTGAACAAGAAGTCTTGCTTGCTGACTGGCAAGATGTCTGACATTCGCCGCAGCCGCCTTTTTTAGCTGATTCGCAAAGATTGCGTGAGCTTAAAGTGTTGATTCTCTTCAAAAGAAACACCTCTTTCTTAAATTTATATTGTTATTTTACATTAATATTACTTCTTTGTCAATATTTTTAACGGCAGTAAATTGCTGTCAGACAATATATTTACACCGTTTTTGTAAAATTCTTTGATTGTGCAAATAAAATCACTGCTTATAATTTCACCCGGCACAATTATAGGGCTTCCCGGCGGGTAGGCATAAACATATTCGCCCGATACTTTGTTTTCACTTTCTTCAAATAATGTTTCGCAGGTTTTGTCTATCTCATATGCTTCAAATTTTTTTGAAGGAAGTTTTGGCTCAGAAAAATGATATTCATTTTCTTCTCTGGTTTCTATATTTTGAAGTGCTTCAGTCAGCCTTTCAAAACCGTCTTTCGTATCGCAAACGCTCGAGATAAGTATAACATACTTTAGTGACGCACCTTCAACTTCAATTTTGCTTTTCCTCAGATATTCGCTAAGCTCATAACCGTTATATCCTTTGGCTGAAATGATGATTCTTGTTATATCATCGTTTTTAAGAATATTTATATTTTTAAATTTTGAAATTTCTTTATAAAAATTATCGAGAAGAATTTTATAATTCTTAAATTCATTTTCACTATTTTTGAGAAAATCAATGCATTTGTCTATTGACGCCATAATTACATAACTCGGTGAACTTGTTTCAAAAATATCCATATATTTTTTTACTTTGTCAAACAAATTACTATTATTAATATGTATAACAGCACTTTGAGTTAATGCCGGCAAAGTTTTGTGCAGCGATTCAATTACTATATCTGCCTTTGGCTGATTAGGCAAATAAGGTGCAAAGCCGAAATGTGCACCGTGAGCGCAGTCAATAATCAACGGTATGTTGCATTTAATATTGCTTACATAACCCTCGTAAGTCGGCGAAGTTATAACTAAAGCGCACGCATCTTTATGCTTTTGCAAAGCTTTGTCAATACTTTTTTGAGTTATTCTTTCGTAGCAGCCATACTCGTTGTTAAATTCAGGCTCGATATATTCAACTTTGAGCTTGTTAATTAAACAAGCATTGTAAACAGCTTTGTGGCAATTTCGGGCAATGATAATTGTACCGTTTTCTTTTGAAACGGCACTGATAGCCGCAAGTATACAACAGGTGGAACCGTTAACGCTGATGATACTTTTGTCAAAACCGTAGAGCTTTGCAATATCTTTTTGCATTTCGTCAATAATATTTTCGGGGCAATGCAGATTATCAAAACCATCTATTTCGGTTATGTCTATATCACTTGACGGGATATTAAATTTCTCGTTTCTTTTGTGACCGGGCATATGAAAGGGGTAAAGGTCGTTGCTTTTTAATTTATTGTATAGCTTCAATTTTATCTTTCCTTAAAGTTAAATTATTTATCAGCAGCATTATGTATCCTGCAAATATCGGCACAGTTTCAATAAGTGCAGTTTCTTTGAAAATAAGAAGCAAAATTAAATCTGTTATAAGTATCAATGCACTGATAAGTGATAATATGTATTTCTTGTTTATAAGAAATGCTAAAAATACAGTTATTCCCATTGTGCCTGAAAATGCAAGTGAACCTATGCAATGAGCCAAATATTGCGGATATTTATTGTAGTCAAAATCGCAGGTGAGTGTTAATGCCATTCCTATTGCCGATATTATCAATAGTATAATATAAAATTTATATTTCATTTTACAAAATGCTGTGTATATATTAATTGCGAGTGCAGTGTAAGTGCTTACTCCCCAAACTGCAAACCATATCGGATGTTCAAGACCTACAGTTGAAAGCGCACTTTCGTTTCCGCTTATCCCGCCGAATGTTAAATAATATATTGTAACTGATACTGCGATTGTAACAGCTAATAAGCAAATTCCTTTTTTCATTTTATCACCATTGTGATTATACCATATATAATTGACATTTCAAGTTACTTGTGATATTATTCTTAAAGCAAAATTAAATACGCAGGAGTGGCGAAATTGGCATACGCTCAGGTCTCAGAAGCCTGTCGAGTTTTCGGTGCGGGTTCAAGTCCCGTCTCCTGCACCATAATTTAAGCTTGGAAAAGCCTTTATTTAAAAGGTTTCCAAGCTTTTTATTTTAAAAAGGTTGCATTTGGGTTGCAATGTTTTAGAGTGCAATACTTTTGTTAGATAAACAGTCTTTTGTTTTATCAATATATGTTGAGGGGCTTAAAACAAAAATTGCTTTTTCACAGTCCTTAAATATGTATTTAAAAATAAAATACTTGACAAAAAATATAGTGTTAAATCAGACAAATCATAACCATCCGTTTGATGGGTGGTTATGATTTTTGAAAATATAATGGAAAATAATCAAAAATGTGTTGCATTATCTTACAAAGTATGATAAAATATAACAAAAATATACAAAAATGTAATAATTATGTATATTGTGCTAATAATTATCGAGGAGTTTGAATATGCAATTTGATATAATATCAACCAAAGATGTTTATGAAGATGATAATATAGTAGTGATGCATAGAATAAGTCGGGTTTTTAATGCCAAGGTATTAAGCATTGATATTGGAATTAAAGATAAATTTGGCGATATATTTAATATTATTACAGTTAAAAATGAGCCGTTGGATATTGATTAGTTGTGAAAAAGATAGAAAAGATTATTTCCACTAATATTGTTTTATTTTTATTTATATTTACTTGCTTATTTCCTAATATTTCATACGCTATTAATGACAAGTATTTAGATGATAATAATCTATGGTATGATGTCAAGAGTGAAAATTCAATTAATGAAAACGATATGGTGATTCAAGTTAAATGTGTAAATGATACCGACAATGCTTGTTTTTATTTGAATGTTTACTATTATAACAGCAACGATGATATCGTTTTAAATGATGAAAATATATCGTTGAATTTTAATATAAATAATGATAATTCAAAATATAATTTTGTAATCAATAAAAATGAAAAGCTTGACTCATTTATTAACAATAATTTTAATATAATAAGTGATTTTTCAAGAATCAACAATGATTTTAACAATGGAGAATTTGTAGTAGGAATTGAGTTTAAAAACAAAGAAGACAAGAAATTATTAAATTATATTGATTGTGATTTTTCTGTGAATAATTTTGCAAAATTCAATTTGCTTAATAAATATGAATTTGATATGTATGTTCCTTTGGAAACTACAACGAAAAAGGTTACCACAACAAAGGTCACGACCACAAAAGTAACAACAACCAAAACAACAACAGAAAGAACCAATGAGGCAATATCAACTAAAACTGCAAAGTTAAGCACAACAAAAGCACAAAAATCAACATCATCCCAAATAAAAAGTGAAAATAAGGGTGGTATTTCTTCTTCGTCCGGAAGAATTTCAAATAAAGAAAAAACAACTAAGTTTGTTGCAAGTAATACATATATAGCTTCAACACAAGAAAACACTTTTCGCTCCGAAGCCCATAAAGAAAAGAGTGCAGATAACAAGAAACACTTGAAATCAACCACTTTTAAAAATACTAAAAAATCTTATAATTCACGAGTTTATACGACCAAATATGCTCCAAAGTCTAAATATAAGTCTTCTGATTCTTCGGCGCATAAGTCGACAAAATTTGACCCGGAAACTGCTGCGACTACTCAAAATAATATAAATAATCAAGAAGAGTCTGAAAACGGTATTGAGAAAACTACGCAGTATCAATATGATTTGGTAAGCCGTAAACTCAAAATGAGCGATAAGGCTAAATCTTTGATTATAGTTGCTTCCGTTATGATGGTAGCCGGTTTAGGCTTTGTTACTGTAGGTACGCTTTCCGGTAAATACAAAATAGTAAAAAATGTTGAATCGGATGAATTAAAGGATACCGATAATAATAGCGATAATAATAATAGCGATAATAAAGAAGATAAAAATAAATAATTGCTATTTTATTTGATAAAAGTATTGACATTCAAGCGATTAGGTGATATTATATCAAAGTCGCTTGAATGTATTTGTTGCGATATATGGGCCATTAGCTCAGTTGGTCAGAGCCACCGGCTCATAACCGGTTGGTCCGGGGTTCGAGTCCCTGATGGCCCACCATATACATAGGGGTATAGCTCAGTTGGTAGAGCAGCGGTCTCCAAAACCGCGTGCCGAGGGTTCAAGTCCTTCTGCCCCTGCCAAAAAAAGCACCGAATTTTCGGTGCTTTTTTCCTTTATTTACGGCTATTTACGGCGATTTTACTTGCTTTTCTCATATAGATAAAACTACGGCGCACGGTCTTTTCCGTACGCCGCTTTTTCATTTTCAAACCGTTTTTTGCTCACTTTGTGCCACACAGTTCACGCAATCCGTTTGGTACATCATCAAAAAAGCATCAATCACAATTCAAATTCATTCGTAATACCCATCAGCATATCCGTGTTTCGTTTGACATAATACATTTCGGTTATCTCCGAAGTTGTGTGTCCGAGTAAGTCTGCCACCTGCCTCGGTGTTAACGCTTTTACCGTTCCGTCATCTGCTCGCACGCCTGTTACAAGCTTTGTTGCGAAGGTGTGGCGCAAACTGTGTAAGCCTTTTTTCTCGATTCCTGCCGCATCGAGTATGGAATAAAACCGTTTTCGCAAGTTCAACGGTCTTGTAAAGTTTCCGTCTGCATCGGGTATCAACGGTGCATCCTCACCGAAATATCGCTCGTTGCGTAATTCGATAATCGCTTGTATTGCAGTTTCGTTTAAGGGTACGATACGCTTGCTTGAAGCGGTTTTCAGCTTGCCAACGACGATTTCCCGTCCGCTTTTTCGCTCTGTTCCGTCACGCTTTTGTGCTTCTTTAACACCTCTTTGTATGTGCATCACTTTCTTTTCAAGGTCTATGTCGCTGTTGATTAAACCTAACGCTTCAGCGGTTCTGAGTCCCGTGTTCAGCATAAGAATATATGCTGATGCTTGACTGTGTTTCGGCTTGCCTGAAGGGTACTTCTTGTATGCTTCCGCTTTGAATTTTTCAATTTCCTCATCGGTGAATACGGTTATCGTTTCGCATACGGGAAGCACTTCTTTGTTTTGCTTTGCAAGATAATTTGACTTTTTTATTGTCGGCACAGCGTTCATTGGATTCTTTTTTATGAATTCTTCACGCATAAGATAATCAAAGTATTCATTGAGCAGATTGTATGTTTGCTTGACTGTTGAGAATGAATATCCCTTGTCGGTCAGCGTACTAATCAGCCTCTTAATCTCTGCACCTGTTATGTTAGAAACAATGAGTTTACCCAAGTAAGGGACGATTTGATTTTTGTAAATCTGCTCGTTGCGGTCATAGGTTACTCGCTCAACATTCGGGTACTTAAACACTTGCAGGTAATTAAGCAGGCTGTCTTTTACAGTCTTGTTACCCTCAATGGCGTCGATGATTTCTTCTTCAAACTTGGTTATGTAGTCCGTCATTTTCTTGTTGACTTCGGCTTTGGTGGTGCCGGAAAAGCTCTTGCGTTTTCGCTCGCCTTTCTCATCCTTGTACCAAACCACGCCACCCCATCTGCCGTCCGTTCGTTTGAATGCATTGCCGTTTGTCAGCAGTTGTTTTTGCATTTTATCACTCCTTTCGCACACACAATATCACAAACCTTTTTCAATATCCAGACCAAAGATTGTGTGCTTGCTTTAGTTGTTTTCGCTTCAAAAAGCCGTCACAAATCGCCCACAAGCCGTTTTTTGTTTTAGTCCGACAGTTACTCTGCTTTAGATTGAACTCGTCAAATTTTGCTTATAGCGTTGCCAAAATATCTTGATTTTTAATCATCATACCGCAACGCTCAAGTGAATACGCAAAAGCCTTGATTTTCTGCGAAAAACAGCCTTTACTGCATACGAATTTCATATCATACGCAAAAGTATTACGAATTGAAAAGCCGACAGGCTTTGCCGGACGGCGTTTTCGGGCATTTCAACGCCCGAAAATCATACCCCTTTATCCTGCTTTAAAATCGACGGCTTGAAATC
>UQEY01000017.1 GCA_900540235.1 uncultured Eubacteriales bacterium
TGGCGGCTTCGCCGTCGATAGGAGAGAAACCTATATTAAGATAAACAATAATTTACACATCACCCATAAGCATCTTATCTGCTTCGGTGGTTTCGAGTGATTCAACACTTTTAAGATTTCTTTGAATAAGTTCGTTTCTTTTTTCTGCGTCGGAGATAGTATTTCCCGCTTCTTCAATCTTTTTATGTGCTTTGGCAAGGAGAACGCCGAATTTTTCATACTGCGTTTTTGCTGCACCGAGAACTTTCCAAACCTCATTTGCTTTTTCGTTTATCGCAATCGTTTTGAAACCCATAGAAAGAGAATTGAGAAGAGCGGTAACGGTTGACGGACCTGCAATCATAATACCCTGCGCCTGAAGTTTTTCGGCAAGTCCTGTTTTTGACGAAACAACCTCGGCATAAAGACCCTCGGTTGCAAGGTACATAATTGCAAACGGAGTTGTATGCGGCGGGCAAACATATTGCTTGATAAGTTTTGCTTCGTCCTTAATTCTTGCTTCAAGCGCTTTTTTAGCCGCAGTCACTTGTTCGCTGTCGCCTGTTTCACTCGCCGAGGCAAGCCTTGCGTAGTCTTCCATAGGGAATTTTGAATCTATCGGCAAGTAGCATTTTGCGTTATCGTCACCGTTTGGAATTGAAATTGCAAATTCAACTCTGCCGTTATAGTTTGGATTTGCCTGAACATTGGTTTCGTACAGTCCCGGTATGGTTTGGTCAAGAATATTGCCAAGCTGAACCTCTGCCCAGGTGCCACGAGCCTTAACATTTGTAAGCACTCGGTTGAGTGACGATACACTCGTTGTTACACCTGTGCTCAGTTCTTTCATTTCGCCCAAACTTTTATACACATTCGTAAGCTGTTTTGACACGGTTTCAAACGAAGCATTAAGCCTTTGGGTGAGTGTTTCGTCAAGCTTTTCATCAACCGTTTTACGCATTTGTTCAAGCTTTTTTTCATTGCCGAGCTGCATTTTTTCAAGCGAATCGGCTGTCATTTGCATTTGCTTTTGGGTTGAAGAATTGAGCGTTTCAATAAGTTTAATTTGCTGTTCGTAATTTTTATCGGTAAGGCTGTTCATCTGATTTGAAAGTTTTGTTATTTTTTCATCAGTTGATTTGGCGGTAAGTTCAATTTGCTGACACACAAGGTCGCTTGAATTTGAATTGCCTTTTTTGCCGAGAAGTACAAAAAGCAAAGCCACGCATAATACAATTAGTATTAATATAATAATAAGTAAAACAGTTTCCATAAATATAACCTCCGACTCTATTTTAGCATAAAGTAAAATTTATCAAAAACATTATTTTTGACAGTTCAAATATCGGGACTGTCAATATTTTTTTATTTTGAGCACAAGCCTGCCCTTTTTAGTCGTTTTAATTTCGCCCGCAAACACAAACCTGCCGTACCCACGAACAGACACAATATCGTTTTCGCAAACGGTGTGAGAAGTGCTCGGCATAAGCTTTGAATTTACAAAAACTTTTTCCGCCTTGATAAGTTTTGAAGCGTCGTTACGGGAGAGATTATAAATTGCGCTGATTAAAACATCAAGCCTTTTTGACGCTGCAAAAATTTCCGTCGGCTCAGGCTCTTTATTTGTTATTTCAGGCAAAGCAGACACTTGCGTTTTAACCGTAGTATGGCGCACACGCTCAAGATTTTCGCAAATGTAATCGGCAATATGGTCGATGCACAAAATGTAGCCGCAGTTATTTTCAACAATAATGTCGCCGATAAGTTCACGCTTAATTCCCAAATTCATAAGCGCACCGAGGAAGTCACGGTGGCTGAGTTCATCCGCAAATTTTTGCACGGCAGGTTTTGCACAAATGCATTTAATAGGGAAATTTTCGTTTTCAACATCTTTGCCGAAGCCTGCAACGACCCTTTCCGCCATATCATATCCGCCAAACAAAACGCACGGCAAATATGTGCTTTTGAGTTCGCTTTGTTCCTCCATATTCAAAAAGGGCGAAAAAGTGTTATATCCTCTTTCGTATGCCCGATTGTAAAGTTCTTCAAATCTGTTATTAATCATATTTTCACCACATAATCAATTTTTATGATATCGGGTCGTCGGGGACGCCGATCCCTACAGTATCAGTATATCTGCCGTTGAAACACAAAAGGATGCCGAATGGGCACCCTTTTAATTACTCACTTTCATTTGTCGGCTTATATTCTTTATTAAGCGCTTTGATTGTATCAACCGTGTCGCTTATCGTTTGCTCAAACGAATCGGAATTTTCACCTGAAAAATAAGTCAAAGTGTATTTGTCACTGTTTGCCTTATCATCGTCACTCAGGAAAAACGGAACCTTGTACCCGTTCTTTTCCCACTCAGAATTATAAACTCTTTCATCATCAATATAATAAGTTTTATAGCCATAGTCGTTAACAAGCTTTGCACTGTAAACCGGAGTGAACACGCCCTTTTTGAGCCTATACTCTTTTGAATTTGCGGTATAGTTATAATTATTTTCTTTTTCATAATTATTTGTGCAAAGGTCAACCGTTTTTTTATTGTTTTTAAGAAGAAGATAAAAAACAGTATCATCTTCAAAATAAACAGAAACGCACTCCTTGTTTATTACTCGTTTCGCATTAGTACCGTCCCACTTGTAAACATCAAGGCTGTACTGCGGCTTATCATAATAAATATAATCGCCGGAATAATTGTCATATTTGCTCATACTCTTATATGTTCTGTAAACAAGGCAAAGTTCCTCGTTTTTGTCGCCGTCAAAATCAATAAGCTTTGCATAAGCAAGACCGTCAATATACTTGTCGCCGTCATCATCCGTTTTTACCGTCGGCTCGCCGTACTTGTCAATTCGCTTCTTTACAACCTCATAATAAGCGTTTGCTTTAAGTTGAGTATCACTGAGAGTATTTGTAATCGCTTTGTTTGTTATATCGCCGAAAGAATCAATATTTTCGCCAACCTGCTCCACAACAACTTCTGCCCTCGTTTTTCTTAAAGCAGAAAGCTCAATAGTTTCAAACTTGTCATTACTCTCTTTGCCTCTGATTGTGTAAGAGTCGCTTGAAACATCATAACGGGCGGTGCCACGCTGTTTAAACTTGCCGTGACGAAGCGATAAAAGCTGCAAACTTTTCGGGTCGGCTTTTTCACTCTTACCTATATAGTATTTTTTGCCCTTATGGTAAAACGAAACCCAATAGCCTTCGCTTGCTTTTTCACTGCTGTTAGCTTCATCTTTATAAAGTCGAGAAAAATCGCCGTTTTTATATCCCCAAACTTCAAGGTAATAAACATTGTTACTGCTGTAGCAAAGCATCAACTCATCTTTGCCGTCGCCGTTAAAGTCCATTTGCCTAACATAGCAAAGACCGGTTAGCTTAGCTTTGTTTTCACCGTATTCGTTTTCGTCAAGTGCTTCCCATTTGACTGAACCGTAATCTTTAATGTAATTAATACAGACATTGCCTGCGTCTGTCCTAAACTTCTCAGCTCTTTTCTCCTTTGTATGAAGTGAAACGGAAAATGAAACTGCCATAATAACCGCAACTAAAACTATAGCGACTATAAAAGCAATTTTTATTACCCTTTGCCTTAAAAGCGGAAATTCTTCAAGAACTTCAATATCGTCCTCGGCTTCATCGTGAACATTTTCCTCAATAGATTTAATTTTATTTAGCGCCTGACTTAAATCAATTTTATGATTTTTCGGCTTTATTTCGTCCTCGTCATCAAAATAATTGTAGCGATTGCTCACGATTTCACCTCTCTTTCACTTTCAAAAAATTACGATTTCTTCTTTGTCGTTTCTTTATCTTTCTTTGTTGTTTTGTCTTTGTCCTTATCTTTATCTTTTTTGTTTTTGCTGTCTTTTTTGGTGGTGGTTGTTGTTTTTGGCTTAGAATACTTGCTGTATGTAGTATAGTTTACTTCACCGTCAACACTACGGGTCAGAATATAGCTTTTGCCGTCCTTTTTAATCTTTATGTCAACCTTACCCGGTTTTATGTCTTCTTTAGCTTCAACCGTGCATGTTAAAGTGCCGTCGTTTGCCGTAACCGAAAGCCTGATATCACAATTCGAGTCATTGACAAATTGAAAGTCCTGACTGTTCCACTGAACCGTTGCGTCGCTGCCGAGCGGAACATAGCTTATTTCAAGCGAATGACACGCTCTGACTTTGATTTTCAAATTTGCCCTGAGCACCGACTGGAAAACAGTTGAGCTCACTTGGCAAATACCGCCTCCGAGACCGTCGACAAATTCATCGCCCTGAACCACTTTCGCCGCTTCATATCCTGCAAGGACAGTCCTTTTGCCGACCGTTTGGTTAAAACTGAAAGTTTCGCCCGCAGGGATAACAACGCCGTTTAAATGGTCAACGGCTTCGTGAATGTTTTTGGTTCTCGTTTCGTTAGATGAAAGGTAATAGGTTGAATAAGTCGCTATTTCATAAGGAAAACTCGAATCAAAATCTTTACCGAGCGCCGGATAAATCTTGTTTGTTTCAGCCTCTTTAAAAGTGGTTGAAAGGTCCTCGGTCGTTCTCATGGTTGTTGACTCCGTCGTGGTGGTTGAATCAGATGAATTTTCCTCTGCTTCACCGTTTGCCGGCTGTGACTTTGAGCACGCAACAAAAATTGTGCTGACTATTATTAATGAACAAAATACCGCAAGTATCTTTTTCAATTATTTATTCTCCTTGTAAGGTTTCTTTTCGTTAACCCAATTTTCTTTAATAACCTGCCTTGCTCTTGCAACTGCAAGCGAATCTTCAGGCACGCTGTCCGTAATTGTTGAGCCTGCCGCAATATATGCTTTTTCACCGACTTTAACCGGTGCAATAAGATTTGTGTTGCAACCGATAAATGCGCCGTTTTCAATTTCACATCTCGACTTGTTTTTGCCGTCGTAATTGCAGGTAACGGTACCGCAGCCGAAGTTTACATTTTTGCCGACATCGCTGTCGCCGATATATGTTAAATGAGCGCTCTTTGAACCCTCGCCGATTGTGCTGTTTTTAACCTCAACAAAGTTGCCGATATGAACTCCGGCTTTAAGAGTTGAGTTGTTTCTTACCTTAACAAAAGGACCTGCGTCAACACCGTTTTCAACCGTGCTGTCAAGAATTTTGCAGTTGTCAAGAATAACATCGTCACCGACTGTAGAATTGCTGATGTAGGTATTAGGACCAACCGTGCAGTTTTCGCCGATAACAGTATCGCCGAGAATAATTGTGTTTGGCAAAATAACGGTTGAAGAACCGATTTTAACATCCTTGCCAATCATTACACCGTCGGTGCACGGAATGTCAACGCCGTTTACCATAAGATTGTCGTTAATATTTCTTCTCATTATATTATTGAGCATATTAAGCTGCTTTCTGTCGTTAGCGCCGAAAGTAACTTCGTTGTTTTCAACCACATATGCGCCGCCGTTTTTACCTGCAGAAAGAAGAATTTCAAGACTGTCGGTAATGTAATATTCGTTTTGAGCGTTGTTATTTGTAATTTTACTGAGTGCATACGAAAGGTCATGACCGTTAAACCAATAAAAACCTGCGTTTGATTCGTTAATCTTCTTTTCTTCTTCGTTTGCATCCTTGTGTTCAATAATTCTTAAAAGCTTTCCGTTTTCGTCACGCTGAATATGACCGATACCGTTTGTATCGTCAACAATAGCGCTGATAAGAGTAATTGAATTATTATTATCTTTATGGTAATCGTATGCTTTATTAATAGTTTCGGCATCGATAAGCGGACCGTCACCGTTAAGGATAATGATATCATCGTCAAGGTGCTCATCAATAAAGCTTTGAGCCTGCATAACTGCGTGACCCGTGCCAAGCTGAGGCTGTTGCAAAACAGTCTTAATGTTTTCATCTTTTTTTGCAAGATATTCTTCAAGCATTTCGTGCTTGTAACCGGTAATCACACAAATATCCTGTGCTCCCGCTTCTTTAACAGCGTCAACAACATAACTAATCATAGGAGTAAAAAGAACTTCGCACATAACTTTAGGACAGGTTGCTTTCATTCTTGTTCCTTTACCGCCTGCCATAATAATTGCACATTTCATATTAATATTCCTTTCGGTGGGGTGAATTATAACCTTTTAGTTTGCTATAATTATGCTACAAAACACAAATATTTGCAAGCATTATTATAAATTCTACTTAAAAACTTAAATTTTTTTACAAAAATATTTGTAATTTGCTTTATAGTATGTTATAATTCTATCGCATTATACTATACAGGCGAGGGTATGTCGTATTTTCGACAGCTGATTTCTATCGCACAAGAATGTAAAAGTATAAGAATTTTAAAGCTATAAATAATTTTAGGAGGTAACTCAACAATGGCAAACAAATGGGTTTACATGTTTGAAGAAGGCGACATGACCATGCGTAACTTGCTTGGCGGTAAGGGTGCAAACCTTGCAGAAATGACTAAAATCGGTCTTCCTGTACCACAGGGTTTCACTGTTACAACCGAAGCTTGTACACAGTATTACGAAGACGGTCGCAAAATCAACGACGAAATCATGGCTCAGGTTATGGAAGGCGTTAAGAAGATGGAAGAAATCAACGGCAAAAAGTTCGGTGATTTAAAGAACCCTCTTCTCGTATCTGTTCGTTCAGGTGCAAGAGCTTCAATGCCTGGTATGATGGATACTATCCTCAACCTCGGTCTTAACGACGAAGTTGTAGCTACTATGATTGCAGGTAACGATGACCCTGCTTTTGAGCGTTTCGTATATGACTCATACAGAAGATTCATCCAGATGTTCTCTGATGTAGTTATGGAAGTTGGTAAGAAGTATTTTGAACAGCTTATCGACAAGATGAAAGAAGAAAAGGGCGTACAGTACGATGTAGAGCTTACTGCTGCCGACCTTAAAGAACTTGCTACTCAGTTTAAGGCTGAATACAAGAATCAGCTCGGTTCTGACTTCCCATCAGACCCTGTTGAACAGCTCAAGCTCGCTATTGAAGCTGTATTCCGTTCATGGGACAACCCTCGTGCAAATGTTTATCGTCGTGATAACGATATTCCTTATTCATGGGGTACTGCTGTTAATGTTATGCCTATGGTATTCGGTAACCTTAACAACGAATCAGGTACAGGTGTTGCATTCACTCGTGACCCTGCTACAGGTGAAAACAAGTTGATGGGTGAATTCCTTATCAACGCACAGGGCGAAGATGTTGTTGCCGGTGTTCGTACCCCAATGCCAATCGCTCAGATGGAAAAAGAATTCCCTGAAGCATACGCTGAATTCATCAAGGTTTGTGAAACTCTTGAAAATCACTACCACGATATGCAGGATATGGAATTCACAGTTGAAAACAGAAAGCTCTATATGCTTCAGTGCCGTAACGGTAAGAGAACTGCTCAGGCTGCTCTTAAAATCGCTTGCGACCTCGTAGACGAAGGTCATAAGACTGAAGCTGAAGCTGTTGCTATGATCGACCCTCGTAACCTTGATACTCTTCTCCACCCTCAGTTTGACGCTGCTGCTCTCAAGGCTGCAACACCAATCGGCAAGGGTCTTGGCGCATCTCCTGGTGCTGCTTGCGGTAAGGTTGTATTCACTGCTGACGATGCAGTTGAATGGAACGAAAAGGGCGAAAAGGTTGTTCTCGTTCGTCTTGAAACTTCACCTGAAGATATTACAGGTATGAAAGCTTCTCAGGGTATCCTCACTGTTCGTGGCGGTATGACATCTCACGCAGCCGTTGTTGCTCGTGGTATGGGTACTTGCTGTGTATCAGGTTGCGGCGATATCAACATGGACGAAGAAAACAAGAAGTTTACTCTTGATGGTAAGGAATACCATGAAGGTGACTATATTTCAATCGACGGTTCAACAGGTAACATCTACGACGGTATCATCCCTACTAAGGACGCTACTATCGCAGGCGAGTTCGGCAGAATTATGGGCTGGGCTGACAAGTTCAGAAAGCTCAAGGTTCGTACAAACGCTGATACTCCTGCTGACGCTAAGAAGGCTCGTGAACTCGGTGCCGAAGGTATCGGTCTTTGCCGTACAGAGCATATGTTCTTTGAAGAAGACAGAATTGCTGCTTTCAGAGAAATGATTTGCTCAGACACTGTTGAAGAAAGAGAAGCTGCTCTTGAAAAGATTCTCCCTTATCAGCAGGGTGACTTTGAGAAGCTTTACGAAGCTCTTGAAGGTTGTCCGGTAACTATCCGTTTCCTTGACCCACCTCTCCACGAATTCGTTCCAACTGAAGAAGAAGACATTAAGAAGCTTGCTGATGCTCAGGGCAAGAGCGTTGAAGACATCAAGGCTATCATTGCTTCACTTCACGAGTTCAACCCAATGATGGGTCACCGTGGTCTTCGTCTTGCAGTTACATATCCTGAAATTGCTAAGATGCAGACAAGAGCTGTTATCCGTGCTGCTATCAATGTTCAGAAGGCTCATCCTGATTGGAATGTTGCTCCTGAAATTATGATTCCTCTTGCTTGTGACACTAAGGAACTCAAGTATGTTAAGGATATCGTTGTTGCAACTGCTGATGCTGAAATCGCAGCTGCAGGCGTTGAAATGAAGTACGAAGTTGGTACTATGATTGAAATCCCTCGTGCTGCTCTTACAGCAGGCGACATTGCTAAGGAAGCTGAATTCTTCTGCTTCGGTACTAACGACCTTACTCAGATGACTTACGGCTTCAGCCGTGACGACGCAGGTAAGTTCCTCAACGCTTACTATGACGCTAAGATTTTTGAAAGCGACCCATTCGCTAAGCTCGACCAGACAGGTGTTGGTCAGCTTATGGAAATGGCTGTTAAGAATGGTAAGGCTACCCGTCCATCACTTCACTGCGGTATCTGCGGTGAACACGGTGGTGACCCATCTTCAGTAGAATTCTGCCACAAGATTGGTCTTGACTATGTATCTTGCTCACCATTCAGAGTTCCTATCGCAAGACTTGCTGCTGCTCAGGCTGCTATTGCAGAAATGGAGGACTAATCTTACTTTTAGTTTTAAGATTGGTTTTGAGCAGGCAAAAGCCTTTAGACACGCAACAAATCAATATCTTCGTCCATATCAATGGAAAGATATAACCGTAAGCGTGGTAATATGAAATTAGCAGGTATGTTATTGAAAAATAGCATACCTGTTTTTTTATAAATTTAGATTGAACAGATAAATTGAATTTTGATTTTCGCAATAAACCACAAATTTTCAAATGGAATTATGGCAAATAAATAAAGATCAAAAGTGATTCTTATTTATTGTTGTAAAAATGCTGCTTTTTGCTAAAAGAAATATATGTACCTAATCATTATAGAAAGTTGTAATATAGAGTATAAATATATTATTCTAAAAAATTTGGTAATAAGTAAAAACAATGTATAATATTTTTATGGTATTATCTTGAAATTATTGTCAAATAATTATAGAATAATAATAAACTATGTTAATGGAGGAATATTGATGAATAATCCTATTTTTATACTATTAGTTATAGTTGCTATTATTGCATTAGCGGTTTTTATTGCAATAATTATAAAAGATCCTTCTAAAACACTTGAGTTGATTTTTACATTTCTTTTGTCTTTGGCATTCTCTATTGCATCTTTCTGTGTTGGAGTTTCAGATAAAACATCAGAAACATCAACTTCAGATTATTCTGCATCAATTTCTTACACAGCATCAAACTCACATAACGAAACATCGAATGAAACAACTGAAGAATCGACAATTAACGGAAATTCATTTTCAAAAAAATTATCTTATGAAGACGAAAATTATACCGTTAAATTTATTACCCCTACAGATGGCACTTATCGTTTTGATTATGAAATAAATGATGTCAATTGTGATTATAAGGTAGTATTAATGGATTCAAAAAAAGAAATAATATTTGATTCTGAATATAGTGTTTATGGAAATGGAAATACCTGTACATTAATAAAAAACGAGAAATATACGCTAACAGTTGAGCAATTGGAAGGATTTCCAATTGCAACTATAAAAATAGGAGTTCCTTCAGAATCAGCAATGTTGCAATTTGAAAATTAGGAGGTACATATGAAAAAAATTGAAGTTATATTTTTAATTTTTATTATCGTGGTTTCTTTTATCGGTTGTAATCATAGTGATTATGAGCAAAATACAAATACTGAAAGCGTGAGTGAAGATACTACATTAAATGATACGATATCAATAGCTCCAGAAACCACTGAGATTGAAACTACTGAAGAACCAAAAGATGTAATTACAGAAAATCCATTTTCTGTTAAATTCAATCATATAGATGATGAACATATTATTTATTATACAGCACCAGTTAGTGGAATATATCGTTTTGATATGTCAACAGATGATGCTACATGTGATTATAATTTAAAAATATATGATTCTATAAAAGATTTAATGTGTGATGAGAACTATAGCTGTTATTTGCATGGCAAAACATTAACATTAAATAAAGATGAGACATATAAAATTGTATTAACACAAATTGAAGGCTTTCCGACAGCAACTATAACTATAGGAATACCAAATGAAGAAAAAAACATAAGCAATAATAGAGCTTCTGGAAAAATAAATTATATTGATCAAGAAGATACTTATGTATTTCACACAGAGTTATCTGGAATATATAGATTTGATTTCAAGACGGATAATTCTGATTATAACTATAATGTTTTATTGAAAAATTCAATTAATGAAGAAATATTTGATCTTGATTATAATACATATTCACATGGAAAAGGTGTTTATTTAAACGAAAATGAAGATTATAAACTTCAAATTGTACAACAACAAGGCACTCCTCAATATGATATATTGATTTCTGCACCTCTTCCACCAGCTAATGTAAGCAAATCTTTTTCCGGCAACATAACATTTGTTGATCAGCAAAATATATATTATTTCATTCCTAAAAAAAGTGGATTATATAATATTTCGATTATATTTAGTGACAAAGAAGCTGCGTGTAAACTTACATTAAAAAATAACGAAAATACTGAATTGTTTTCTACTACTTGTGAATCGCCTGAAGAAGTACAATTAACAAAAGGAACACAGTATAAATTTATTGTGGAGTATAATAATTCATTATTAGATTATAATGTTGTTATAAAAAAGCAATAAAATTTTCAGTATATCTAAATATAAAACTTATTATATATAAGCTAACTGGTTTTTATTAGAAAATCAGTTGGCTTTTTTGTATATATAGAACTAAAACGGAGGTGTTTTTAACGAAACAAACAAAAGTAATTGCAATATGCAATCAAAAAGGCGGTGTAGGTAAAACTACAACCGCCTTAAATTTTGGAGTCGGTCTTGCAAATGAGGGTAAGAAAGTTTTGCTTATCGACTGTGACCCACAAGGCGATTTAACAACAGCTTTGGGTTGGAGAGATACAGACGAACTTTCGGTTACTCTTGCAGACAAACTCGTCGAGTATATCGAAGAAAGAAACAAGAACCCCACAAACGGTATTCTTCACCATAAAGAGAATATTGATTTACTTCCGGCTAACCTTGATTTGTCGGCACTTGAACTTAGTTTGGTCAACACAATGAGCCGTGAAACCGTGCTGAAAGGTTATGTAAATTCAATCAAAAAGGCGTATGATTATGTGGTTATTGATTGTATGCCGTCTTTGAGTGTTCTTACAGTTAATGCATTGGTTGCAGCCGATTCGGTTATCATTCCTGTGCAGTCGCAATTTCTTGCAGCTAAAGGTATGACGCAACTTGTTAAAACCATAGACAAGGTTAAAAGACAAATTAACCCGTCGCTTAAAATCGACGGTATTTTGCTTACACTTGTAGATGGCAGAACTAACCTTTACAAAAGTACAAAGGAAGCCATCTTAAATGACTACGGCAAATATCTTAAAATTTTTGATACGCAGATACCTATGGGTATTAAAGCGGCTGAAACTGCAATAAGCGGTAAATCAATATTCGCTTATGATAAAAACAGTAAGGTCGCAAAAGCGTATGTGGACTTTACAAAGGAGGTGTTGAAACTTGAGCGAAAAGAGAAAAACAGACTTCACTCTGAGCAGGCTCGATGATTTATTCACATCACAAAGCGAAAGAGAAAACGGACTTACTCCGACTATAAAAGATATTCCGCTTGAAAAACTTGTACTTCTATTATAAATTCCTTGTCTTTTAGTATTTCAACATCGCTATAATAACAATTATTAAAACTCTTATATATTTTATTATTAATAAAAATAGATATTCGATATTTTCCGGGTTTTCCATAGCCGAAAATTTTCACTCTATCAGTGCTATTTATTTTGATAATATCTTCCTGTTCATTATTTTTAAATATGTCAAATACAAGTTCTTTATCAAAAGTATTTACTTGTTCACCATTACCATTTAAAGAATAAAATTCATTTTTTAATTCTTCGGAAACCCTTTTGTATGTATCTACATGAGAACTTATTTCTATATTGTTATTTGTTGATGTATTCATATGAATTGTAGCCGTTGTACTCGCACTCATTCTATGATAAGGAAGAAAGCTTACATATTTTGTATCTTTAAGCATATAGTTTGGATTTAAAATAGAACAAACATTGAGTTCTAAGTCATCACCTTTTTTTCCAATATTTGGTTTTAAAACGATTTGACAATTAAACTCCTCTTCTTTATTAAAATGTTTTGTAAACATATTTACATTTTCAGATATTAAATCGTTATCACTATATACTGAAATTGTTTGCAATACTCCATTTATAAATACCTCAAATCCCCATTCAATCGGAGATTCTGGATTGTAAATATTATAATTGAATGATATAACACCACCATCATAATTTTGATTTAAATCGCTTTTTTTTGAAAAGCCAGAAACAAGTCCATAATTAGGAATTTCATTGATAGAACTTTCGTTTCTTTCATTATTTGTTGTTTCATTTTTATTTAGGTTGTTGTCAGTGCTACACGAAGAAAACACTAATGATAATAAAGAAATTATTAAAATTATCAATAAATGATTTTTATTTTTCATATATAAACTCCTTATAATGTTTATCAAAATAAATTGTAAGATTAATTATTTTAGTTCATAATAATTGATTTTTTCTTTATGATATAGTTATTTTGAAAAATCCTTTCTATAATTTTATTTTAACTAGTAAAAATATTTAATCAATATAAATGTCAAAATTATAGAAAATAGTGGTGAAATTATCGAAAATCTAATAATGCTAGAATCAAGACAAAAAATTAACTGTCTTATGTGCAATTCATAAGACAGTTTTACTTAAAATTTTTATATGATTAGTTTTCGGGAATTATAATAATTAATTTGAATTGTTTTAAAACTTTATTGTATTCCCATTCCATTTCACCATGATATTTCTTTATAGTTTTTTGAATACTTTTAGTCCCAAAGCCGTGTGACATTTTGTTTTTTTTGGTAGTAATTAGTTTTTTGTTTTTGTTAGTAGGTTCAATATCGCTACTGTTTATTACTGTTATTTTATGGTAAGAGGTTAAACTATTAACAATTTCCAAATTTATGAATTTAACGGTTGATTTTGATGCTGCTTCAACAGCATTATCAAGAATATTGTTGAATAATGTTGATAAATCAAAATCGTTTATAAAATTCAGGTTGTCAGTCATTATGTGTGTTTCAAATTTAATTTTTTTATTTTTACATATATCTATATATTTACTTAATATAACATCAAGAATTTTGTTTTTTGTTTTACCGATTTGATTATATTTAGTAATTTCACCAAGCATATTATCTATATAATTTTTAATTTCTACTTGATTCGACATGTTGCTTATGGCAATCATATGATTTTTATAATCATGAGCCATTACATTCATTGTTTCATTTTTCTTTTCGATTAAACTAAGGTATTTCATATCAATATCATTTTTTTGATTTGTTAATTCTAATTCTAATAATTTTTGATTGTTTTTCTCAGCTTGTTCGTAAACAAAATATATTATTATGTTTATAGCTAAAAGAAAAGAAATTGATATTATTATTAGAATATTTTGAGATGACGTAATGACAATATTACCTGTTATTATTTTTAATACTATGATAATTAGTATACTGCTAAGAGGTAATAATGACAAAATGAACCATTTTCCCCATGTTTTTACATCCGTTTCTCTAACAGAAATTCTTGAAAGGAAATTTGAAAATAAAAAGTAGAGGATTCTACTTAAAACAACTCCTATTTCAAAATGATTATCAATGCTGTTTTGAATAGATATATTATAAATGAAAGAGGTTATGTATGCAGTTAAAAACTCGGATATTATTTGTAAAACACAAAGAATTATTCCGTGAAAAACAGATGATTTAAGTGAACTTTTAAAACACATATATATAATTAAAATATTTATGATAGTAATTAAAATTGTGTTTACAAATTCTATATTGATGAGATATTTATAAATAAAAAACAATACTAGGTAAGAACATAATATTGTTATAAAAGATTTTGATTTATTTCTTTTAGGTTCATATATATTCTGTATGTACATATATACTATCACTGCTTCGGTTAAATATGCAAAGATTTGAAAAAACATAAATTACCTTCTTTCCAAAACATAAAAAAACAATCTTTTTATTTCAGCCTGCTTTTTAGGTGCTATATTTATTTCGTATTTTTCTACGATTTTTCCATCAAGATTTCGTTTTGCCAAAATTAAAAGCGTTCTTGTATGATATATTGAATAATCTAAATTAGCAATATAGCTAGAATGTGGACAAACAAAAGAAATAGCATTTAAACGGTTTTTCCATACTGAAATTTTTTCATTTGAATAATAAATTTTGTCAACAGTTACGATTTTTGTTTTCTTTTTTTCAATTTCAAGATAAATAATATCATTTGTGTATATTCGAACATTAGAACCACTTTTTACATCATAAAAAACAATTATATCATTATTGATGAGTTCGGCTGCATCATCCAATGCCCTATAAAGTCTTACAATATCTAATGGTTTAGATAAAAATCTAAACGCTCTAATATGAAATGCATCATCCAAATACCCATCATATGATGTAATTACAAAAATTATATTGTGAGGATTGCGATATTTTAGTTCTTTGCCTGTATCAATTCCATTAATATTACCCATTTCAACATCTAGAAAAACCAAGTCAAACAGTAATTGGTTTTCAAGTAATTCTTCTCCAGAACAGAATTGAATAATATTAAGTGATATGTTTTTGTCATTAAAATAATTTTTTAAATGTTTTTCTAATAAATCTCTAAAGGCCTTGTCATCATCACATATTGCTATATTCATTAATATCCTCTTTTCAAAAAAATAAGTATATAAAACACACCCAATTAACGATATGTTTTATATACCATATGAAAATAAATTTGTCAAATTTTACTTGTTGATATTTTTCGAATTCAGTCCTTGTACTAACATTAATACAGTATCTATATCGTCATTGCTGCAATTTTTTAGACATCCACAGATTTGATGTATTTTCCCATCTTTACTATCATCACCATAGTCTATTCCCAATAGAAAATAATCCGGAGTTTTCCCTAAAGCAAGCGACCATTTGACAAATTTGTCTAATCTAGTAGCATTTTCACCACATTCAACTCTTGACATCTGTTTATCAGATAAATAGTCATCATCGTTCTTATTTAATCCCTTATTTATTTTTTCGACAAGCTCACTTTGTGTTAATCCTAGTTTTTTTCTCTGCATTTTAAGCTTGTTTCCTAAATCTTTTAAAAAGACTTTATATATCATAAAATCACCTCAAGGTAACTTTATCAATTATCAGCACAGCGTAACACTTATAATTATAGAATAATCTAATTATAATAGAATTTTGCAAAATATATTAGATTATTCTTGTTATATGTGCATTATCGTTTTGTTGTATCAAATTTTTAACACTTTCGACTTATATATTGACTTAGACATTGTTGTGAAATAAAATTTAATTATCAAAAAAAGGAGGGGGATTTATAATGAAATCTCAAAAGAAAATTTTTACAACAGCAATTAAAGCAATGGCCGAGAAATCACTTGAACGAAATGCTAACAGTACAAGCTGTATTATCTATTATCAGCCTAAAGCACCGGCTTCTCTTGACAAATTCAAAAAGCACATTGACTAATGATTTCAAAATTAGCAAAAAAATTAGTTGATTGCTTGTATCGTCAACATGACATATCAGATGATGAACAAGAACTGTACAAATATGGATTCTTTATTTTGCTTTCACAGATACTATATTTAATAATTGCAATTATTTTAGGATTCATATTTAAATCAGTTTTTGAAAGCACTATCTTCTATATTGCTTTTCAGTTTATAAGAAGATATGCCGGTGGCTATCATGCCAAGACTGAAACAAGGTGCGAGATATTATCCACCTTATCGATTTTATGCTGTATAGTGCTTATCAAGCTATCAAAAATGTATGACATTAGAATTGCATTACTTAGTATATCTTTAGTATTTGCTGTTTTAATATTCATTCTTTGTCCGCTTGATACTCCTGAAAAGCCTTTAAATGATAAGGAATATAAATATTTTCGTAAAATATCTTGGATAATCTTATTGCTGATTATTGTTGCGATAATCGTATCATTTATTTTTAAATTTAATGTTGTATTTGCACCTTGTTGTGCAAGTTTAATACTCGAAGGTGTACTAATTGGCACAGGTAAAATTAAAAAGGTGTACAACGAAAAAAGAGCAAGCTCTCAGGTATAGAGGGCTTGCTCTTACTCGTTGCAAAATGAGAAAATGTAAATACAGAACGCCTATGAAAATTGAACAAGCTATTTACATATCAAAAGCTAATCTGATGTTTCCAGTTTGCCCGAGATGTCATAAAGCGATAGACCGAGAATATACAAATCACTGTTCAGCCTGTGGTCAAAAGCTTTTATGGCAAGATATAGACAATATTAAAATCACATATAAATAATCTATACGCCTGATGAAATTTCACAAGGCGTATTTTTTTATTCATTTTTAGTTGTATGTGGTTATGTTACATAGCTAAATATCCATAATCTTTGATTTTTGAAAATTCACAAATCAAAAATCAAGGAGAATATAGATGAAAAGGATATGTGAAATATATGATGTTTCCAAAGATTATGAAATGCCAACAGGTACTGTTTTAATAGTTGTCAGCGATATTGAAAAAGATAAAATCATTTCAATATTATTAAATACAAAACTAAAAGAAGATATGGTTTTTAATAACACCGAATGGAAAGAATATCTTGAAATTAACAACAAATATAACCGTAACGAAGCAAAACATCAAATGCGAGAAATAAGACAATCGAAAAGGCTTGAGAGTGATGTTTCTCACATTTATGAAATTGATATAGGAGAATCATTAGAAAATGAAGAAATTGAAATGTACTTAAAGAAATTTATTTTAAATTTAAATCCTATTCAAAGACGCAGGTTTAAAATGTATTACATAGATAACCTTACATATCGTCAAATAGCAGATATTGAAAGTAGAAATATCAAGTCAATTTATGAATCGGTACAAGCAGGAAAAAAGAAATTTTTAAAATATTTGGACAAACACCCCAACAAAAATACCCCAACAAGTTTAAGTTTATGAAAGGACATCCTTTCGTACAACTTAATACGCATTCATCAGATACTTTCCTGCTGTTGTGCAAAGCACAAGCCGCTTTATCAATTACGCCAAGACGCATTAGCTGAGCGACAAATAATCGGTATAAATTTCGGACTGCTACCGAAACGGCGATAACAGGCAGCAGATATAATGATACTCCTGCTCAGTCACAAGTCGAGCGTGATAAAACCGTCGCAACTAATGAGAGCAGCTCGGATGAACTCGGAGAGGTGAAACTCCTGTGGAGTCTGCTCGCAACAGACCGTTTGATGATTTCCTTTTGATAATTGGGGTGTCGGGGGCAAATTATATTATCTTCTGATAAAAGCCAACCGTAGTTAATTCTGTGGTTGGCTTTTTACATAGGCAAAAGTCTATGAAGGAGGTATATAAAATGAAAGACAAAAAAATACTCAGAGGGGATATGTTTTATGCTAATCTCGGCAGAGGTATAGGTTCGGAGCAAAAAGGCTACAGACCAGTTCTCGTTATTCAAAATGATGTCGGTAATAAATTCAGTCCGACAGTAATTGTTGCTTCTATTACAAGCAGGGTTGGAATCAAAGCGAAATTGCCTACGCATTATTTCATAAACACAGAAGACGGACTTCAAGCTCCGTCTATTATTTTGCTTGAGCAAATAAGAACGATTGATAAAAGGCGACTTGATTCATATATCGGTCATTTAAGTCAAAAAAATATTGACGGTGTTAATGAAGCACTTTCAATAAGTGTTGGATTAGGAATGTTGGGTGAATAATGATGAAACAAGTAAATGAAAAGTATGCTGTTATGATATTGACTGAAATATTGTATGAAAAAGGTTTAATAAATGATGAAACAATGCAAAACATAAAAGCATTTTGCAATAATATTAAATCGCATAATTAACAAATCAGTATCATCATTCTATAATAATGACAAATTATTTGGAGGTGTTAAATATGTTTAATCAAAGAACATCAATAAAGTCTTTTAATCCATATGACTTTCTTGACAGAAACAGAGAAAGAAAGGTTGTGTTTTATGGGCGTGTGTCTACCGAACACGAGGCTCAGATATCTGCATTGGGCAATCAAATTCAATGGTATGATGAGCAAGCGAAAAATCACTCGAATTGGACTATTATTGATAAATATATTGATGAAGGTATTACAGGAACACAGGCAAAAAAGCGTCCGGCATTTTTAAAAATGATAGATGATGCAAAAGAAAAACGGTTTGATTTAATTGTAACAAGAGAGGTTTGCAGGTTTGCAAGAAATACTGTCGACACTCTTGTGACCACAAGAGAATTAAAAAATATTGGTATAGAGGTATATTTTGTTGAAGACAACATTTGGACTATGGATGGAGATGGTGAATTACGATTGTCACTAATGGCAACTTTAGCACAAGAAGAAAGTCGAAAAGTTTCTGAGCGAGTAAAAGCGGGACAACAAATTAGCCGAGAAAAAGCAACATTATATGGTTCGGGTAATATCTTAGGTTATGACAGATGTGGCAAAAGCTATGTTATAAATGAAGAACAGGCGGAAACTGTGCGCCTTATATATAATATGTATATGAATGACGGCATCGGAACAATGAAAATTGCAAATAAACTAATAGAAATGCATAAATTAAATGCTTCGGGAGTTGTAAAATGGACTGCGGCAACAATAAATCGAATATTAAATAATAAAACTTATGCCGGATATGTGGTTTATGGGAAGTCATATAGTAATAATTACTTGGAACAGCGTAGAGTGAATAACTACGATACATCAACATATATGTATGCAAAAGGTGATTTTGAGCCTATTATCTCTGAAGAAGTATGGAATAAGTGTCAAGAAATCAAGAGAAATCGTGTTACTTCTTGTTTTGGCACTACAGTTAATGGAAAACCAAAAAATCACGGAAAGATAGAATCAAAAGATGTGTGGGTTAAAAAATTAAAATGTTCTTGTGGTGCATCATTTAGAAAAAATAGATGGCACAAAAATAAAAATTGTGATTGGTCATATGGTTATCAATGTTATAATCAATTGAATAACGGTTCGGCAAAACAAAGAAGATTAGCCGGGGAAGATGATGAGGGTTATTGTGATCAAAGGATGATTGCAGATTGGAAACTTGAACTTATGGCAAAAATGGTTTTTGAAGAAGTTTGGAAGAATCGTACAGATTGCATATCAGAAACAATTAAAATAATTAAAAAATGCTATAGGGAAAGCAAAGTTGAAAATAACCAAAAGAACAGTATAATGTTCCAAATTGAAAAAATCAAAAGTAAAAAGAATATTCTACTGGATATGAGAACCAGCGGAGAAATTACAAAAGATGAATTTTTGGAACAAAAGGAAGTATTGAATAAAAAACTGTCTTTGTTTGAAAGTGAACTTCAAAATTGTATTGAAATCGACACAAAACAAATACAAATTGATTATGATGAAATTTTGAAATCATTAAATGAGATTGTTGATTTTTCAAATTCCAAGATGGACAGAGAACTATTGCAGAGATTTATTGCAAAAATTGTGCCAAATGGTGAAAATCATTTTATATGGTATTTGAATTTGGATGGCAAATCAGATACTCAATTAAATGTTGATATTGTAGGTAATAAGAAAAATGCCTTAGTATCAATAGATGAATCAGGGGATACTTCCCCTTTACATACAAGTGATATTTTATATTTCAATGATAAAAAATCATTTACGGTGGAAACACTGCACAGGCTGCAATCGCTGAAATGGACTGATAAAATTATATAGCTTTATATAATTCACGCAGGGGCACTGAAAAGTGTCCCTGTTTTTTATAAATTTATTTTTAGATAAAAAAGGCTTTGACCAAATCGGTCAAAGCCTTTTTATTTGTGCAAATATGTTTTATATTAAGCTGTTTTATTCTTTTACAGATTCGATAATACCCTCGGCAAGGCCTGCAACAGACTGAATTTCGGACGGGATAATAATCTTTGTTGCCTGACCGTCAGCAGCCTTTGCAAATGCTTCAAGTGCTTTGAGTTTAAGGACAGAATCGTTTGCGTCTGCTTCGTTAAGAAGTTTGATAGCGTCGGCAGTCGCTTTTTGAACTTTTGCAATAGCTTCTGCTTCACCTTCGGCTTCTCTGATTTTTGCTTCTTTTTCTGCTTCAGCGGCAAGGATAGCAGACTGCTTTTCAGCCTGAGCTTCAAGAATTTTTGACTCCTTATGACCTTCGGCAACAAGAATACGAGATTGCTTTTCACCTTCTGCACGAAGGATAGCTTCTCTTCTTTCACGCTCTGCCTTCATTTGCTTTTCCATAGCGTCCTGAATTTCACGAGGAGGAATAATGTTTTTGAGTTCTACCCTGTTAACCTTAATGCCCCACGGGTCGGTAGCTTCGTCAAGAATAACTCTGATTTTTGCATTGATTGTGTCACGGGAAGTGAGAGTCGAGTCAAGTTCAAGTTCGCCGATAATGTTACGAAGGGTTGTTGCCGAGAGATTTTCAATAGCGGAAATCGGGCTTTCAACACCGTAGCAATAAAGCTTTGGGTCAGTGATTTGGAAGAACACTACTGTGTCAATCTGCATTGTTACATTATCTTTCGTGATAACCGGCTGAGGCTTAAAATCAACAACCTGTTCTTTGAGCGAGACGGTTTTTGCAACACGATCGATAAACGGAATTTTTACATGAAGCCCTGTTTGCCAAGTTGCATAGTACGCACCGAGCCTTTCAATTACATATGCCCTTGATTGCGGAACCACTCTTATGTTTGAAAGCACAAGAGCAATAAGAATTACGATAATTGCGATTAAAATTATAGCAAGTTTCATACCTTTCTCCTTTTTGATTATTATATGCTATTTTTCTACTATTAGTTTTACTCCGTCGATTTTTTTAACGGTTACGAGCGTATCTTTTTGTATTATCTCATTATTTTCACTTCGTGCGCTCCATATTTTGCCGTCAACCTTTACTTGCCCTTTGCCGTTAATATTGTCGATATCTTCAACAACCGTTGCCGTAGTGCCTATGCATCTGTCGGCATTGGTAGGTTCAATTTTAACTTCAAGTTTCTTTTTGACAAGAGGACGGGTGACAATAAGTGCGACAAGCGACACGGCAATAAAAATTATCACCTGCAAATAAATGGGAACATTGCAAAGACTTGAAACAAATGCCGCAGCCGAGCCGATTACAAACCAAATTGACACAAGCTGGGTGGTTATGCCCTCAAGCACGCTGAAAACAAAAAACGCAGCGAGCCAAACAATATACATTGTGTGAGCATCCATAATACCCCTCCTTATTTTGTTAACATATATAAAATGCATTTCCATATGTTGTGCTTATTATACCATATATCAGCTATATTTTCAATATATAGTACAAGCTGCAAAATGAGATTTACACTCTATTCACAAATGACACTACCGCAATAACACAACATTTTTCAAACCACAAGGACTTGTGGATATAAAAAAAGGCGACCACAGGTCGCCCCTACGATAGTCTTATCATTTTAGACTGTTTAAAATAGAAAAATCACCGTAGGGGCGAATATCATTCGCCCGCATACAATGTGGCAACGCCGTCAACCGATTGCAAACTATCGTTTATCTTATTGCGTCTTTCATTGACTTAACATAATCAAAAACATACTTTGGTGCGGCTTTGCCGTGCTCTGACACAAGGTTAACTATTGCCGAACCGACGATTACACCGTCTGCAATAGCGCTGTATTTCTTTGCCTGCTCCGGCGTGTTAATGCCAAAGCCGATAGCAACGGGAATATCTGTTACGCTCTTGATATGGCTCACGATTGCGCTCAAATCGGTTGTAATTTTGCTTCTCATACCGGTAACGCCCATTGACGAAACTGTGTAAATAAAGCCTTTTGCATCGCCTGCAATCATTTTGATTCTGTCCTCGCTTGTAGGGGCTACAAGAGAAATCACATCAATATCATACTTATCGGCAACGCTTTGAACTTCGTCCTTTTCTTCATACGGCAAATCGGGAACGATAACACCGCTGACGCCCGCATCTTTTGAATTTTGGAAAAATTTGTCATAACCGTACTTAAAAAGTACATTAAGATATGTCATATAAACAAGCGGAATATCTACCCTTTCGCTGAGTTTTTTTGTAAGGTCAAACACTTTGTCGGTAGTAGTGCCGCTTGCAAGTGCTCTGAGGTCAGCCTCCTGAATAACCGGACCCTCGGCAATCGGGTCGGAGAAAGGAATACCAATCTCTATCAAATCGCAACCGCCTTTTGCCATTGCTGTCATAATTTCGAGCGAAGCGTCCAAATCAGGGTCGCCTGCTGTTACAAAGCCGATAAATGCCTTACCGTTTTTAAATGCATTTGAAATATTACTCATGTAAATCAACTCCTCTGTATCTTGCTATTGCGGCAACATCCTTGTCGCCTCTGCCTGAAAGACAGCAAATAATAATATCGTCCTTACTCATGGTAGGAGCAATTTTCATAAGATGGGCAACTGCGTGAGCTGATTCGATAGCACAAATAATGCCCTCTGTTTTTGCTATATATTCAAAAGCGTTTACTGCTTCATCATCTGTTACGGCAACATATTCGGCTCTGCCGATATCGTGAAGATATGCGTGCTCAGGACCTACACCCGGATAGTCAAGACCGGCACTGATTGAATATACCGGAGCAATTTGACCGTATTCGTTTTGGCAAAAATATGACTTCATTCCGTGAAAAACGCCGAGAGAACCGGTTGAAATAGTGGCAGCCGTTTCACCTGTGTGAATACCTCTGCCTGCTGCTTCGCAACCGATAAGCCTGACATCTTTATCGTTAATAAAGTTATAAAACATACCCATTGCGTTTGAGCCTCCGCCGACGCAAGCCATAACTGCTGTCGGAAGTTTACCCTCTTTTTCAAGTATCTGCTCTCTTGCTTCTTTAGAAATTACCGATTGAAAATCACGAACAATCATAGGAAAAGGATGCGGACCCATAACCGAACCGAGAACATAAAGAGTATCGTCAACTCTGCTTACCCATTCACGCATAGCTTCGTTAACTGCGTCTTTAAGCGTCATTGTGCCTGTTGTGACCGGGTGAACCTTTGCGCCCAAAAGTTCCATTCTGTAAACATTGAGTGCCTGACGAATTGTGTCTTCTTTACCCATAAAGATTTCACACTCTAAACCCATAAGAGCTGCCGCAGTTGCGGTTGCAACACCGTGCTGACCTGCACCCGTTTCGGCAATGACTCTTGTTTTGCCCATCTTTTTGGCTAAAAGGCACTGGCCGAGCACATTGTTGATTTTGTGAGCGCCGGTATGGTTTAAATCTTCTCTTTTAAGATAGATTTTTGCGCCGCCCAAATCTTTTGTCATATTTTCCGCATAATAAAGAAGTGAAGGTCTGTTGGCATATTCCCTAAAAAGTGTATCGAGTTCACTTACAAATTCAGGGTCGTTTTTGTAATGCTCATAAGCTTCTTCAAGATTGATAATTTCGTTCATCAAGGTTTCAGGAATGTACTGACCACCGTGAATACCATAGCGTCCTTTACTCATTTTTCATAATCTCCATAATTTCTTTAATTTTGTTATAATCTTTAACACCGTTTGTTTCAACTGCCGACGACAAATCAATGCAGTATGGCTTTACTGTGACAATCCCACGGCTGATATTATCTTTATTTATTCCGCCCGCTAAAAAGAAAGGTTTATCGGTTTTCGGAATATTTGACCAATCAAATTCTTTGCCTGTACCCGTTCCCGAATCGAAAAGAAAATAATCGGTATCATATTCATTCACTTTGTCAAAAGTTTTCGGTGAAAAATACTTAATTACGGGTGCGTTAACGCTTTCACAAAAATTCGGCGTTTCGTCACCGTGAAGCTGAACTGTGTCTATTATACCGTTTTTTAGAAAATAATCAATATTTTCCAAACTGTCATTAACAAACACTCCGACTGCATTAATGTCTTTTGACAAAAGTGACTTCAGCATTTTTGCCGTTTCTCTGTCTATGCTTCGCTTAAAACCGGGTGAAAGAATGAAGCCGATATAATCGGGTTTAAACTCGTTTACATATTCAATATCTTCCGCCCTTTTAAGCCCGCAAATTTTAATTTTCGCCATAAAGCAGTTCCTCAAGCTTTTTCTTTTTATCTTTGCTTCTCATAAAGCTTTCACCGATAAGCACGGCGTTTGTTTTGTTGTTTAGCAAAACTTCAATATCCTTGTGGCTGTTTATTCCGCTTTCGGAAACGAAAACAACATCGCTCGGAATCATTTTGCGATACCTTGTTGAGTTGTTGACATCAACGCTGAAATCTTTAAGGTTTCGATTATTAACACCGATTATCCTTGCACCTGCTTTGAGCGCCGAATTAACCTCATCCTCGTTATGCGCCTCCACCAAAGCGGAAATGCCGAGAGTGTCGCAAATTGAAATATATTCCTTAATCGTATCGGTATCAAGAAGTGCGCAAATAAGAAGCACAGCCTTTGCACCGAGCGTTTTTGCTTCATAAATTTGATAAGAATTAACCGTAAAATCTTTGCGAAGAACGGGAATTGAAACAGCGCTTGCTATTTCTTTTAAATATTCGTCTGAGCCCATAAACCACTTTGGTTCGGTAAGGCAACTTATACAGCTTGCGCCCGCCGTTTCGTATTCCTTTGCAATTTGAAGATAAGGAAACTCTTTTGCAATTATTCCCTTTGACGGAGAAGCTTTTTTTACTTCGCAAATAAACGAAAGCGTATCACCTTTCAGTGCCTTTTCAAATTCAAAATCACCTTTTTGCATTGAAAGCGCCTGCGCCTTAACTTCTTCAAACGGTTTGTTTTTTATTATTTCAATATATCTTTGCCTCGTGTTTTCGGCAATCGTGTCAAGTATATTCGCCATTATTCGTTAGTTACCTTTACAAAGCCTTCAAGAATTTTGTACGCTTCGCCCGAAGCAATAATGTTTTGAGCCTTTTTAACTGCATCTTTAAAAGTAATACCAAGCTCTCCTGCATAAATGGCTGCGCCTGCATTAAGCGCAACGGCTGTGTTTTGAGCCGCAGTTCCCTTGCCCTGCAAAACAGCGGTTGTGATTTTTGCATTTTCTTCGGGTGTTCCGCCGATAAGGTCATCCTTGCTTACTCTTTCAAAGCCGAAATCTTCAGGCTTGATTGTGTAGTAAGTGATGTTTTCACCTCTTACCTCTGCAACCTTGGTTTCGCTCGAAGCACTGATTTCATCAAGGCAATCTGTACCGTAAACCACCATAGCGTCGGTAACACCGAGTTTGACAAGCGCTTTTGCGATTTTTTCAACATATTCCTCGCTGAACACACCGAGCACCATTCTGTCCGCTTTGCCAGGATTCGTGAGAGGTCCTAAAATATTAAACACTGTGCGAATACCAATCTGCTTTCTTACCGGACCCACAAAACGCATTGCGCTGTGATATTTTTGAGCAAAGAGAAATGCAATATTATTTTCATCAAGTGACTTTTTCATAACTTCCGGTTCGCAGTCGATTTTAACACCGAGTGCTTCAAGGCAGTCTGCCGTTCCGCATTTTGACGACGCCGCACGATTGCCGTGTTTAACGATAGTTACGCCTGCTGCAGCCGCAACAAAAGCCGAAGTGGTTGAAATGTTGAACGAATTTGACTTGTCACCGCCCGTACCTACAATGTCAAGCGCATGACCGCCGATATTAAATTCAAGTGCCTTTGAACGCATACCGGTTGCCGCACCTGCAATTTCTTCTTCTGTTTCGCCCTTCATTGCAAGCGCCGTAAGAAATGAAGATATAACCGCTTCGCTTACTTCACCGCTCATAATTTCATCAATGGCCTGCTTTGCTTCGTCAAATGTAAGGTTCTGTTTTGCCGATACCTTAGAAAGTAAATCTTTAATCATTATGTTATACCTCCAAAAAATTTCTTAAAATATTGATACCCTGCGGTGTCATAATAGATTCGGGATGAAACTGAACGCCGAACACATTATAATTCTTATGCTCAACCGCCATTATTTCACCATCGTCCGTTTTTGCCGTAACTTTTAACGAATCGGGCATCGTATTTTCTGTTGCCGCCAAAGAATGATATCTTGCAACATCAATCTCTTTGCCGAGATTTTTAAAAAGCTTTGAGTTTTCGTCAATTTCGCACTTACTTTGTTTGCCGTGCATAAGCTCTTTTGCATAGCCGACCGTTGCGCCGTAAGCTTCGCATATTGCTTGATGACCAAGACAAACACCAAGTATTTTCATTTTGTTTCCGAGCTTTTTTACAACTTCAACGCAAATGCCTGCGTTTTCCGGTCTGCCCGGACCGGGTGAAAGAATAATGTGACTTGGGTTAAGCTTTTCGATTTCTTCAACCGTCATTTCGTCGTTTCTTATCACCTTAATATCATCATTAAGCGTGCCCACAAGCTGATAAAGGTTGTATGAAAAGCTGTCATAATTATCTATCAGTAAAATCATTATTTTTCCTCCCCGCTTTGCTTGAGTGCCGTTACTACCGCTTTGGCTTTGTTTATACATTCCCTATGTTCCTTAGCAGGTACGCTGTCGGCAACTATTCCTGCACCCGAGCGAACATAAACTTTGCCCTTCTTTTTATACGCAAGCCTTATTGCAATGCAGGTATCAAGGTTGCCTGTCAAATCAATATAACCGACTGCTCCGCCGTAAATGCCACGCTTGTTATTTTCAAGTTCGTTGATAATTTGCATCGCCCTGATTTTCGGCGCACCTGAAAGAGTACCTGCCGGGAGAACGGCATCGACTGCGTCAAGCGCTGTTTTATCTGCCCTAATCTCACCCGTTACGGTTGAACCGATATGCATTACATGGCTAAACTTTAAAATTTGATGATATTTGTCTACCTTGACAGTACCGAATTTACTTATCTTACCCAAATCATTTCGACCGAGGTCAACAAGCATATTGTGCTCTGCAAGTTCCTTTGGGTCCTCAAGAAGCCCTGCTTCAAGTTCATCATCTTCTTGCGCATTTTTGCCTCTCGGTCTTGTGCCGGCAAGTGGATATGTACTGAGTTTGCCGTTATCAAGTTTTACAAGTGTTTCGGGAGAAGCTCCTGCCATTTCAATATCGTTTGAAGAAAAGTAGAACATATAAGGCGACGGGTTGAGATTTCTTAAAATCTCATATGTCTTGAGAAGTGAGCCGTCCATTTCTGCCTCAAGCCTGTTTGAAAGAACCACCTGAAAAATATCGCCCTCTCTTATATAAGTTTTAGCCTTTTCAACCATTGAAGCATATTGCTCGCCGTCAAAAAGAGGTTTAAACTCGCCTTTAAGCTTCGGCTTTTGAACCTTAGCTTGCTCGCCGTTTTGAACAATATTTTTCATTATCTCAATTTCTTTAACAGCAATATTATAGTTAGTTTCAAGGTCAACTGTTTGAACATTTACGATAAGAATTATTTTATTTTCACGATTGTCAAAAGCAATTACTTTGTCAAAAAGCATAAGGTCAACATCTTTAAAATTGCCGTCATCGTGAGCGTCAAGTTTAAGGCTCGGCTCACTGTATTTAACATAATCGTAACCGAAGTAGCCTACAAGTCCGCCGGTAAAGGTCGGAAGGGTATCAATCTTAGGCGCTTTGTGCTCGTCAAGAATTTGCTTTATATATTTTCTCGGGTCATCGTGATATTTTTTTACGCCGAAAGAATCAATAACCGTTACATCATAATTTGTACAGCTAACCTCTGCTTTTGGGTCGTAGCCTAAAAATGTGTATCTGCCGGTGTTGTTTGCATCGTCGGCAGATTCAAGCATATAGCAATGCGAACTTACTTTTTTAAGCTTTTTGAGAACTTCAACAGTTGTTACATCACATTCGATTTCGCAACTGAGCGGCACTGTTTTGTACTCTTGGTACTTTTCTTTAATTTCATCAATACTCGGTGTGATTTTCATTTTGTTACCTCTTGTCTTTCTTCTTGCAAAAGGGCAAATAAAAAAGCCCTCGGCAATACTTTCGTATTACCAAGGGCGAAAATTACTTTCCGTGGTGCCACCTTGATTTATGGTTAACCATACACTTTGCAAGATACTATCATATCTCCGACCACTAACGCAGGCCACCTCGTTACGGGATAATCAGCCAAAGCCTTTCACCGTACCCTCAACGGTCCATTTAACAAGCCGTTTACTGCCTCCATCCCAGCACCGGAAGCTCTCTGTGAGTTCGTATCTCGTTTTTATCTCCGTTTCAACGGTTTACATTTTAAATTGTAAATACAGTTTATCACTTTAAAGTAATGTTGTCAAGAACTTTTTATTATTTGCACTTAACGCTCTTAACACTTGACCACTTGCCGTAAATTTTTACACCGTCAACATACTTAAAAGCACGAACTTTAAAGTAATACTTCTTACCTTTTTTGCAATTTTTAATTGTAACAGATGATGATGTGCTCTTTTTTGTTGTATACTTTTTGTTGTTTTTAAATTTCTTGTTTTTTGCCCAACAAACTTGATAACCGTCTGCGCCTTTTTTCCTTACATAAGTTATTTTTATTTTATGCTTTTTTAAAGCTTTCAAAGATTTAATCTTAACCTTGCCGTATTTAAGGGCAGGGGTATAATTTGTTTTGTATGAATCGCCGCAAGAACAAGTATATACATCATAACCCTTTCTGCTTGTTGTTGCGGAAACCTTTTCGGTGAGGTTATAAGAATGATTATGAATTTGACCTACATTAGGGTTAGTAATACCGCCTGTGCTCGGCTGGGTAGGAGCAGGTGTAGGGTCAGGGGTCGGAGCCGGAGTCGGTGCAGGTGCAGGTTCAGGTACACTCGGCATAGTAGGAAGCTGAATTTGACCTGTATCCGGGTTGGTGATACCGCCGTCAGGAAGATCATCAGGGTCTTCTTCGGAAGGTGTATAACTAGGAACTTCAGGAACAAACTTGCTTACGCTAAATGAATAAGCTCCGCCATATACTGTTGTAAACACTTTCAAATAGTAAGTTCCTGCGTCAAGGTTAACATGTTCATCAGACGCACTATCGGTAGAGTAAGCGCCTTTATTTGAATCATAAGAATCATAAATTGAATAACGAATTGTATCATCTGTTTTTGCTTCAACATAGAATTCGTATGTGCCGCTTTCGGTTACGGTAAATTTGTACCAGTCTGTATAATCGTTAATTGCAAGAGTACTGTCATATCTTGTGCCCAAATCAATGTTGTTTGCAGTTTCTTTTGTGTTGTTTTGATTTGAATCGGTTGTTTCCTGGAAAGAATCTGCAAGCTGTGTTGCCGTTAATTCAAAATCTAATGATTCACTGCATTTTGAAACATCTTCAAAAACGATATAATAATCGCCCGGAAGGAAGTAGAATGTTTTGCTCGATTGGTCGCCGATTTTTTCAGCAACCAAGCAATGCGTTGTATCATTCATATCATAAATATAAACTTTTGTATCGCCTTCATATGCATAACTCTCATCTAAATAACAGCTATCGTCAATATGAATACTGTAAACGCCATAATAGCTTGAATCAAAATAACAAGTTTCCTGTGTGCCGATTTCATATTCTTCTGCACTGTCAAAATCAATTCCGTAAGCAGAAGCCGTGATGTTAAATCCTAACACCGCCGTGAGCATAATTGCCGTTGAAAGCAATAAACTTAAAACTTTTTTCATTTTTATTATCTCCTTTAAAATTATTTACACTTAATTGTTTTGGCACTTGACCACTTGCCGTAAACTTTATAGCCGTAAGTGCTGCTGTATTTGTAAGCACGAACTCTTACATAATACTTTTTGCCTTTTTTAAATTTTTTAGCTGTTAAAGAAGTTTTGCTTTGACCTTTAACGGTTTTCTTTGTTGCATTTTTAAAGCTTTTGTTTGTTGAAAACTGAACCTGATAACCGCTTGCGGCTTTAACCTTTTTCCAAGTAGCTTTGATTGAATGATTCTTTTTTGTTGAGCTTACCGATTTAAGGCTTCCTTTTGAAAGCTTTTTAACTTCGCTATATTCATCTTCCAATATATCTCCGCAAGCACACTGATATACGCTGTAACCCTCTTCAAAATAAGTCGGGTCTACTGTGTATAAATAAGTATCATACTCGTGCTGGTGAGGCATATTTACAGAAAACGAATAGAAACATACACCGTTGCTTCTGACTTTCAAATAGTAAGTACCCGGCTCAAGTGTTACTTTTTTACTGCTTGAACCTGTACCGACATTGTCATCAACTTCTGCATAAAACTCGCCTGCGACCTCTTTACCCTCGCCGGTATAGATTGAATAGAAAAGACTTGTTTTATCGATAGTCATATTGAATGTGTATTCATCATAGATATCGACTTTAAATTTATAAAAGTCAACAGTATCATTAGCACCAATCATACCGTTGTATGTTGTGTTGAAATTTAATGAAGCATTGGCAGTAGAAATTGTGTTGTCGTTATTAGTTGTGCTTTGTGGAAACGACTCGTTAGCGCTGACAAATGACGAAGTGATTTTGTAGTTTGAACTATCATAATATGATTTATAAACCTTAAAATAATATGTGCCTGCTGTAAGATAAAAATCAGCATTATCATATGCTTTGCCAAGGTTTTCATCAAACCCTACATATGCATAATCAACATCGACTTCAAAGTTATCCGGCGTGTAAATATAAACATAATAACTGCCGCTGCCCTCGCAAACAAGGTTAACCTTGCCTGAATTTGCAAGTTCCACTTTGAGCATATCAACATTATCCGCATCGTCGCCATCGCAGTCAAAATATCCGCTTATTGTGTCGCCGATATTATAATTTCTTGCAGTTTGAACAGTCATATACTGTCCCGCAAGGGCTGTGTAATCGAACCCGATTACCGCTGTAAGCATAATTACTGCCGACAGCAAAATACTTGTTACTTTTTTCATCAGAGTTTCTCCTTTGATATATTTTTTATTTATATTAATGCAAACGCAAAAAATATACAATAGCATCAGGGTGAAAGGCATTTTTTGCAGGGTAAAAAACAATTCGTATGCTTTTCACATTAATATTATATGGGTATTACCCATATTTGTCAACATAAAACAAATAAAAAAACGGACGAAAAATCTCCGCCCGTTCAGTCGCAATTTAAAATCGCATATGCATTTTCAGTTGTTGAATTATAAATAATCATATCTTTAATATCTTTTGCGCTTTCATAATCGGCAGAAGATTTCGGCGTAACAAAATAAAACGGTATACCCATATCCCTGCACTTTTTTGCAAAAGTTTTTGAAGAATCGGGAACGGTTGCGCTGTGGTACATTTCGTGCAAAACTGCGTCAACGCCGTTCAAATTATAATTATCATAATTGATATTTACATACGGCTTTATAATCAAAATATTTTTAGGTTTAAATTCAGATTTTGATTTTCCGTCATATTTTCCTACCGCTCTGAAAATATCAAAACCGTCGGCGCTTGCTATAGTTTCGGCAGGGTAAACACCGTCGTAGCTTACAAAAACTCCTTTTTGACCTTTTTTCACTTTCCTTAATGCATTAAGAAAATTAGGCACTGCGTTTGAATCTTCATCCTCACATGGCTTGTTTGAAGCTGTGACGACAATATTTTTATTGCTAAAAAGTTTGCCAAGCAAACTCGAAGTAAACGCAAGCGTGTCCGAACCGTGCAGTATTATTATATTATCTATATTATTTTCATTAATAGTAGCACAAAGTTTTTGCCAAAGTTCAAAATTCATATTTTCGCTCAAAACGGTAAACGGCGATGCATATTCAAATTCTATGCCTTGCGTTTCATCTTTTAAAATATAGTCAAGAATTTTGAACGGTGCGTCAAGGTGGATGTTTTCCTCTTTAACGCTTGCAATAGTTCCGCCTGTTGAGATTAATAATATTTTCATTTAATCACCGAGTTAAGGCTTCCCCTTGAGGGGAAGCTGTCAGTTTACTGACTGATGAGGTGGAATAGTACACGAATATGAATATTCTACACCTCATCCGTCAACTTCGTTGCCACCTTCCCCTCAAGGGGAAGGCAATAAGCAAGCTATTATTTTGTAAAGAACACCTTAAATGCCTTATACGCCATATATGTGTCAATCTTGCTTACGATTTCGTATGGTGAATGCATTGAAAGAACAGGCACACCGACATCGATAACATCAACATCAAGATTGGCGATATACATTGCAACTGTTCCGCCGCCGCCTGCATCAACCTTGCCAAGCTCACCGCTTTGCCACAAAACACCGTTTGATTCAAGAAGATTTTTAACAAAGCTTACATATTCTGCCGAAGCATCACTTGTGCCGCCCTTACCTCTTGCACCGGTAAACTTAGTTACGCAAACGCCCTCATTGATGAATGAAGCGTTATTCTTTTCAAACTGAGATGACCAGGTCGGGTCAAATGCGGCATTTACATCGGCTGAAAGGCACTTAGAATTAGAAAGCACATCTCTGCCTTCGTAACCCTCAAGCCTTGCAAGGTCCTCAATGAAATATTTAAGGTAGCTTGAATTTAGACCTGTGTTGCCGTCCGAGCCTGTTTCCTCTTTATCTGTAAGAACTGTTACTGCTGTGTACTCCGGTGCTTCGTCAATATCAAGAATTGCCTGAAGCGCAGGATAAGAACAAACACGGTCGTCGTGGCCGTAGCCGCCGATTAAACTTCTGTCAAAACCGATATCGTCAACGCTGAAAGCAGGAACGAGTTCAAGTTCGGCAGAAAGAAAATCTCTTTCAACAATGCCGTACTTTTCAAAAAGGATATTCAGAAGATTAAGTTTTATTTTTTCGCTTACTTCATCATCTTTAAACGGACGAGAACCGATAACTACATTGAGTTCTTCACCCTTAACGATTTCATTTGCTTTTCTTGCCATTTGCTCGGCACCGAGGTGAGGAAGAATATCGGTAATGCAGAACTTAGGGTCAGCAGGGTCTTCACCCACTTTAACATCAACATATGTGCCGTCATTTTTGCAAATTCTGCCATGGAGTGAAAGCGGAATGGCTGTCCACTGATACTTTTTGATACCGCCATAGTAGTGGGTTTTGAAGAAGCCGAGGCTTCCGTCCTCATAAACAGGGCACTGTTTTAAATCAAGACGAGGAGAATCGATATGCGCCGCACTGATTCTTACACCGTCGCAAACAGGTCTTTTACCCTTGACCGCAAGGATAATTGCCTTTTCACGGTTGAAATAGTAAACCTTGTCGCCCGCTTCAAGAGCCTTGCCGAACTTATCAAACTGAACAAAGCCGTGTTCCTTTGCAAGTTTAAGTGCAGACGCAGCAAATTCCCTTTCGGTCTTGTTTTCAAAAAGGAATTTTTTGTATCCCTCGCAAAATTCGTCGCAAACTTTGAGCTCTTCTTCGCTCATAAAATCTACGCCATTTTCTTTTTTGTTAAAAAGCTTTTTTTGAAGCTCTTTTGCTTTTTCGCTCATTTTAGTCACCTTTCTTTTTTATTAAAAACCGAGAGAATGAAGCATATCTTCAATTTCCCGTTCAATATTGTCGCCGTCATTATTATAAATCACAAAATCGCAATGTGACTTAAAATAATCTTCGCTAAACTGGGAAGCAAGCCTTTTTTCGGCTTCTTCCTCGCTTATGCCGTCACGCTTAACAATTCGTTTTATTCTTTCGCCCTTGCTTGCAACAATGCCGACTGTTTTAAAACATTTATCTTCCGCTTTTGCTTCAAAAAGCTGCGGAGCATCAAGCACGCACGGAACTTTTGCAAGCCTTTCGCAATGAGAAATCACCGCCGGATGAACAAGTGAATTCAGCTTTTCAAGTTTTGCTTTATCGCTGAAAACTACCGAGCCGAGCTTTTTCCTGTCAACCTTGCCGTCGGTTGTTATATCGCCGAATTCCTCAACTAATTTGGCTACCAACTCGCCATCGTTTTCATAAATATTTTGAACCTCTTTGTCGCAGTCAACTATATTAAAACCGTAATCTTTCAGCTTCTTGCAAATATAGCTTTTGCCCGAACCCGACTGACCCGTCACGCCGAGAGCAAACGGCTTTTTTAAATCAATAACCGTAAATGCGGCAGCACGGATAAGGCGGTTATATACAGCCATACCCACACCTGTTGTGTGAGGAATACGGGCGTAAACGGTTTTTGCATTCATCTCGTCAAGCTTGCGCAGAGCGTCAAAAAGTTCCCTCGCCTGCGACAAATCATCGTTTTCCCTGCCGTAGTTAACCCTCGGCACTGTCACTTCGTCATCGTCAAAGCAAAGCGCAAACGCACCCTTTTTGCTGTTGACAAAATCTTCATATGTCTTTTTGTCTGCATCAACAATAATAACCCTTGCTTTTGGCGCATAGTGCTTATATTTCATACCCGGTGAAGCCGCAGTTTCATTTTCTTTCATACCGTGGAGCACGGCTGAGGCAACCGAAACCTCGCCTATAACATCCTCAAGCATTTCTTTTGTAACCGCACCCGGTCTGAGGATAGTGGGCATATCGGTTGCAAGGGTGATAACAGTTGATTCAACACCGTATTCGCAGTCGCCGCCGTCAATAATCGCTTCAATCTTGCCGGTCATATCGTCAATAACATATTTTGCCCTTGTAGGTGACGGCAAGCCGGAAGTGTTGGCACTCGGAGCCGCAATAGGGCAACCTGCTGCCTCAATCACCTTGTGTGCAACCTCATTTATCGGCATACGAATCGCAACGGTATCAAGCCCGCCGCTTACAACCTTGCCTATTTTGTCGCTTTTTGGCAAAATAATCGTCAAAGGCCCCGGGAAGAACGCATCCATAAGCCTCTTTGCATTTGGCGTAACTTCCTTAACCAAAGGAACAATATCTTCCTTTTTTGCGATATGAACAATAAGTGGGTTGTCACTCGGTCTACCCTTAGCTTTGTAGATATTTTTTACCGCTTCTTCATCAAGTGCATTTGCACCCAAGCCGTAAACCGTTTCTGTAGGAAACGCAACAAGCCCGCCGTTTGAAAGTATTTCGCCCGCTGTTTTAATATCTTCGTTTGAAGTTGTTAAAATTTTTGTTTCCATTATTTATTATGTTTACCTGCCTTTGCAGTAATTATGTAAAAAATAGGAATTGTCAGGAAAATTATCCAAGCCGGGTGCCACAAACTTGCGCCGAAACCTAAAAGTAAAAAGATAATAAGCACAAGCACGGGATAACAAAAAATAATCGGCTTTTTCTTTTCAATCGCAATAACACCAGTGTAAAAAAGAGGAATTGTTAAAAGAGTTATCCACCCGATTTTCCAGCCGTTTGCACCGAAAACAGCGCCAAAAACGCAATAAATAATAACTGCAATAACGGGATAAGACGGGAAAAGCCAGCTTCTTCTTTTCTTCTCTTTTTTCATTTCTTCACGCTGATATTCTCTTTTATTTTTGTAAGCCTCATCATTTTGCTTTTCGATAAGCTCTTTTTCCCTGAGCGACGGTTCGGGAGCGCTGATGTTTAACGGTTCAACCTTGCTTTCAATCTTTTCGTCTTTAACATCAACTTTACCCTCAAACTCGTCAATAAGTTCAAGCACCTTTTCTTTTTCTTCGTCGTCTTTATTTTCCGAAACTTTTACTTCTTCGTCAGGCTCACCTTTAACGAGCGAATCTATCGACACGCCGTAAAACTCGGCAAGCTTGCCTATATTGTCAATATCCGGGGTCGAGTTGCCCTGTTCCCATTTTGACACCGACTGACGGGAAATGCCGAGCACTTCGCCGAGTGCATCCTGGCTCAAACCCTTTTCAGTCCTTAACTTTTTTAAATATTCACCTTGTTTAATCGACATATAATTTAACCTTGATTTTCATTTAAAGTTTATTCTTCACCCTGAGCTTTAAGCTTTTCAGCAGTATCGGCAGTGATAAGAGCATCAATCATTTCGTCCATATCGCCGTTCAAAAACTGCTCAAGCTTATAAAGGGTAAGACCTATTCTGTGGTCGGAAACTCTGCCCTGCGGATAGTTATAAGTTCTGATTCGCTCGCTTCTGTCACCTGTGCCGACCTGAGCTTTTCTTTCGCCTGCAATCTCGGCGTCGTGCTTTGCCTTTTCAGCGTCATAAAGTCGGGAACGAAGCACCTTGAGCGCCTTTTCCTTATTTTTATGCTGGCTTCTTTCATCCTGACATTCAACCACCGTGCCTGTCGGAATATGGGTAATACGAATTGCCGACGAAGTTTTGTTAATATGCTGACCGCCTGCGCCCGACGAGCGGAAAGTATCAATCTGCAAGTCTTTCGGGTTTATTTCAAAGTCAACATCTTCAGCCTCAGGCAAAACGGCAACCGTAGTTGTCGAAGTGTGAATTCTGCCCTGACTTTCGGTTTCCGGCACACGCTGAACACGGTGAACACCGCTTTCAAACTTAAATCTTGAATAAGCGCCGTCGCCCTCAACCGAAAAGCTGATTTCCTTATATCCGCCAAGACCTGTTTCGTTTGCGTTGAGAATTTCCGTCTTAAAACCTTTTGATTCGGCATACATCGAATACATACGGAAAAGAACGCCTGCAAAAAGTGCGCTTTCCTCGCCGCCTGCACCGCCACGAATTTCAATAATAACATTCTTATCATCGTTAGGGTCACGAGGCAAAAGGAGAACTTTAAGTTCTTCCTCTATCCTTACCATATCGTCACGGCTTTGCTCGTATTCTTCCTTTACCATTTGGGCAAAGTCGGCGTCCATTCCGCCCTCGTCAAGCATCGCCCTTGATTCTTCTTCGGTTTCTTTTGCTTTTTTGTATTCCCTAAACTTTTCAACAACCGGAGTAAGGTGTTTAAGTTCACGCATAAGCTTTGTATATTTTTCTTGGTCTGAAACAATATCGGGGTTGCAAACAAGCTCGTTTACTTCCTCAAATCTGTTTTCAACCTCCTGCAATTTTTCTATCATATGTTATCCTCACTTAAAAATTTAAAAAATCTTTCTTCTTTTTGTTTTCTTACTTCTTCACTCGGTGACGAATCAATAAATTTGATATCTCCTTCGTCAATATTGTCGCTTAATAAATTTTCACCGATAAGAATTCGTTTAAGTTGTTTGCTTACACCGAGTGCACCGTCAAAAAATTCCACATTGCCGAGCACATTCCTTATACTGTCCTTAATCAGCGGATAGTGAGTACAACCGAGAACTACATTAAGAACCTTGCCCTTATATTCGCCCAGCGTTTTTTCAAGATAACTTTCAATCTCATTTTTTTCGCCCTGCTCAATAATATCGGCAAGACCCACGCAAGGTATAAGCGCCGTTTTGTGGTTGTTATATTTGTAGTAAAGTTTGTGAAACTTTTCACTTTCAAGCGTGCCTTTAGTTGCCATAACCAGTGTAAAACCGTTCGGGTTTTCGTCATAAACCATTTTATAAGCAGGTTCAATGGCAATTATCGGCAAAGTATATTTTTTTCTTAAATATGCCGCTGCTTTTGCCGAAGCCGTATTGCACGCAATAACTATCGCCTTGCAAGCGTATTTTTGGATGAGCATAGCAATAATTTCATCACAGCGTTTTATTATTTCTTCGTCGCTCTTGTCACCGTACGGGCAGTTTTTGCTGTCGCTGAAAAACACATAATTTTCATTTGGCAAAATATCAAGCGCTTTTGTAAGCACCGTGCTTCCGCCTATTCCCGAGTCAAGAAAACCGATAGGTTCGTTATTTTTCATCACTTTTTATCGCCTTTATACTTTTTTCCGCTTTTATTCTCGGTATCATAACTTCCCTGCCGCAACCTGTGCACTTTAATTTATAATCAACACCGAGCCTTGTTATTTCAAATTCGTTTGAACCGCACGGATGCGCCTTTTTCATAACAACAATATCGTGAAGTTTGAGTTGCATTTTATCACCTTTACATCATTTCACCTATATATTATCTTTAATTTAAAACATTATATCACTATAGCATAGATTTTACAATATCAAAATATTGATTGTATAACGCCTAAAAAGACAGCATATATATTAGCGGTGATAAAATGAAATTGTTTAAAAGTAAAAAAGCGGACAAAGAAAGCGATGCGTTTGAATATTATTTCGGCAAACCTCGGCTTGAAATGACCGGGCGTGAATGTCTTGTTGACGGACTTGAGGGAATAATCGAATATTCGTCAACTAAAATTACGGTAAGCCTCGGCAGTCAGCTCATTACATTTATCGGAAACGATTTAAAAATAAATTCCTACACCCGTGAGGGTGCAATAGTTGAGGGTAACATTATGGCTATGGAGTTTTCAAATGGTTAAGTTTTTCAGATTTCTTTTCGGCTGGGTTGAATTCAGTTTCAGCGGCGGGTTCAAAGAAGATTTTATAAACGAGTGCTACAAAAACGGAATTTTAATTCAAAATATATGTTCAAACGAGAATGGCTTTGAAGCAATCAGCTCAATAAAAACTTACAAAAAATTACACAGAATTGCATTTAGACACGGCGGAAAAGTAAGAATAACAAAAAAACACGGACTGCCGTTTTTGCTTTTGCCGTTTACCAATCGAATAGGCTTTTTGGTCGGGGCAGTCCTGTTTGTATTTATATTTTCTTTTTTTGGTTCGTTTGTTTGGAACATTGAAATCAACGGCTGTGACAATCTAAGTCCTGATACCGTAAATGCATACCTTGAAAACAATGATTTTAAAAAAGGCGTTTTGTGGAGCAGCGTTGACAAAACAAGCCTTGCGTGGGATATGACGGCAAACTTTGACGAGATAGCATGGGCACACATCAATAAAATCGGCACTACGGCGCAAGTAGAAATTCTTGAAAGAAAAATGCCTCCGCAAAAAGCCGATGAATACAAGCTCAAAGGAATAAAAGCAAAAAGAGAAGTTATAAGCGTTGAAGTAACACGAAGTCAAAGTAAGATAAGTGTAAGAAAAACAGATACTTACCGCACGCTTCACTTTTTCGCAGTCGATATTCCGCTTTATTTTAATATTAAAAAAGGCGATTTTGAAGAAAAAAGCACAAAATATTTAACGCTGAAAAATAAAGAACTGCCGATAGGAATTACAACGGTAAACGAAACACAACTAAATTGCATTAAATATGACCTGACGGATAAAGAACTTTTAAGCCTTGCCGAAAAGAAACTTAATGTTTATAAAAATCAAAAACTTGCAAACTGCGAAGTGGTTAATGAAGATATTTCATATGAAATAAAAGATGATAAATGCGTTATGACCGGAAAATATGTATATAAATTATAGTTTGCAATCGGTTGACGGCTACGCCACATTGTATTTTTTCTCTCCCTCAGTCAACAAAGTTGAC